>CAZWQH010000034.1:0-4938 GCA_964635815.1 uncultured Sandaracinaceae bacterium
AGGCGGTGAGGTAGTACTCCAGACCTTCCCTGGTCATCTTGCCAGCTTCGTACGTTGGGCCGTCTTGCGCCGCTCGATATTCGCGCACTTCGGCGGCCCAAACGCCGTCTGGGTGCTCTGCGATGTATTGCTGCATGGCGACGAGCTTGGAGCGTTCGTCCGATGCGAGGCGGATCGGACGGTACGCCGCATAGTCCGATCGCATCGCGATGACCGTGCAGCCGCTCGGCCCCATGGCTAGGGCGCTGAATATCATCGCCGAGCCAACGAGCCCCACCGCACAAACGTACGTCCAACGAGCTTTGCTTTCCGCGCGCATCACGGGTTCCCCTGATTCGTGGACTGAAGAGAATCCTCGTCCAACGCTCCGAGGCCCTCGGTGTTGGATTCCACCAGCGGAGAAAGCCCGCTCGCGCAGACGGCCGTCAGCTGACATTCCTGCACGGGGCACTCGGACGTTTGTCTGCAGCCAGCCGCGTACGCGTCCTGGAAACGCTGCGCGTTCCGGAGGCCGGCCAGACATGCGTCGGTCTGCGTGCGGGTCGGAAAACAGCCCACGGGCCACGCGGCGCCTTCGCACATCATTGGAACCCGATTGACCGCCGCGATCGCGGCCTGCTTTGCGGTCTCCGAGCCCGGTGGACCGTACACGCCCAAGCCGTAGTCTCGTTCGATGGTGCGAACCTTTTCGTTCAAACAGTGCTGTTTTGCGTCTGCAACGGGATCACCGCGATCGCAGCCATCCACGGAGCCGGGAGTCGGTCCGCCGAGCAATAGAAACAGCAATACGCCAAGCACAAAGTACTGAAAACGCGACGTCATGGAAGAACCTCGTAGTCGATCACGATGCCGCCCTCGAAGCTGACTATCGGGAACAAAGAGCTAGACACGCCGACCCAAGTCGAAAACGATGCTTCGGCGTAGAGGCCGAGACCAGCGAAAATCGGCTGAAACTGCGCGCCGAGGGCAATCTCGAAGCCGTAGCTCGGTCCGCCGGTCGCAGCCGCGGACAACGCGAAACCTAGTCCGACTTTGCCCGTGAGCGTGATGAGATCGTCGACGACTGGAAGGTACGCGTAGTAGGTCGGCTGCAATACCCACTGTTGAAGCGGGTCATATCCAGTCGACGCGTTTCCGTCCGGGCTGATGTTCGTGGAAATCTGCAGGAGCGCTCCGTGTCGCAGTCCGCGTCCTGGGAAAACGACGCCACCCGCGAGGTCGAGGAAGCTCGGCGCAAAGCGCTGCTGACCAAGCAGAGGATCGTCGATCAGTCGGATAGATG
The DNA here is from genome assembly GCA_964635815.1 of uncultured Sandaracinaceae bacterium. Lineage (GTDB taxonomy): Bacteria > Myxococcota_A > Polyangia > Polyangiales > JADJQN01 > CAZWQH01. The sequence continues at coordinate 1,283 of CAZWQH010000034.1, forward strand.
CCCCTCCTCCAAGCGTCGCAACGATGCGCAGGGGGTCGTCGGGTACGCGTGCCGACTCGAACACCGCTGCCGGTTCGTCTGCGCCCGGCGGAACTTCCTCGTCAACTTCCGGTGGAACGATCATCGCGTCGCGATTCTGGGCGGCCGCGGGAAACGCTGTCGCAGTCACGAGCATCGAGAAGAAGAAAATTGTCACGCGCGAGAGCGCTGAAACCTGTTGCACTAGTCGCACCCCTGCCGGCCATCCGGCTACGTTTCTAAAAACGGGCGGACCGTAAAGGAGCGGTTCTGGTGGGTCAAGCCGCGCCCCGCTCTGGCTCGCATAAACAGCTACGAGTCCTCGCCCGCGGCTGCTAAGAAAGTCTGTCGCTCGACCGGGTCCAGGTCGTACGTCCTCTCATGATCAAGTTCATTGCCGGGTTCGCAATCGGTCTCGCAACCGCGCTAGGAACGATTTATGTCTGCGACAAGCTCGGAGTCATCGCGCTCGATCTCGAGCGTGATGAAGAGACAGTCGTTACGCCGCTCATCTTGGAGTCAGACGCAGGAGTCGAGTCGACGCGTTCGCGTCGAGCCCGAGGTCGCGCTCGACGCGGAAGCAGGAGCACGCAAGCCAGCAACGGGCAGCGAACACCGCCCATGACGAACGGAGGGCGGAGTGGCAACGACGAGATCGGAACCGCGGGAGACTCGCTAGACGAAGACCGCCCTGCGCAAATCAACGCTGGGACAAGTGGCGGTGAAGCCCGCCTCAGTGGCGCCCAGATCGAGCGCGGATTCGACTCCGTGTTTCCGTCACTGCGCCGCTGTTTGTATCTCGCGGACGGAGAGACGACCGGCGTCGTGCGTTTCGGATTTCGCATCGAGCCGTCCGGGAGTGTTTCTGCGGTGCAGCTGACCGGGCCGCGATCCTTCATCACGGGCGAGCTCGGCGAATGTTTCAAGACCGCCGCACGCCGCGCCCGGTTCGAGTCCTTTGACGGGGCGTCGTTCCTGACTTGGGTTCCGCTGACAGTAGATTAGTTAATCGCTACCGGCCGTTGAATACCGGAGGCCGCTTTTCCGCGAATGCTCGCAGGGCCTCCGATCGGTCTTCGCTCTCAAGCGTGCGTTCGTAGCACTCGCGTTCGACCGAGAGACCTTCCTCCACGCTGAGCGTCATCGCCGCATCAATCGCTTCGAGAGCAGCCCCGATCGCAATCGGCGCAGCGTTGAGGAGCGGCGAAACGAAGCGCTTAGCGCAGTCGAGCGCGCTCTCATTCGCGTTCGCAACGCGCGATAGAATCCCCATCGCATACGCGTCGGCAGCGGGCACCTTCGACCCGAAGAGGATCAGCTCTTTGGCCCGCGCGGGTCCAACTAAACGCGTCAGCCGCTGCGTCCCCCCGGCCCCCGGAATGATCCCGAGTGTTGTCTCGGGAAGACCCAGCAGCGCCGTCGGCACAGCCACCCGAAAATCGCATGCGAGCGCTAGCTCGAGCCCTCCCCCGTATGCAACACCGTTGATCGCGGCAACCGTGGGCTTCGCCAGCGCGTCGAGCGCTCCGAAAGCCACGCGGTACAGCCCCAGAAAATCGCGCACCTCGTCAAGAGTCATCCCTTGACGCTCTTTCAGATCCGCACCCGCGCAGAACGCTTTGTGACCTGTGCCGGTTACAATGACAGCCCGCAGGTCAGGGTCCTTCGCTGCACGACGCGAATGATCGTAGACCTCTCGAACAATCGCCCGCGAGAGCGCGTTCATGCGGTCGGGCTGGTTGAGCGTCCAAACTTCAAGCGCGCCTTCACGACGAACGACGAACGGGCCATCCGAGCCGGTTTCAGGCGCCCTGCTCTCTTGAGTCATGTCGCCGGAGTAGCGATGAGCGCCTCCGGCGTCAATGGGACACGCTGCGAGTCGTCAAACGCGAGCCAAGGCCGCTCGCCCTGGCGCGCCGAAGCGCGCTTTGGATGAACGTCATGCCGAGGTCATCTCGGTCCGCTGACTGACACAGCAACGCGGCGTACAGCGTGTTCCTGCGTTCGTCACCCAGGGAAAGCCTCGTCTCGAACAACGGCCGCGCGAACCGGTGTCGCGGGTGTGGCAGTAAGTCGACTTCGTCCGCCGCACCGGGCGGCATTCCAGACGCTGCCATCCACACACGGAACGCGGGTTTGTATGCGCCGACGCGGAGAAGGTCCCAGCCGACGTCGTCCGCAATCTGCGCGAGGCCTTCGCCCGCAGTCGGGGAGCCCACGCAATCGTCTTCGAGCGAGAGCAGTCCGCAGCCGACGCGTACCCGCGCGCGCTCGCGCTGCAAGTTCGCGATCGTTTCTCGCGGACCGACGTCATCGCAAGATTCAGTGCCGAGTCGCCAACCGAACGGGACTGGACAAACGTCGTCACCGGTAGATTCCCGCCGCATCGGCGTTAGGTCATCCAGCCGATGTGCCAACCAGACCCTGTTCGGAGCCGCCGCTTGCAGGCGACGCAGTCTGCCTAGTTGCCGCCCCGGTCCTCGAAGAGAAAAGCGCTCAAGATCAGGATGCAATCGGTAGACGCTCTTCCAGTACCAACCTGCGCTTGCCAGACCCGTCGCGAGCACGACGACATCGGGACGCTGATGTTCCACGTATTGCAAGTACATCATCGGTGCGGCGACATGATCGCCACCAACAAGAATGATCGCTCCTTTCGGAGCGACGCGAAGCAGCGCTTCGGCCGCCATGCGCGCACTTCTATCGGATGAGCGGGAGCGATTGAACGGACCTGGAAAGGGCGCCAGTGCCGAGAACGCAACGGCAACGGTCATTGCGCCGAGAAAGCCGAACCGCAGCGCGGGCCGAGTGTTCTCATACTTGAATCCGAGGATTGCCGGCGCAGTGGTGGCGGCTGCGCCAACGGCCAACCAGAACGCGGGAAGGACGTATCCAAGGTAGTCGGGGTTATCGATCAAGAAGATGCGATTCGATGCAATGAACGCGACACCCAATACGCTCAGCATCGCGAGCGCGACTCGAGCCTGAACGATCGGACGTACCGCGAGCGAGTGCCCGACTCCTGGCAAAGCGGCCTGTCGCGCGTTCGCTAGAAGTGGCAGTGCGAGAAATGCGAGCACCCACGGCCAGGTCCCGCCATCTTTGTGGAGCCGAACGATGAACGCGAACGCGTTCTGCCCGAATTGCTTGAACGTCACCCCTCCCCCGAGCGCGTAGTCAGCTCCGCTAAGGAAGCGCTTCCACGAATCGGTGTCGTGAAGGCCACCCCAATAAACCGTCGGCGGCCCTCCTCTGAAGAACGCGCGAAGCGGGAGATACGCGAGTGCGAGCGCGCCGAAGAGTCCTCCCAGCAAGCTGCGGAACTCTTGCCGCCAAACCACCTTACCGCGTCGCAACTCGAGCGCGTGGAGAGTCAACAACGTACCGACGGCAATCGCTCCTCCGACCGGATTGCAGCACCCAGCGAGCGCCGCGAGCGCGTACGCGAGCATGTCGGGCTTGGTGTTCAACGTCCGCGCGATTGCGAACAGCGAGCATGCCGCTGCCAACGAGTACACCTCGATTCGCGTGGAAGGTTCCCATGCGACGAGCGCGGTACCGAAGATCACGGCGCACGCGCGCGACCACACGAGCGAGACCATCCGTTGCTTTGAGTTCAGCCCCGATGCGATGTCGCC
>CAZWQH010000034.1:4948-20478 GCA_964635815.1 uncultured Sandaracinaceae bacterium
CTGCGAGCGTGTCGCTGATGCTCAGCGCCGCGAGCACGCAGAGGGCTCCCGCAATCGCGGACAGCGACGTGATCGCGAGAGCCGGCGACGACGGAAGCAGTCTTGTCGCCAAGTACCCGAGCATCGTGTGCGGCGGCTGCCCGGTTGGGTGACCTATCCCGAGCGTCGCCGCTACCGTCGCAAGCTCAGCGCTATCAAAGAACGTGATGTCGCGAGCCATGGTCGCCAGGTAGTACGCGGCCAGGAGCGCGCATGCGCCGATCGCGGAGCGCGGCTCCGCAAACGGAAGCCCGAGAACCCGCGACCTGGTGGGCAATGTGATGGGAGGCTCTTCGTTTGGGCTCACGACGCGTCATTCGAAGCACGGAACTCCTCCGCGTCGCAACAAGTCCCATTCGCGAGCGGGTCGATTCGGGCTATACGCGGTCCGCATGATTACGGTGTTCGTCGCGCACCCATACATCGACCACTCTCGAGCGAACAAGGCGCTGCTCAGGGCGATCGACAACGTCGACTCGGTTCGGGTGAGACTCCTCTACGACTTGTACCCGGAGTTTTCGATCGACGTGGAAGCCGAGCAGCGCGCGCTCGAATCCTCGGATGTCGTTGTTTGGCAACACCCGATCTACTGGTACAGCGCTCCTGCACTCTTGAAGCTGTGGTTCGAGAAGGTGCTCGAAGACGGCTGGGCATACGGACCTGGGGGGAGAGCACTCGCAGGAAAACGCTGCTTCTGGGTCACGACGACGGGCGCGGGAAACGAGAGCTACAACGCCCGCGGAATGCACCAGCACCCGTTCGATACATTCGAGCCCGTGGTTCGACAGACAGCACGCTTCTGCGGAATGGACTGGGAACAACCGCTCATTGTCCATGAGGCGCATCGCATCGGGGACGACGAGCTCGAGCAGTACTGCGAGCTCTATCGATCCCGGCTGATCTCGATGAGAGGGTCCCGCTGACGTGCACAGTCTTCTCCTCGACGCGATCATCTTTCTCTCGGCGGCCGTTGTGCTCGTCCCCCTCGCAAGTCGCCTGAAGCTGGGATCCGTTCTCGGATACCTCGTCGCCGGGTGCTTGATGGGGCCCTTCGGCTTCGGGTTCGTCGAAGATGTGCAGACGATCATGCACGCCGCCGAGTTCGGCGTGGTCCTGATGCTGTTCCTCCTGGGCCTTGAGCTCGATCCAAAGCGTCTGTGGGGAATGCGACGTAGTGTCTTCGGCGGCGGATCACTTCAGATGGCCCTGACCGGAGTGCTTCTCATTGGTGGAGGGCTTGTCGCGGGCCTTCCGATCAAGGGCGCAATCGTCGCGGGTCTTGCGCTAGCCCTTTCGTCTACAGCAATCGCAGTCCAAATCATGCGAGAGCGCGGGGTTCTGTCTGCGCCTCTCGGCAAGAGCGCGTTTTCGATCCTGTTGTTCCAAGACATGGCGGCGATTCCGCTCATCGGAATCGTGCCGTTGCTTGCCGAGCAAACGGAGAACAGCCATTCGGGCTCGCCATGGATTGGCCTCGGCAAGGTCGTCGGCGCAATCTTTCTCGTCGTCGTCGTTGGTCGTTACGCGACCCGCCCAGTGCTTCGCGGGATCGCAAAAACGAACCTCCGCGAAGTGTTCACGGCGTTCGCGTTGCTGCTTGTGATCGGGATCGCGTACTTGATGGAGCTCGCCGGCGTCTCCATGGCGCTCGGGGCATTCCTTGCTGGTGTGCTGCTCGCCGGCTCCGAGTATCGCCACGCGCTCGAGACCGACATCGAACCCTTCAAGGGCCTCCTCATGGGTCTGTTCTTCATGACGGTGGGCATGTCGATCGACTTTGGACTTCTACGATCGCAGTGGCTGCTGCTCTTGTTGCTAACGACGGGCTTCGCGATTCTCAAGTGCGGGGCGCTCTACCTGGTCGCGACGCGCGCCAAGGTGCCGGCGGGCCAAAGGTTCCTCTTCACAGCAGTGCTGTCGCAGGGTGGAGAGTTCGCCTTCGTAGTCCTTGGCATCGCGCGCGTTGCCAAGCTCTTGCCCGGCGACTGGGAAAAGATTCTCACCCTCGTGGTTGCGCTCTCGATGGCTCTCACGCCCATCCTCGTGCTCCTGAGCGGAGTAGTCGATTCGCGCAAAACCGCGCCGCGACCACCTGAAGACATCGTCGAGGCAGAGGATGCCCCGGTGATCATCGCGGGATTCGGACGTTTCGGACAGATTGTCGGGCGCCTTCTGTTTGCGAGTCGGCTACGCGCCACCGTCCTCGATTTCGACCCCGACCAGATTGAGCTCCTCAGGCGGTTCGGCTTCCGCGTTTTCTACGGTGACGCGACGCGTCTCGATCTACTCAAGGCAGCTGGCATTCGACACGCAAAGATCCTTGTGAACGCCATCGACGACGTCGAAACGAATCTCAAGCTCACCAAGCTCGTGCGTGAGCACTACCCGAACCTCGAGATCGTCGCGCGTGCGCGCAACATGTCGCACTGGTACGACCTCAGAGCGCTCGGTGTCACCGTGGTCGAACGCGAGGTCTACGAAACGGCGCTGCTGGTCGGCCGTCGCGCGCTCGAATCTCTTGGAGTCCGTCCGAATGAAGCTCGCGAGCGCGCAGAGCGCTTCCGTCGTCACAACCTCGCAGCCATGGAGGCCCTGCGCCCCGGTGCGATCGACGAGAAGAAGCGCACTCAGCTCGCGCAAGACTCACGAGACGAGCTAGAGCGGCAGTTTCAGCGAGACCAAGAGGCGCTCGATCGCGATGTTTCGGACCACTGGTCCGCGCGGCCCGAGCATCCCGACGGATTGGTGGATCGTTCGGGCTGAACCCGGTCTTGTACAACGACAGAGCTTGACGCTTCCAGGCATTAGCCCCGAGGATGCGCGCATGAACAAGGACACGCTTCACGCGCTCCTCAAAGCGGCGAACGGTCTTTCCATCACCAAGTCGGAAGTCTCGGTGAAAGAAGGATTCGACGTCTCCGTTCACGTCGCCATGGGCGGGACCTCCGCGGTACTGCCTGAGGTGCGATCGATTACGTTGCGCGATGAACACGTGGAGGTGGCAGCAGGAGAGCGCCGCGCATTCTACGTCGCGTACGACCATGTCTTCATGGTTTCCGTTCGGGCACCGCACAAAGAAGGCGAGCAAAAGCGCGCGGGATTCGCCTGACCGGAAGGGCAAACGGCTGAATGGGGAACCTTCTTGTCTGCGACGACGAGCCTGGGATCCGCGAGACGCTCGCGATTCTTTTTCGTCGCGCAGGGCACGAGGTCTCGACGGCGAACGGCGTCAACGAAGCCCGACGCCTGCTCGCCGAGCGCCCACCGTTCGACTTGGTCGTCACCGACCTCATGATGCCCGACGGGTCCGGCATGGACGTGCTCGATGCTGCGCGTGCACGCGATCCAGCCACTCAGGTGATTGTCATCACCGCATATGCGAGCACGGACCAAGCCGTGGACGCGATGAAAGTCGGCGCCTATGACTTCGTTCAGAAACCATTTCGAAATCACGAGCTGCTAGCTACCGTCGACAAGGCGATCGAGAAGCGTCTTATCGCGCTCGAGAACAGGGCGCTTCGTGCCCAAGTCGGTGCGCAGTTCCGCTTGGGCGACATCGTCGGGCGAAGCTCGGCGATGCAGCGCGTGATCGAGATCGTCCGGCGCGTCGCAAGCGCGCGAACGAGCGTGCTCATCACCGGGGAAAGCGGCACCGGCAAGGAGCTGGTTGCACGCGCGCTTCACTACGAATCGGATCGCGCAGCGAAGCCCTTCGTGGTCGTCAATTGCGGTGCTCTGCCCGAGAACTTGATGGAGAGCGAGCTTTTTGGGCACGAGAAAGGCTCCTTCACGGGTGCGGAGACCCGGAAAGAAGGTCTCTTTCGCGCCGCTCACGATGGAACTCTGTTCCTCGACGAGGTCGGCGAGCTCTCGACTCACCTCCAAGTGAAGCTGCTTCGTGTGCTGCAGGAGCGGAAAGTACGCCCTGTCGGTGCAGAGAAGGAAATCGAAGTCGATGTGCGTGTCGTGGCGGCAACCAATCGGCTTGTAGAAAAGGATGTATCCACGGGACGCTTCCGGCAGGATTTGTTTTACCGCCTCAACGTCATCCGCATCGAGCTCCCTCCTCTTCGAGATCGACCTGAAGACATCGCATTGCTAGCAGAACACTTCCTCACAAAACACATGGCGCTTCAAAGCAAGCGACTGCACTGGACATCCGACGCCCTGCGTTGGGTGAGCTCTCAGCCATTCGAGGGCAACGTCCGTGAGCTCGAGAACGTCGTTGAGCGCGCGGTGACCCTGGCGGAGGGAAATGCGATCGGCCTGGCGGAGCTCCCCGCGAGCGCCTCGGGCGAGCAGCCTTCGACGAACGCAGCAGAACACTCGGGCGTGTTTCGATTGCCCGAGAGCGGGCCGTTCGACCTCGACGGAGAGCTCGGGCGCATCGAACGAGCGGCGCTCCTGAAAGCTCTCGAACGCTCAGCGGGTGTACGCACAGAGGCGGCGCGCCTACTCGGTATGACGTTTCGTTCCTTTCGTTACCGCCTGGCGAAGTACGGACTGGCGGAAGAGGAAGGCGGAACGACGCCTGACGGTAAAGGTCAGCTCGAGTGATGTGGGATGACGAAACGCGGCATGTAGGAGTGAGTATGCAATCCGAAATCAGGAGTGACTGCGCCCCGCCGATGCGTCTCAGAGGTTGGCCCGGCAGTTGCTTAGACAACCGCGTGGTCAGAACGACAAACGACAAAGTCAAGTCGGCGAGTGGCTTCACACTCCTTGAGCTGATGGTCGTCGTTGTGATCGTCAGCGTGCTCGCAACCGTAGCGGTACCGGCGTTCAGCTCTTATGTGAATAAGTCGCGCGCGAACGAAGGCCCGGCCTTTCTCGCAGAGATCAAAGGTCGTCAAGAATCGTATCGCGCAGAGTTTGGACAGTACTGCGACACGAGCGGCAGCATGAGTTACGGCGGCACATGGGCGCCGCGCGCCACGCCCGACAAGCGCGTTCAGGGTTGGACGGCTCCGACGGCTCAGTGGGCCGCGCTCGCCGCAAACCCGAACGGCCCGCTGCGTTTCATCTATCAATCTCCCGCTGGCCTTCCTGGTCAAGCGGTGCCCGCAACGGCAGGCGCTTTGTACGACGGCGACGAGTTTTGGTTCACTGCGCAAGCGCGTGGCGACCTCGATGCAGACGGCATGCTTGTGACCTTCGAGATCTATTCTGCAGCCAACCAGGTAGTTTGCTCATCCGCTCGCGGATGGGAATGACGTAGACAGCAAAAGACGAACGACGCACCCAAACAAAAGGAAAAACATGAAAAAACTGCTCAAGAAAAAAGACGGCTTCACCCTTATCGAACTCATGATCGTCGTTGCGATCATTGGCGTTCTCGCCGCCATCGCGATTCCAGCGTTCTCGAACTACCTCAAGAAGGCGAAGACGGCTGAAGCTCCTGCGCAGCTCAAGGGTCTCTTCACCTCGGCGGCGACCTACTACCTCGGCGAAAAATGGAACACCGGCGTTCTTGCTGAAGGCGCAGCAGCAGCAGCCCTCGTCGGCTGCACCGTGACGGCAGGTCAGACCTCCGTCGCACCGAGCGGTTCGAAGAACCAGCTCGACTGGTCGACCGAAGGCGGCGGAACGTTCAAGGCGATGGGCTTCTCGATCGCCGATCCAGTTTACTTCCAGTACTCGGCCAACGGCGGTACCGGCATGTGTGACGGCACGGCGGACGACGTCACGGTCTACACGTTCATTGCGAACGGCGATCTCGACGGCGACGGCACGACGTCCACCTTCCGCCTCGACGCAGGTTCGGATCGTAACAACGAGCTCAAGCGCGCTCCGTCGCTCCGCATCAACAACGACCTCGAGTGATGCAGTTGGCGAGCTGAGCTAGCTCGCCGCGCTCGAGACGTACGAGAGACGCCACTCCGAAAGGGGTGGCGTTTTTCGTTTCTCGGCCGAAGCGCGCCGTGAGACGGTACGCGCCGTGTTTGGGGCCTCTTCTCTCCTCTTGGCTTTGGCCGTCGCACTCTCCGGCTGCGCCGCCCTTGCGTATCAGGCGACATGGGGACGGATGCTGGAGCGTGACTTCGGATTCGGCGTCAGTGACGTTGCGATCGCTACCATCCTGGGGACATTCTTTCTCGGTCTTGGTCTCGGCAGCGCGTGGGGCGGTCGTCTCTCCCGTCGCGCGAAAGACCCCGTTCGTACGTACGCACTCCTTGAGCTTGGGGTCGCTGGGTGGGCAGTTCTTTCTTTGCTCGTCGCACCACACGTTCATGTTCTCTACGCTGGGCTAGGCGAGTCGTCGTTCACGGTTCTGACGACCGTCCGATTCGTGATCGCGTTGGTGGTCTTGCTTCCCCCCACGACGCTGATGGGTGCAACGCTGCCGTTGCTAATCGAAGGCGTCCGCGTCGAGAGTCAATGGGCTACACGCGGCTCGATCATCTACGCCGTGAACACACTCGGCGCGATGGTGGGCGCTGGCCTCACAGGATTGGTTCTGCTTCCTCACCTCGGGACGCGCGCTACCATCCTCGCGGCTGCAGGCGGCAGCACGCTTGCGGCAGCCATCGTGTTGCTCGCGCTCGGCAAGAAGTTCGCATCTCGCGACGCGACTCCAGTCGGAGAGGAGACGCTGACCCTCCCAAAGGGACTTCCGCTTCCTGCGCTGCTCGCATGCGCCAGCGGCTTTGGTGCTCTCGCTAGCGAAGTCGTTTGGACGCGCGTGCTTCGGAGCGTGGTCCAAGGCACGACGCAAGCGTTTGCCGCGATGCTCGTCATCTACTTGTGCGGGATCGCCGCCGGTACGGCGATTGCCAATATCCTAGCGAAACGGATTCGTCCCGCCTTACGCGCATTCGCTTTTAGCCAAGTCGCCATCGTCCTCTCGACTGTCTGGGGCGTTCTCGCGGCGCGTCAGCTACCCCGCGTGATCGGACTCCTCCAAGGCAGGCCGGACCTCATTCCGCACGACGCGGGAGTCGTCCTGATCGCGGCGACGTTCGTTCTTTTGCCCGTTGCGCTGACCCTAGGCGCAAGCGTGCCGCTGGCGTGGCACGCGGCGAACGAATCCGGCGGAGATGCTGGTCGCGAAGCGGGTCGCGTTCTCGCGTGGAACACGGCGGGTGGTCTCTTCGGCTCGCTGCTCACCGGTTTCTTCCTGATTCCGACTCTCGGTACGGACGGAACGATTGCCTTCGTGGCCTTGCTGCACGCGATCATCGCCGCGGTCGCATTCCGAGTGTCGAATGAAAGGCCTGGAGTGGTTCGCGTGGTCTGGGTTTCCATTCCGCTGCTGCTCGTCGCGCTCTTCATTCGGAGCGGCGCCTCGGTCGATCTGAGGTATTTGCTCTTCGCGCAATCGGATCCGAATACCGCGATGTTCGGCGGTCCAAACTCCCCCAAGTGGGCAGAGTCCATTCGGTACCTGCGTGAGGGCCGGAACACCACAGTCACGCTCCGCGCATCGGCGAACGGAGTACAGCTTCACAACGACGGCCGGCCCGAGTCCGGTTTTTCGGCTGGCGAGCCAGGCTTTGGCCATGAGCTGATCATGCTCGGGAGCGTCGCCAATCTTCTCGCCGAACAGCGTGATCGCGCGATGGTGATCGGCCTCGGCGCCGGACACACGACCGCAGTGCTTCTTGCCGCGCCGTGGAAGCGTGTCGATGTCGTCGAGCTCGAAGCCGCGGTCGTCGATGCCGCTGAGCGCATGTACGCGGCTCGCCGCAAGCCGTTCCCTCTCAAGGATCCACGCACGCGGCTCATCGTGGACGACGCCCGCGCACGTCTTCAACTCTCCGCGCCTGGAACGTACGACGCGGTCGTCTCGCAGCCATCTCATCCGTGGCTTGCTGGATCGAGCGCTCTCTACACGCGCGAGTTCTTCCAAGAGGCCAAGCGCGCCCTGCGTCCCGGTGGGGTGTTGTGCATCTGGGTGAATCTTTTCCGCATGGATCTTCCACGGCTGAAGCAAATCGTCGGCACGTTCCGTGGAGTGTTTCCGTCCGTGTACGGCTTCGCGACTCCGACCTCGAGCTTCTTGCTCGTCGGTAGCGCGCGGCCCTATTCGATCGGCGCTCGGATGGCGGAACGTCTTGCTGGAGATCAAGGCCAGAGCCCGTTCTTGAAGGTTTCAGGTCTCTCGCACGCGCCCTCTTTCCTCGCGTGGCTCGAGCTCGACGAAACCGGTGCAACCGCGTTTGGTCGCGGGACGGCACCCATCATCGACGACCGTCCGAGCCTGGAGTTCGAGCTGGCAAGGTTACCCGCGAATCAGGTGATCACTCCGGCGCAGTTTGACGAAGTCGCGCCGCCGCAATGGTTGTCGCCCGCTACCATCGACACGTTCGTAGGCCAAGTTCGTCACGAGACATTCGCGATTCGTATTCAGCGAATGTCGGGCCGTGGACGCGCCCTCGAGCGGATCGCCAGAACGTTCGAGCAGTCGAGCATGGAGCCAGCGCCGCGGGAGTATATTGCCGCGCTGTTCGCGCTTGCTGCGGGCAACGATTCCCGTGCGGCGATCTCGCTGACGACCGCACATGCGTTGCCCGAAGCGGGTCGATTGCGTGCGGCGTTGGCGTTGAACTCACGAAACTACAACGGCGTTCTTGGCAGCCCGGCGCATCCGTCGGATATCATGCTGCGCGCGGCCGCCGCCACAGAGGACACCACGCTGATTACGATGATCGTGCGACGCCCCGACGCGCGCGATGTCCCCTACGCGAAGGCCCTCGCGCAGTTTGCACTCGAAGGCTGTCCCGGGGTGCTCGCACTTCCAGACGCCGAGAAGGATGCACTGTACGACACCGTCGAGACCGCTGCCCTGCTTGTCCGTTGCACTGCGCGCTCGAGCGCAGATACGCACACACTCGGCCGAGTGATCTCAAGAGCTGCGGTCGCGTACCGTGGCAGCGCGTCGGCGCGTGCATCGCGCGGTGCAGAGTGCTCTGCGATTGGCAGTGCGAACTGCGTCATGAACGAATACGCGGCAGCGCTCGAGCACAACCCAGCACACCCCCAAGCAGCGCTTGGACTTGCGCGCGCGCTCATGCAATCGGGACGCCGCGCAGAAGCGGAACGATTGATCCGAAGCAGCATGAGAATCGCGCGCCCACTTCGCGGTGCGACCGAGGCTCTTGCCCAGGGAGCTCGAGAGCTTCAGATTCGAACCGACGAGCCGATCGCGAGCGCTCCGTCCGCGTCCTCGGCGGATATTGGCGCGCCGAACGTTGAAATGAGCGCGGCGGCTGACTGATCCGTTCGCGAGGCGCAGATGAACCAAACGGCGAGAGATTCGAAGATGGCCCGCGCCGAACGAGCCGCACGCGCCGGTTTCGCGGTCGCCGCCGCGTTGCTCGGACTGAAGCTCATCGTTTTTGGCCTCGCGTCCGAGCACGCATGGAACGTGAGCTTCCTGCTCGGAGCCTTCGCTGGGTTCTTTGGCGACGCGGTGTTTGCTAGCGTCCTCGCCTATCTACCTGGGCTCGCCGCGGGTACCGATGAATCACGGCACCGGCTCGTCGCAGGCGCCATCGCATTCGCCTACGCGGTTCCGCGAGCCGTTGCGGCTCATTATCACGCCGCGTTGCTTCGGCTGCCCACCCGAGCGTCGCTTTCCGACTTTTTCGCCCTCGTTCGTGGTACTGCGGAGTCGCGCGGCCTTCGAGGGACGATGGATGCGCACGCTCCGCTGTGGCTCCTGTCCCTGGAGTGCACGCTTGTTGCGGCGGCCGCTGGAGTCATCTTTTGGGTGCTGCAGTCGAAGAATGAGCGGCGCGTCTTTGAGCGCTCGTGGCCCGCAGTTTTGACGCTCGGCGTTCTGCTCTGGGTCGGAGTGCTAGCACGATCGGTCGGACAAATGTGGTACGGCGCAGCTCCCCCTGTGCTGTCGCTACTAGTTGGACGGCACGAGTACCTCGACGATTTCAGTTCGAAACCACCTGACCCGAACCCGCCGACCGGCGCAACAGTGGACGCCGGCGTCAACCAAGATGTGTTTGGACTTCGTCTCGTCGCGCTTAGGCTCGAGAAGGCGCTGCGAACCACCGACGCCGACAGTCCGCGCCTCGCTCGATATCCCACGTGTGCCGAAACTATCGCAGACGTCCAAGCCGACATTTCGCGCAGCGTGGTGCTTGTCGTTCTCGAAGGTGTCGGGGCACGCGAGCTGAATTACGTCCGAGACGGAAAGCCGCTGATGCCCGCTCTGTCGCGAATCGCAGCGGACGGAGTGTCTTTCCCGCGATTCTTCGCGGCCGGGGATCGGAGCTCGCAGGGGCTCGTGAGCATCGTTTCCGGAATTTCGAGCACCTCCCACCAGCGGATTCTTTCGAGTGCGATCCGGTCGCATTTGCGAGGATTTCCTGCCGACCTGAAAGAGCACGGGGTGATTTCGACGTATCACCACGGAAGCGATCTCTCGTTCGAGGGACAGCGTGGGTATTTGCGTGAGACAGGCTTCACGGAAATTCACGAACCCGATCCGCACCGAGACGTCTATGAGGGATGGGGCATTCCGGATGGTGAGCTCTTCTCGCGCACGAAAGCACGCCTCGATGCCGCGCGTCGAAAGAACGAGCCCGTCTTCAGTCTCGTGTTCACTCTGACGACGCACGACCCGTACGCGCTGCCGCGAGGCGAGACACCGGCGTACCGCGGGACCGACGAGCTGACGAACTTTCACAACACGGTTGCCTACACCGACCGCGTCCTCGGTGAGTTCTACGATTGGTTCAAAGCAAACGAGGCGCCCCGAGGCACCGTCCTCATGGTCACGGGGGATCACATCCCGCGTGTTCGGTATCCCGAAGATCCGCGGACGACTACAACCGGCGAGCTCGAGTACGGGTTCCACGTTCCGTTCGTCATCGCGAACCTGCGCCCCGACGAGACTGTCCGCGCACGCGCCAACCTAACGATGCCATCCGGTCACCTCGATATCTCGCGGACCGTGCTCGACCTTTATGGTCTCGATCAGAAGCGCTGTTACCAGGGGCGTAGCTTGATCGATTCAGCGCACCCTGCAGACCCTTCTCGCCCCGTCGTCTCACACGCCGGAGAGCGACTCGAGTTCTTCTACGTGCATCAAGGGTCCATTCGATGGATGCTCAACAGGCAGGACCAGTCCGTGCGCGCGTTCGATCTAGACGCCGACCCGCGTCAGCAGCGCGACATCTCGGAATCGATGTTGCGTGAGCGGGAGTCATTCGTCGATCTGGCTCGGCTTCACCACTCGCTCGGGTCGATGCTGCTCGGAAATGGGTTCGCCCCTCCCGAACGCGAGCTCGCTCCGGTCCATTTCGTTCGACGCCCACTCGTGGTTGCGTCGCATCGAGGAAACATCGCAGGCCCGTCAATCGCGGCTCTGGCTGGCCCGCGCGTCGCAGAGCGGGCGTTCGAGAACACGATTGAGGGAGCCCTTGCTGCCGAAAGCGCCGGATTCTCCGTGGTCGAGCTGGATGTTCAAATCACGGCCGACGACGTGGCTGTCGTGTTTCACGATCCCGATCTTCCTCGCAGCGGGCGGCCGACCAAGGATGGCGGCGCGTCTGGAGATCCCATTCGGCGCATGACGCTCGGTGAGCTCCGGTCTAGTGCGGGCGGTCGAAACATCCCGACGCTCGCGGAGTATCTCGCCGCCCTGCGGCCCACGACCGGAGTCCTGATCGAGCTGAAACCGCAGGTCGTGTACACGGACGGTATCGCGCTGATGAACTCCACACTCCGTGTCTTGGATGGCGACCGGCCGAGTGGGCGACGAGTGATCATCGACAGTTTCAGCCGAACGATGTTGGCCTCCGCGCGCGAATGGGCCGGATTCGAAACTGGCTACGATTTTCCTCAGTCCGAGCCCAAGGTTCAGTGGCTCGATTTCGCGCGAGAGGAGCGCTTCGAGTGGGTCTACATCGAAGAGCGTTTCGTGACCGCGGAGCTCGTCGCGGCGGCGCACCAAAGAGGCGTCCGGGTGATGGCGTATACCGTGGACGACGAATCGCGCGCGATCGTGCTCCGGACGTTCGGCACCGATGGGATTCTCACCAACCAACGAACGGTCGCCGACGCTTTGCGCCGAAGCTCGCCAGCTGCGCAGACGCCGTAGTATTCTGCGATTCGAATGCGTCAGAACCTCATGCCGCTACTCATCGTGCTCGTCGGGCTCGCTGGCCTGACTCAAGTCCAGCCGCGCGCGATGGCCGCGTACACATCGGCCCAAAAATACGAGGCCGTGTACTACTTACCCTCGCCCGATTGGCTTCGCGTCATGGCGCTCGGATATCGCGAAGCGCTCGCGGACCTGATCTGGATGAAGGCGCTCATCTACTACGGGGACGAGCTCATCCACTCCGGAGGCGCATCCAACGCGTGCGACTACGCGGAAGCCATGTCTGCACTGGACCCACAGTTCAAACGCCCCTACCAGTGGGTCGCCGTAGCCGGGATGTACAACCCGACGGGCATCGTTCCGAAGGACGTCATGCTGCGCGTGTCGCGCCTGCTTACGCGTGGAGTCGAGCAGTTCCCCGAAGACGGTCATACCTGGTGGACGGCGGGATCGACTATTCGCTTCGACGTCGTGCCCGAGCTCGACATCAACGATCCGATCCGAGAGCAACTCGCGGAGAAAGCAGCCGAGTATCTTCAAAAGGCGGCGTTGCTCGGTGGAGGCCCTGAGTGGTTGGCGCTCACAAACAGCGCGGAGCTCGTGCGGCTCGGGAAAACCGAGACCGCGGTCGCTCACCTCGAAGCTCAGCTCGCCGCGACCAAAGACCCCGCGCTCCGAGAGCGCATTGCCGCACGCATCGCCGATTTGCGTGGCGCCGCATACGCCGAAGCGATACGAGCCTCGGTAGACGAGTTCAATCGCAACCATGCGCGCGACTTCCCGTATGTTTCGAGCGATATGTACATGCTCCTTGGTCCGCGAATCGACGGCTACCCGTCGCGCACTCGGGAGACGCACTAAGTCGCTTGTGGGAGCGACCCTCGTCGAGATCTGCGTGGGCTTGGCGGTCATCGGAGTCTTCGTAGCCGCAACGTTTCCCACCTGCGCGCGTGAATTTCGCGCTCGACGGACGCAAGAGGCAGAGCGCGGCATCGAGAGCATCGCGAATCGTGCAGCGACCTACGCAATGAGCACCAAGTGTTTTCCGACGAGCGCAGGTCCGTTTCCCGCGTCCGCATCTCCGAAACCGATCCCTGTCGACCTTGCAGACGCCGGCGCACCCTGGTTGAGGCTGCTCGGACCGGAAGCGCAAGTGGCCGTTGCAGCCCCGAGTCCAACAAGAGAGCTCGGCGCCCTCCCCGCCCCGAGTGCAGCACCGCGACCGTCGCCCACACCAACACACGAAGAGGAAGCCGATCCCGCGGAGCCACCGGCGCCACTCGAGCTTCGCTACCGGTACCAGCTCATCGTGCACGGAGAACCGTGCGATCAGAACGCGCGTCTCGAAATCCGCGCTGAAGGCGACCTCGACGGTGATCGAGCTCTCTCGACGTATTCGCGATCCGTCTCGTGGGTAAAGGGACGCCCTACAGTCTCAACGGAAGTCTTGCGCCGCGACCCTCTCGAGTAGTGTTTATTCGCTCGGGCCGAAACACCCTTCTGGGGTGCTTGAACGAACGGACCCGATAGCGCGCCAGCTTTCGCGGGTTATTCGCTCGGGCCGAATCGTTACTGAGGGTTGAGTTGTCGCTGCTCAATCGTTACTTGGCCCGCGCGAATCGTAACGGGGAACGTTTCGCGAATGCGGAACTCCGGGTTCTCGAGAACCACAGTGTGGCGTCCCGCAGGAAGCTGGATATTCATCTGCGGCGTATTGCCGATGCGACGACCGTCAACGGAAACGGTCGACCATGGTCGACTGTTGACTCGGAGCGTTCCGGTCCCGCCTGCCGTGTTCGTGTTGTTATTCGTGTTCGTATTCGTGTTTGTGTTGGTGCGAACCTGAGTCGTACCGGTCTGACGGCCACGCTTAGTAAGCGGAACGTTCATCTCGAGGGTCGATTGACCCGGGGCGGTTTCGACCGTTCGTGATGCGGTCTCGTAACCGCGAAGCGTCATCTCAACCGTCCACGGAGGAACGTTCTCTCGTAGGTCGACGGTGGCAGGAGCGACTCCTATGTTCTGTCGCACCGAACCGCGGGTAAGAGTAACCTGCGCCCCTCTCGGCTCCGACGCGAAGCTCACGCGAATGCTCGCGGTCTCGAGGCGTACCTCGGGGACCGTAGCCACCTGCCCTGGCTGCAGATCCACACGCGCTTGCCATGTGCGGTATGCGGGGCCCGCAGAGATCTGAACCGTGTGCGGACCCGGAGCGAGGCCACTTACGATCGTCGGCGTGCGATTCGGATGAGGAACTCCATCGATGACAATCGACGCGCCCGGTGGATTGCTGCTGATGCTGAACCCTGCGTTCGACTCGGCGACGGAAGGCTTCAGTGTGATCGGACCGATGGTCCGCTGCTCGTTCGACGAGAGGTTGACCTTCTGGATCTGGCCCTGATAGCCGGCCTTTCGGAACTCGATAAAGTGGTCCTCGTCGGCGCTCAGCTCGTTCACGGTGACGAACTGCGATCCGGATCGAGAAACGCGCTTCTCATCTACGAATACTTCGATGTCGGCTGGGTCGGTTTGGATCCGCAAGGATGCGGTCGACTGACGCGAGGACCAGATCGCGACGATGGCAGCGAGCACCGCAACAGCGGCGCCAATCGCGATTGGAAGCACCGGGTACGGTTTCTTCTGTGGCTGCGGAGGCGGCTTCACGAACGCTCCCGAAGGCGGCAGGGGTTCGGGGCGCGTCGATTGCCGAGCTTGCGGGGGAAGCGACGCAATCGGAATGTTGATCGTGGCCGCACCGAGACCGCCAAGTGTCGCTCCGCTGTTGGGCGCATGGCTCTGCCGAGGCGGCGGAGCGGGAGGAACGCTTCCCGCACCTTGCAGCGTGGAACCCGGAGAAAGACCGGCGAGACCGCCGAGTGTTGGCTTCAGCGAAGGCAATGACGCCGGCGGTGGTGGCGGTGGTGGTCGTGATGCGACGGGCGGCAGCGACAGGTCGCCCGCACCAACTCCGGTCATCGTCGCTGCGGCGGCTGCTGTACCCGCTCCGACACTCGGCCGAGGACTACCCGACGGGGAGGCGCTTGGCGGCAACGCAGGCGGATTCGAGGGAGGACGCGGCCCTGCCCCAAGCGCGGGAAGCGGTGGCGCAACGCTGCTTCGCGCGGGAGCCTGAGAATCGCCGCCACGAGATTTTGGAGACTCCGACCCAGACCGCCGTCCCGCAGGCGAAGGCTCCATCGTGGAGTTCAAGTCACCCGAACCGCCATGCACTTCCGTGCTGGGCACTACCTGAGCCGTTCCGGACGCCTTACCTGTGCTGGGCTTACCGCTCGCGCTTCCGTTGGGTGCCTGAGAGGACGCACGCCCCGGTTGAGCGGCGGCCATGACGCGCGAGTTGATCGCTCGATCGTAGACGGAGGTTGAAAGCTCTTCGTCCTCGTCCCACTGCACGGGATTCGGCCCCGAC
>CAZWQH010000035.1:0-20417 GCA_964635815.1 uncultured Sandaracinaceae bacterium
AAAGGCAACGTCGAAGGCGGCGCTACGTTCTCCGAGTCTCTGCGACGGCACCCCAAGATCTTCGACGAGCTTTTCATCAACTTGATCGCAGCGGGCGAGATGGGCGGCATCCTCGACGCGATTCTCGGTCGGTTGGCCATCTACATCGAAAAGCGCGTGAAGCTAAAGCGCCAGGTCAAAGGCGCCCTCGTGTATCCCATCGGCGTCTTGGTCGTCGCCATCGTCGTCATTTTCGTTCTTCTCACATTCGTCATCCCGAGCTTCAAAGCCATGTTCGCGGATTTCGGTGGTGAAGAGGGTCTTCCAAAGGTCACTCAGATCGTCATCGATATTTCCGAAGGATTCGTCGGTTCACTTCACTGGATCGCTCTCGGCACGGGAGCGCTGACTGCCGCCGTGATGTGGAGCTACCGCATTCCGCCTGGGAAAAAGATCTGGCACCGGATCTTCCTCACCATGCCGATCATGGGTCCTGTGATGAGGAAGATCGCCGTCTCTCGTTTCACTCGAACGCTCGGAACGTTGCTCGGTTCCGGCGTGCCGATTCTCGACGCCCTCAATATCGTCGGCAAAGCGTCCGGAAACGTCATTGTCGAAGAGGCAATCGAACGAACTGCAGAGCGTATCCGTGAAGGTCGCACGATGGCCGAGCCTTTGATGGAGACCAAGGTCTTTCCCTCCATGGTCGTCCAGATGATCGCGGTCGGTGAGCAGACTGGTGCTCTCGATCAGATGCTCAACAAGATTGCCGACTACTACGAAGAAGAGGTCGACGTCGCTGTCGAAGCCATGACCTCGCTTCTCGAGCCGCTGATGATGGTCGTGATCGGGGGCATCGTCGGGTTCATCCTGATCGCTATGTACATGCCGATCTTCGAAATCGCCGGTAAGGTGAAGGCCGAGTAGCGCCAGCACGGCGCCCCAATGACGAACGGCGGCGAGGCAAGCGAACGCGCTCGTGCGCTTCGCAAACGTCTGACTGGGCTCACCGCAGCGCGACTCGCGTTTGCGGTGCTGCTCATGATTGCGACCGTGAGCGTCGAGGGCTCGGGCGAGCCCTTTGCGACGGCCACGCCACGGCTCGCTGTCGTGCTCCTTGGTGGCCTGTTTCTTTCGAGCGGGATCTTCGCCGCACTCATCCGCGACCGCTCTCGCATCGACACACACGCGCGGCTGCAGCTCGCCTGGGACCTCGTGTTCGCGACCCTTGCCGTTTACCTCACCGGCGGAGTCGAAAGCGGCTTCGTGTTCCTGTTCGGCCTCATACCGCTGACCGCGGCGCTAATCGTTCCTCCGCGTGAAGCGCTCCTTTTCGCCGCGCTCGCGGTCATCACCCACGGCCTACTCGCACTGGGTTTGTACAGCGGGCTCGTCCTTCCTCCGACCGATCAGCCCGAGCGCTACAGACTGATTGGTTTCGCAGGCGTGTTGTTCAGCGCGTTGCGCAACACGGCGAGCATCGTGTTCGCCTCCGCGCTTGCCTGGGTTCTGGCGAATCGCGTTCACGCGAGCACGACGCGCCTGCGCGTGGCCGAAGAGACCTCGGAGCGACTGGAACGCCTCAACGCGAGCATCCTCGAAGCCCTACCCTCGGGTCTGCTTACCGTTGACGCGGAGGGAATCATCGTGGCCGCGAATCAGTCGGCGCTCGCGTTGATTGCAACGCACGAGAACGACGTAGAGGCCGTCGTCGGGCATCCGATCTCGGACTTCATTCCAAAGGCCCACGAGCTGACTCGCGCTCGTATGGAAACCGAATTGGTGACCGCGAAAGACCAGCGCGTCCACATTCTTTTGTCGCAGACCAAGCTCGATACTCTACGCCTCTTCGTCGTCGACGATTTGCGCGAAATCGCGGCCCTCCGAGCTGCTGCTCAACGGTCGGAACGCTTCGCCAGCCTCGGGCGCATGGCGGCGGGGCTCGCCCACGAGATTCGAAATCCGCTTGGATCTATCTCAGGCGCCGTCCAGCTTGTTCGCGACACGCCCGCGCTTCGCGACGAGGACCGCCAGTTGCTCAGCGTCGTGGTTCGCGAGACGGATCGCCTGGATGACCTTGTACGCACGATGCTGGACGTCACGCGCCCCGTGACCCCCCAACGACTGCGTGCTGACCTCACGGCACTCGTCAGAGAGGTGGTCACAGTCCAAGAGCACGGGCAAACGGCGATGCGGATCTGTATTGATGAGGTCGGTCCGGTCGATGCGGACATGGACGCCAATCAGATGCGGCAGGTGTTGTGGAACCTCATCCGAAACGCGGTGCAGGCCGCGCCCGAGAAGGTCGTAACCATCCGAGTACGAAGGATCGACGGCGCTGCTGAACTCAGTGTGGAGGACGACGGCCCAGGAATCCCGTTCGAAGAGCGCGCACGACTATTCGAACCGTTCTTCACGACGCGTGCGCTCGGCATCGGGCTCGGACTTGCTCTGGTGAAACAGATCATCGATGCGCACGACGGGTCGATCGAAATTCTATCGAGCGCGTCGGGTGGCGCGAAGTTCCGAGCGACGATTCCAGATCAGAAACCGAGCGCCAGACCGATCGCTTGAGGCATTGTGGTAGCGCTGTCAGGAATAGCGCGGGACCCAACGCTCGGCCTGGTACCAACGAAGAACGTCGCGCCAGCCATCCGCAAAATTCGGAAAGCGGACCGAGTAACCAAGGGCACGCAGCTTCGCAGAATCCACCACGAGGTCGGAATACAGAAGTGCGGCGGCTTCCGGATCGAGCTTGGGTGTGAGCTGGGGCAGCAAACCGTGTCGCAGCACTACGAGCCGCCATGCTGCGACAGCGCCGGCATCCAGACTGCGGTGCGCTTCAGGAGCTTGCACGAACTTCACCAGCTCCCTTGCGGCGCGCGTTGGCCACTCGCCGGCGGAGAACGTCCGTAGACCGTACGCGCGGTACGTCTCCGCGAGACGATCACCGAAACCGAGCGGGTTGTCGTCCGAGACGTTGTAAACCTCACGCGCAGCCTTAGGGTGCTTCAGCAGAAACATCAAAGCCCGCGCGACGTCTTCGGCGTGCACGAACGTCGCGCGAGGTCCGCCGGAGAAGCGCGGAACGAACGGCATCCCCAAACGAAGAAACGGGCCGACGCTCAGGAGTGCAGACGCGAAGTGCCGCCCTCGGCGACCGTAGATCGGAGCCGCTCGCAAAATGCACCACTCAGGACCAGTGTCCTGTTCGCGCAGGAAGAGCTCGGCAGCATGCTTCGACATTCCATGCGGCCCACGAGGATGGAGACCGTCGGTCTCAGTGCGTGCCGTGGCTGTACCAGTCTCGTAGAGCATGGCCGTGCTCATGTGCACGAACCGTTTCACGCCCGCTTCGCGCGCCGCTTGATAGAGCGTCACGACCGCATCCGTATTCGTCTGGGTGAGCTGTCCCGGCTCACTCGCTTCGAGCAAAGCGGCTGTGTGCACGACGAAGTCTGCGCCACGGACGAGACGCGCGGCTACCGTTGGGTCCCTGACATCGCCCGCACGCAGCTCTCCGCGAACCGGTTGCGCGAGTCCTTTCGGAGTGAGGTCGTTCGCCAGGACCCGATAGCCCTGTGCTTCGGCAAGCGCAGCGACGTAGTGTCCAACCGTCCCGCGGGCGCCCGTAACGAGAATCGTCTGCGCAGTCACACCGGACACTTAACGCTATCGGCAGCCAGACACAAGAAGTTCCCGAGTATCCGGCGCCCTTGTTCGGACGCGAAGGATTCTGGGTGAAATTGAACGGAGCAAATTGGCGCGTCGTGCGCAGCGAGTGCCATGACATCGCCTTCCGTCGAGCACGCCGTAACCTCCAAAGGTTCGACGACGGAGTCCGGCGCGACCGTAAGCGAGTTGTATCGCATCGCCCGAAAGGAGCGCGGTGCTCCCGCAAACATCGCTGCGCTCGACGCACTGACGTCCACCGTTTCACCGTGCCGAAGAACCGGCGCGGATTGGATGCGCGCGCCGTAGCAGCAAGCGATGATTTGATGACCGAGACACACCCCGAACATCGGGCGCCTTTCGGCACGTGCTTTCGCGACCAGCTTCAATGAGGCCGCCGCTTCGCGGGGGTGCCCTCCTCCCGGCGACAGGACGGTGGCTTGATACTGAGAGAGTTCGACCGTGGAGGGAGTCCAAAGCGAGCGAGCGCGCGCGACCTCGACATCCGCACGCTCGCCGATATCGCGACCTGCCAAGATGATCAGGTCCCGAACGTTGTGAGTGAACGAGTCGTCGTGATCCACGAGCAACACCTTCATTCGGGTTTCCGTTTCTTGCCCTCGCGACCAAGCTGAGACAAAGACAGCAACTCGGATTGGAGGTCTTGGTCGGCGCGACGCTGCGCATCGAGAGCGCGAACGAGAATCAGATCCTCGACATTCCCGCGCGAGAGGACCTGCGCGTACCCGGCAAGGGCTCGACTCCGAGCCCGGTAACAAGCGGCCAACCGCGCGCGAGCGGTGCGCCCCGCGCCTGTTTCGAGGCTCAAACGATCGAGGTCGTCCGCAACACGATTGGTTGCTGGGATCGCAGCTGCGATCAGCAGCTCCGCCGCGAGGATCGGGCGCTTGTCCAGAACGAATTCATCGGCTTCACGCAATGAACGATAGGCTTGGTCCCGGTCTATCACCGCGATGATTGAGTGTCGTTCGGCCCGTTCCTTCGCGGAATCGTTCTTCCGATTGCAACCACAAGCGACTCCAAGTGTCAGAAGGATCACGCTCAGAGCGATCTTTTCGTGCCTCGCGGCTTGACGCGCCGTGAAATCCGTCGCTATTTTTGCCGCTTCCTGCACTCCGATACCCACAGTCGGTATCTATTACCGCGTAATCCCCCTGCGCGGGACTCGCAAAAGATCAACGCCCTGCAGTCCTGCCCATCGTAACGGTGACCATGTCCGAACAAGAACAGAAGAAGCCGAAGGACATCAAAGATCTGAAAGCGCGCCTTGGCCGAACCCTCGGGCCAGATCCAGCGCAGCGCGCCCCTGTGCCCGGCC
The DNA here is from genome assembly GCA_964635815.1 of uncultured Sandaracinaceae bacterium. Lineage (GTDB taxonomy): Bacteria > Myxococcota_A > Polyangia > Polyangiales > JADJQN01 > CAZWQH01. The sequence goes on from CAZWQH010000035.1 coordinate 4,991, forward strand.
AAGGACCTGGCGCCCCGCCACCGTTCGCCGCGCCGCCCTTCGCACAAGCCGCTGCGGCACCGCCAGCTCCGACGGATCCTTTCGCGTCCCCTGCAGCTCCTACGGGTCAGCAAGAGATGCGGCTCGTCATCGACGACCGCCCCATCGACGAAGGGGAGACCGGTCGACGCAAGCGCGGAACACTCTTCATCGTCGCGGGCCTGACGGCGGCAGTTGGAGCAGTCCTCGGCTTCCTCGCCGGCAACGTGAACGACCGAAACAAGATGTTCGCCGTCACGGTGAACGACGCGCAGGAAATTTCGCGCGATGTTTCAGGGGCAACACCGAAAGTCGAAGAAGCTCACAAGCTGGTCAAACGAGCACTCGCTGCTGCGAGTGGCGGCGAACCACGCGTCGACTTCGCGGCTATCGAAGCGCTTCGAGCCATCGCTCGGCCATTCCGTGCGGCCCAGTTCGCAAATCGCAACTACGGCGCGTTCTCGGAACCTGGCGTCGTCGATTCGATTTTCACCTACTACAACAAGACGAACCTCGCGTGGGACAAGTTCGAAATGCTCGCAAACCGCTTCTTGCCCACCGCCGCCCGTGAGCAACTTGAAGCGTCGCGAACCGCCGCCGGTGGTTTGGCCCAGGCGATTCAGAATCCAAACGCCGGATTCGGTCTCGTCCCGCGTGACATGGAAGGGAACCTCCGCGGTTCGCTCGTCTATGTCGATGCCACGGGTCAGGCGGCTGATTCGACGACGGTCAAGGTGCGAGCAAGCGCAAACGGCGCAGCAAAAGAGCTCACGCTCTACTCAGGACAACCGCTTACTGAGACACCCGAGAAGTACGTCATCCTCCTCGATCTGCGAAGCAGCGTCGGTGTCCTCGGACAGCCCGCAACGCTATTTGCAGAGTACCGACGTCTGCTGATGGAAGGCGACGCGTTGCTGAAGGAGCTCGGAGAGCTTCAAGGCAGCCTCGCGCGCTCCCTCGGCGACATCGCAAAGCTCGCACAATAGCAGTCTCTACCCCCGAGCTGCCACCAGTCGGGAGTTTCTGTGCCTTCGCCAAGAGTGATGGATTGTCTATTCGCGCCCTTCGTAACCAATGCGCAGCACTTCGGTGCTGCGCGTTTGCGTTTCTGATTCTCGCGAGCAGCGTGCCCGCGCGCGCGCAGTCCGGTCAGACTCCGCGCTTGGAGGCCGAGCGACTCCACCCAGGTGAACGGATCCAGCTGGACGCCGAGCTGCGCGAGGAAGCATGGGCGCGCGCGCCGATCACCGGACAGTTCGTTGAGCGCGTGCCGACACCTGGTGAGCCGGAGAACGGCTCCACGGAGTTTCGCGTTGTGTTCGACTCTTCGGCTCTCTACGTTGCCGTTCGCGCGCCATTGAATCAGGGCGAGGTTCCGCGCGCCACGGAGTATCGGAGAGATCAGTTCGAAATCTACGCTGACGAAGCCATCACGCTGAAGGTCGACGTGATGCGCGACAGGAGAACGACCATCGGTTTCGTGGTGAATCCGGCTGGGACGCAGCTCGATTTCGTAGTCGTCGAAAACGGACGGCAGGTGATTCGCGAGTTCGACGTCGTTTGGAGCGCGGCGACGCGAGTCGAAGACGGCGCGTGGATTGCCGAGTTCGAAATTCCGTTCGCTGCTCTGGGATTACCAAGCGATATGGCCACCGCGGATCGAGTCATCGGTCTGAACGTTACACGCGATCGGTCGAGCGAGTTCTCGACGTTTGACTGGTCGCCCATGCTTCCCGAGTTCGGCCCGTACTCAGCGCCGCACTACGGCGAGCTCGCGGGCGTGAGTAACGTCGGAGGCGGCCTGCCGATCAGTTTGATTCCCTACGTGCTTGTTGGGTACGGCGGGGGGTCCACGCATCTCCAACGAGGATGTACGCGCTTCTGCGGGCGGCGAGCTTCAAGTGCGCATCGCCGATACCTACTGGGTCCAGCTTACGGCGTTCACGGATTCGGCTCAGGTAGAGCTCGACGATCCAGCAGTAAATCTCGACCGCTTCCCGCTGTTCTTTCCGGAACGGCGACCGTTCTTCCTCACCGGATTCGACGCGTTTCGTTTTGGTCGCGAGCGAGTCTCGCAACCGTTCTTTTCGCGCCGAATCGGTCTGACCCCCGACGCACGCCAGGCGTGGGTCTACGGCGGCGCGAAGTCCTTTGGTCGTATTGGAAACTTGAGTCTTGGCGTTCTGGACGTCATCGCCGAAGGAGTCGGCGGTGTTGCGACCAATCATGCGGTGCTCCGTCCGCGGATCGAGATCGACGGCCCCTCTTATGTCGGAGCGATTGGAACTGTGCGGCACACGTTCGACCAAAGCGGCTCCACGCAAATCGGAGTCAGTGCAGGGCTCGATACGCTCTTGCGAACTTCTGATCAGAGATACGAGCTCTCCGCGTTCGGAACGTTTTCTGTAGCGGAGGGCGCATCGCTCGGATGGGATGGGGAGCTAGCAGCACGGCACATGGGAACGACATTCCAACCCAAGCTCACGGTCGCGGCGACGAGCTCCGACTACAACCCGCTGCTCGGTTACGTTCGCCGCAGCGACTTCGTGCGCGTCAACCTGGTGGCTCCCGTCGTGTTTCGCGGAGTTCCGCGCATTCGCGAGATATGGGTTACAGGCGTCGCAGAGACTGGACTCTCGTACACGACGGGGAACTTGAACTACGCGTTCGGAAGCATCAGCGCGGACCTGACGGGCACCTCGGAATGGTACTTCCGTGCCGAGCTCGCCTTCACGCGCGACACCGTCGCGGTTGCGTTCGATCTCCCTGGCGGATACAACGTGAAGCCCGGCGACTACGACGGCGCGTCCTTCCGACTGAGCGCTGACTCTGCGCCGCGCGAAGTCGTCGCGGTATCGGGAAGCTTTCTCGTGAACGACGGATTCTTCGGCGGCACAAGTCAAACCATCGGAGGCGCGCTGCGTTTCCTCGTCGCCCCGCATTTGAGACTCTCGATTTCCCCTAGCGTTTCGTTCCTGCAGTTTCCTGACGGCCGCGACCACGTCACGACCACGCTCCAGGTACCGTTCACATGGACTCCGTCCACCACGGTTCAGCTCGACGGCGCGCTCCAACTCAACACGGAGGCTTCGACCTTCACGAGTCTTGCTCGATTGCGTTGGCGATACGCTGCCGGCAGCGATGCGTACCTCGTGTACCGGCAAGAGACCGCGTACAGGGGCTCAACTCCCGCCGACCACAGCGTGACGCTCAAGGTCGTCTACCGATGGGACGGACTCATCTAGCGCGACTACTTGAGTGTCGCTTCGACTCGCACCGTCAGGCGGTTGCCGAAATGGGCTTTCACGAGTGGCTCGATGACTCGCTCGCGCGTGATCGGGGCCCCGGGGCATCCTGCGCACGCTCCACGAAGCCAAAGGATGACTTCGCTCGCGTTCACCCACTCCACCTCCACGGTGCCAGAGTCTCGGTGAACAAGCGGAGCGATGACATCACGGACCAAAGCTTCGAACGCGGTACGTTCGGAAGACGGAGCCACAGGAGTCCGGGCCGAGCTCACGCCGAACAAGTTACACGAGGTGAGCCACTACCCGGAAGTTTTTCTAGGTCGGAGGCTCAGAGCCCCCGTAACGGGTCGTCCTCAGCTGCCGGACCGACCGGGGTGGCCGGTGGCGTCGGTGGACGGGTCGGATTTTGCCTGTTCCCGTTTGGCGTCGAACCGATGTTGGTCGGAGGAGGATCCGGATTTCGGTTCTTGCCCGTGAGACGGTCGATGACGTTTGTGTTGCGATCTGGCCCCGGCTCTTCGGTGGGCGTTGCGGTTACTTGGTCCACGATCGCATGACCCTGGTTTCGGTTTTGTCCGACGTTGCGTCGAAGCGAAGCCAGGCTGGCGACTGTTTGTTTCTCTTCGAACACGAGGCAATAGAAGCCGTAGAACCTCGTCTGATCGATGGCCCGCAGCCGGGTGTTGGCGTCTTGCCACTCGAGCCAACGGCGCTCACCCGCTCCAGTCACGAGCTCGCCGGAATTCTCGCGCGCCGTTCCGAAGCGCTCCGGGGCTTGCAGCGTCGCCGCGAACTCCTCGAAGGTTCGGCCCGCGAACACGGACGCGTTGAACGCTTTGTACCATTTCCACAACCGGTTCTGGATGAAGAAGTAGAAGTTTTGCGACGTCTCATCGTTGACAACGATCATGCATTCCTGATTGTTGTGGGTGAACTCGTCGCGCAGGAACGAAACATCCCAACCTGTGCGTCGTCCTGTGAAACAGACCTGGCTGTCTCGAGTCCGTCGAATCTCGTTCGTGAGGTCCGAACGGAAGCGGTCCTCTTCGATGGCATCACGCGCTTTGGTGATCTTCGGTCGATAGCGTTCTTCGATCTTCGCTTCCATCGCTGTGATCAAATCGGCACGAGTCGCGCCCCACTGGAGATCGCCCATCGCGCTCGAGACGGCGGCGCTCTGCGGGGCGTCTGCAACGGGTGCGGTGCGTCCGCGAGCGGGTCGTCCGCGACGCCGCTGCGCTTCGGCTCCATCGATCATCGCCGTGCTGACCACTGCGGAGAGCAACGCGCCGACGATCACGAGGAGCGTGGTCCTGGGCAGTGTCGATGTGCCGCGTTTACTGACTTGCGGGAGAGCTTTCTGCATCGCGTGGTTATAGCAGTCAAAACGGCTCAGTCAGTAGCCACGCGGTCCTTGAGAATGACCTCGACGAAAAGCATCGTTCCGCCGGCAACGGCGGCAGGCATGAGAAACAACGATAAACAGGGGATAAAAACGAGAAACCAAACCGCCGCCCCGAAGCCAAGCATCTCTGGGAAGTACTCGCGCAGCAGCCCTCCTCTAGCGACGACGCCAATGTTTCGTCGGGTCGCGGGCCAATCGATATAGTCGACAGCGAGATACAACGACGTGAACAGCGCGCCAAAGGTCACGTGAAGCGCAGGTCCAACCACGGGCAAGACGACCGCTAGCACGAACAGGGGCGCCATGATCAGCAGATAGAGGAGGAGCTTGGTGACCTCGAGACGTATCGAACGCACTGCGTCCCGGATGGCCTTTTGCAGCGAGAAAGGTTGCTCAGGCGTACCGAGTAGGTCTCGCTCGATGGCCTCGCTGAGCAAATCGTTGAACGGCGAAGCGATGACGTTGGAGAACATCAGGACCGTCACGAGACTGAGCGCCGCGAATATGACCAGGACCACCAGGTCGAGAGCAACATACCCAGCACGCTGAAGCCTGCCTGGTCCGCTCGGAGGCGGGAGCACCCATCGCAGCGCATCGTCGTGGTAGGCAACGGCAAAATAGAACGCGACGCTCGCGATGATCAGCACGAGCGCGATAGCCGGGCCCCAGTACTTGATAAGGCCCGGCCGCCGCACGTACACGAGGTGAGCTCCTCGAAAGGGATACGCCAGACCGCGGGCAAATCGAGCAAACGGAGTAGCGCTGGGGACGTCGAGCTTCACCGATGCGCGCCCCTATCGTCCGCCACCCGACACAGCACCGCCTGCGAACGGAAGAATCGCTTTCAGGTCGTCGTCGTTGAATCGGAGCATCGCGCCGAAGTAGTAGTCGCGGCTTCCCTCGTTGAGAATATCGTCGACACCGACCAAAACCCGGAGGCGCGAAACGATTTCGATGGATGCATTGGTTCGTAAGCGGGGATACGCACCCTCTCCGAATGCGAAGATATCGGTATTGACCTCGACCGCGTTATCAAAGAAATGAAGGTCAAGACCCACGCCACCCGTCGACTCGATGATGCCGAAGCGGAACGTGGCGAAGTACAGTCGCTTGGCCAGACCGAACGAGAAGCGGAACGCGTCTGTCGTCCGAACTCGACGCTCGACGTAGCTTGAGGGTCGATCACTTGGTGTGGGCGACGTGGTTACCGTCGTCTGTTCGTACGTGGTCAGACCGCGCGGGTCGTTGATGAACTCGAGGTAGTAGTAACGGTCTTCACGCGGTTGAAGGCGGAGCTGGACGTAGCTCTTGAACGTATTCGCGACGAAATTGTAGTCCGCGCGAAGCTGCACGATGGTCTGCAGTCGAGCGATTCCACCGAAGACATCGTTGAACCCAGCTGCGATACCTTCGACCTCGTCGATTAGAGTCTCGTCCGCGGTCAGGCGGCCAAGAGTGCCCTCGCCTCGCGCAGTTCTGTCCGTGACGTCATGGACGTTCTCCATGACCTCTTCGAGCTCGTGTGACGCACGATTGATGCTCGCGAGCGTGTCGCCCACGGTTCCGGCGCCGGTGTTCAGACTGCCGCGGTTCTGCTCAAGCAACTGCCGAACGTCTTCCGTGGCGGCTTCGACGTTACCAAGAATGTCTCGAATCTGTGGTCCGGAGGTCGACGTGATTTGCTCAACGTTGCGAAGCGTCGATCCAACGACGGCCTCGTTCGTCTGAACGGTTCGGTTCACCGATTCGAGAGCCTCCGTGAGATTTTTCAAGGCGGACTGCATTTGCTGTCCGCCTTCGTCCGTCCCGAACGCACGTTCCACTTGTGCAGCAACACGTTCGATTGATGCGGTGATGCGGCCGACCGTCGCGAGAATGTCATCCATTCCCGGGGCGCCCTGCGAAGCGCGTAGCTCCGCGCCATCCTGCACGCGAGGATGCTTCAGATTCCCGGGGTTGATCGCGAGCACGTTCTCGCCAAGAATGGACGCGCTCTTCTTCTCGACGCTTCCGCTTTCGTAAATGGGCACGTCCGACGAGATCCGGATATCCACTCGAGCTCGGTTGCCGACGAGACGAATCTTGTCGATGTACCCGACTTGGATTCCGGCGATCACCACCCGCGACTTGGGAACTAGTCCCGTCGCGTCGTCGAAGAGCACGTGCACGTTGTAGCCATCGCGCGCGTCAGTACGCTCGTCGACAAGCCGGAACACGCCGTATGTCACAGCGATCGCCAGCAAGACGAGGGCACCCACCTTGGCGGCGTTCGCGGTATCCCGCATAAGGATCGACGCATCGTATGCACGTCGTTCCCCAGCGGCAAGCGATAGCTCACTCCCTGGCACATCTGAACGGTTAGACCTTGAGGGAGGAACCGGCCTCTGACAGGCTCCTGCGCTCCATGGATACCACTCAGCCGCGTCGCGGACTTCGCCCTCGTAAGGACGTAAAACGAGTTCTCCGAGCGCCGCTTGCTTGGCTCGCTCTGATGGCCATCACCACGACGGGGTGCCCTCGTCGAGCACCTCAACCCCCCGCGAATGCGCCCGAACAGGCCGCCCAGCGAGCGCCGCACGTGTCGCCCGACGGGGCAAGCTGCACGAGCCGTCCGGATTGTGGATCAGGTCAGGTGTGCGTCGCGAACGTCTGCCGATACCGCACCACGTCAGCTCCGGGTGAAGTGCTTGCAACGGCCGCCGACAACGCGATGAGCGCAGGAGACACTGAAACGGCCGTGCGATCGTATCGCGATGCAATTCGCGCGTTTGACGAGGCCGGAGCACCGGTTCCGGGCGCGCTGTACTGCACTGCAGCGAATGCAGCCCTCTCGGTCGCAACAACCGCCGACCAACGCGAAGCAACGAAGCGAGACATCGAAGGATGCCTACGCGGGACGCTTCCGGGCGACGCGAATCGACAAGGCATCGTCCGCACCCTCGCGCGGCTGCGACATCGAGGGCTCGAAATCGCGAGGCTTGGGGCCTCCGCAAACGGCGCTGGCGTTACTCTGTTTCGTGCTGCCGAAGGAGCGCCCACAATCGAGTCCGTCCACGTGCAAGTCCACCTTCCTCAGGGTCCGGGACTCGGCGAGACGCTGCACAAAATCTTCGCGGAAGATGAATCCACCGCCCGCATCAAGCGCTGCTTCATCACCGAGCTTGGGCAACGTCCCGAGAATCGTGCGACGGCAAGGTTTCGTCTAACCTACAACACCAACGCATCTACGATTGGAATCGCAGCGAGCACGACGGCCGCGTCAGGTTTCGATGCATGCGTCCGAACGAGCCTAGCGGAAGCCGTGCGTGCCAACGGATTCGAGGAAGGCCGCACCGACGATGGCTCTAGTGAGGGTGCGCGCGTCATCACGCTACTCGTCACCGCGTCTGTCCTCTAGGCGTTGCACGAACATGACCACCAAAGCACACGCAGTGATCATGGCCGGGGGCGCAGGGACACGCTTCTGGCCGCTTTCACGCGCAAGACGCCCCAAGCAATTGTTGCCGCTTGCTGGAGGCGAGACCTCACTGCTCGCGTTGTCGCTCGAGCGTTTCGCTGAGCTGATTCCGGGTGAGCGAACTCTCGTCGTCACAGGCGCGGCGATAGCTGACGACGTTGCTCAAGTGCTTCCGAGCGTCCCTCGGCAAAACATCCTGGTGGAACCGACCGGCCGTAACACCGCGGCGTGCATCGGCTGGGCAGCGTCGGTGATCGCGCGCTCCGATCCGAGCGCAGTGATGGTCGTGTTGCCCGCGGATCATCACATTGCCAACACCGACGAGTTCCGGCGCATTTTGTCGCGCGCGATCGAATACGCCGCAACAGGCCGTATCGTGACAATCGGAATCCAGCCGACCCGACCAGAAACTGGTTACGGCTACATCGAGCTCCGCGAAGCGCTCGACGCAGACGCGTCACTCGCAACTCGGTTCGTGGAAAAGCCGTCTCGCGAGCGAGCACAGGAATTCTTGAAGGCGAAAAACTTCGTCTGGAACAGCGGAATGTTCGTCATGCGCGCGGACGTCGTCCTGAGGGAAATCAAGGCGCATTTGCCTGCCCTCGCCGAGGGCCTCGTGAAGCTCGACGCGGCAGCACGCGAAGGGACCGAAGCGGACGAAGTGATCTCCACGTACCACTCGCTCCCGAGCATCTCCATCGACCACGGAATCATGGAGAAGCAGAAAGACATCATCGTGCTCCGCGGCGACTTTGGGTGGTCCGACGTCGGCGGATTCGCCACCGCCTGGGAGCTCGCCCCCAAGGACGAGAACGGCAACGCGACGATCGGAGACGCGATAGCGCTCGATTCGCTCGGTTGCTATGTCCGCGCCGAAGGCGGCCGCATCGTCGCTGTGCTTGGCGCACGCGACATGGTCGTAATCGACACTCCGGATGCGACGCTCGTCGTTCCACGAGATGCGTCCGACCGTGTAAAAGAAATCGTGGATGCGCTGAAAAAACGCGATCGAAGCACGCTTACTTGAGAGAGGCACGATGACGTCATTCAACCCGAACATCTTTCGCGAGTACGACATCCGTGGGCACGCGGAGCGCGACCTCAGCAACGACCTGAGCCGAGACCTGGGCCGCGCTTACGGCACGTATGTTGGGCGCGCCGGCGGTAGAAACATCACCATCAGTCGCGATTGCCGTTTGTCTTCGCCTCGATTGCACGAGGCATTCGTCGACGGGATCCTGTCGACGGGGCTATCGGTGGTCGACATCGGTGTCGGCCCCACCCCCTTGCTGTACTTCGCTGTCTTTCATGAAGAGTCCGACGGCGGAGTACAGATCACCGGGAGCCACAATCCGGGTGGAGACAACGGCTACAAGATGATGCGAGGCCGGCACACGCTTGCGGGATTCGAGATCCAGGCGCTGCGTAAGCTGATCGAGACACGAGACTTCGTTACGACGACGCGTGGACGACATGTCGAGCGGTCGATGCTTCCTCCATATACGAGCTTCATGCGAGCGAACTTTGCATTCGCACGCACCGACATCGGATTTGCGATCGACGCGGGCAACGGTGCTGGCGGACCGCTCGCGGTGGCAGCCATGCGAGCCGTCGGCCTTTCGCCTCAAGCCATCCTGTGCGAGATGGACGGCAACTTCCCCGTTCATCATCCGGATCCGAGCTTGCCCGAGAACCTCGAGCTGCTTGCCAGCAACGTGCGCGAGAAGAAGTACGAGCTCGGAATCGCCTACGATGGCGACGCTGACCGCATCGGCGTCGTCGATGAGCGCGGCGTTCCACTGTACGGCGACCGACTCCTGATTCTCTTCGCGCGCGAGGTGCTGAAGTCGCGCCCCGCAGCTGCGATTATCGGTGAGGTGAAGTGCTCGGACGTTCTCTACGAAGACATCGCTCGCAAAGGCGGACGTCCGGTGATGTGGAAGACCGGGCACTCGCTCATCAAGAAGAAGATGCAAGAGGAAGGCGCGCTCCTGGCCGGCGAAATGAGCGGTCACATGTTCTTCGCCGACCGGTACTACGGCTTTGACGACGCCATCTACGCGTCGCTGCGCCTTCTCGAAATCGTCGCGAACTCTCGCAAGACGCTCACGGAGCTGCTCGTCGATGTACCCAAGACCCACTCCACACCCGAGCTTCGCGTGGAGTGCAGCGACGAGACCAAGTTCGACATCGTTCAGCGCGTGCTCGCGCACTACCAGCCGACTCATGACGTCGTGGACGTCGACGGTGCACGAATCAAATTCGACGGCGGCTGGGGGCTTGTCCGAGCGAGCAACACGCAGCCCGTGCTCGTGCTGCGCTTCGAAGCCGAAACGGAATCGCGCCTCGCGGAAATTCGCGGAGATGTCGAAGCCGTTGTGAAGAAGTACGGCGGGTCAGTTACCGCAGCCGCTCACTAGACCGTTGGCCTAGCGCGGGCGCCCGGTTTTTGTGCCTGCTGCTGCAGGCACAGGCGCCAGCGTGATGTTGATGTTCGCGACAGGATCCCCCGCGCCCGCTTCCCAGTCGCTCGGACCGACGACGACTCGCTGCGGAACGTGGTCTGGCGCGAACACGAGAAGCTCGAGAGCTTCGTCGATCGTCACCCCTTCTACGGTCACCTCGGGTGAGAAGCCCACCACTTGATAGATTTTTGCACCACGCGGCGTGGTTACGACGCGAACGGAGCCCAGTTGGTTGCGTGGTGCGCCTACGTTCTGCGGGAGCAAAGTCTCACCGAGGCTCAGGCGCTCGAACGGAACATCCGCGCCTCCAACTTGCATGGCGATTTCGTAAAGAGGGCCGTTCGGCGTCGTCTCCCACTGGGCGTCCGGCGGAACAAGCGCGCGTGTCGCACCCTTGCCGTCGACGAACGAAACGAACTCGTGGGCAACACCCAAGGGCAGCTGCTTCACCGTAGCTGGTCCGCGACCGACGAAGAGAAGGATCTGCGCGCGCTCCGGTGTCGCACGAACCTTGAGCACGCCGGGCCGACTGCGCGGCGTGTCTGCGACCGGAGGACCTGCGTCGATGGCCTGCGAGACCGCGTCGCCTCGAAGGGATGCGAGAAGGTCCGGACGCTTGACGACGATGAAGGCAGCAATCGCCCCAAGGACGACTAGAACGACGAAGACGGGCAACCACGCTGGCATCCCCCGACGAGGAGGCAAACTATCAAAGCGATCAGGACGCTCGCTTATGCGTATCGACGGCGAGGACCGATCACGCGAACGCATGTCCTCGATGGACGGCGCGGAGGGTCGTACCGAGCGAGTCGCCGCGGGCGGCGGAGGCGGCGGGACACTTCCACCTGCGGGACGGTCACCCACGGTCTGACTGCTCGGACGCGTCGGGACACCCTCCGGCGTCGGGTACCCCGCAATCGTAGGCACGGCCGGCGGAGGAGGCAGCGGAGCGGGCGTCCCCATCAACGTCTTCTGTACACGGGCTTGCGGCGCGGGAACCGACGCACGCGGAGGTGGAATGGACGCGGCAGGTTGCGTCGGTCCGTCCGGTTTGATGGATGTTCCCGACGAATCCAGCAGGGCATCCAAGTCGGAGTCTGTCGTTCGACGAGTCATCGGCGCGCTGCTTTCGCGAATGCCGTTCTCTTCGGAGCGTCGCTCTTCACCGCGGATCGCGGGTCGTGCGCTTTCGCGAGCCGCTTCGCGAAGAACACGCGCCAGGACTCGCCGGGATGCGCTTCGATTGAGCGGAACGAGAGCCTGCTCGATATCCATCCGAAGTCGGTCGAGGTCTCGCGGCGCCCGCGAATCCACGAGCGTCAGGAGATGAGTCGGGACCCCGGGACCTGCCGCGCTAAGGATTGCGGAAAGAAGCGCGATCGCCGATCGGGCGCTTTCTTCGCCACTCGCACGGCGGGCAGAGTGCACCATCACCGCGCCATCCGGTGTGATCCGGACGTCGCCGGGGCTAACGATGGCTGGCGCATCGCTGAGACCCTCCACGACCTCAAGCGCGATGAACGCACCAATTTCGTACGGAAGAGGTGTGTGTCGACGGCGAAGAGAGGCCAGCATCTCGTCCAGGCTGGTTGCGAGAGGGTTCGACATGCGCTCGCGGCTTTTAGCACACTTGGCAGTGATCGCGCCGTTTTGCCGCTAGATCGGGGGGACTTTCCACGGCGAACCTTGCGCAAGCCGACTTCGCTCGTAGTATCGGCGCCTCGGATCCGCCGTGTTGAACAGCCCGATCCTCATCAAGTCGCCATGCCCAGGGAATACGAGAACCGCCGCACGTTCGCGATCATCTCGCACCCCGATGCCGGCAAAACGACACTGACCGAGAAGCTGCTGCTCTACGGAGGCGCCATCCATATTGCAGGCGCCGTCAAAGCTCGTCGCGCGCAACGCTCCGCGACCAGCGACTGGATGGAGCTCGAGCGTAAGCGCGGCATCTCGATCACTTCGAGCGTTCTTGCGTTCGAACACGCCGGGTATCATTTCAATCTTCTCGATACCCCGGGCCATCAGGACTTCAGCGAGGACACGTACCGAACATTGATGGCAGCCGACTGCGCCATCATGCTCATCGACGCCGCCAAGGGCGTCGAGACACAGACTCGGAAGCTCTTCGAAGTATGTCGCAAGCGCGGGACCCCAATCGTCACGTTCGTGAACAAGCTCGACCGCCCATCGCGAGATCCTTTCGAGCTAATGGCAGAAGTCGAAGACGTCCTCAAGCTTCACACGGCGCCACGTACTTGGCCCATCGGCAGCGGTGACCGATTTCGCGGCGTCTACGATCGAGTAACGAGCGAGATCCTCGTCTTCGAGGCGGGTGCCCGTGGTGCGCGGGCGACTACGAAGAAGTTCTCAGGCGTCGATGACCCAGGGGTCGCAGCGATGGTCGGGGAGGAGCTGGCGCGTTCCCTTTCCGACGAAGTCGCCCTCCTCGATGGCGCCGGCGACAGCTACACGCGCGGGAAATTCCTTTCGGGAGAAGTCACCCCGGTGTTCTTCGGAAGCGCGCTCAACAACTTCGGCGTCGAGCCCTTCCTCGAAGCGTTTGCGGACATCTGCCCCCCCCCCGGACCGCGAGAGACAGCCGGCGGCACGATTCGTCCGGATGACGAACGATTCAGTGCGTTCATCTTCAAGGTCCAAGCCAACATGGATCCATCGCACCGTGATCGCGTTGCGTTCGCGCGCGTGTGTTCCGGGAAATTCGAAGGTGGCATGCGCGTACATCACGCGCGGCTTGGCAAGGAGATACGCCTCGCTCGCGCGGAGCAGTTCTTCGGTCAAGAGCGAGAGACCATCCGCGAAGCTTTCGCCGGGGACATCGTCGGACTCTACGACCCGGGCCTTTTTCGAATCGGCGACACGCTCGCAAGCGAGAGCGGTATGCGATTCGACTCGGTCCCTAGGTTTTCGCCCGAGCATTTCGCGCGATTGTCGCTGCTCGATCCGATGAAGCGCAAACAACTCCAAAAGGGCGTCGACGAGCTCGCCGAAGAAGGCACGGTGCAGGTCTTCGCCGAACCGGGGCGCGAGAAGGATCCCATTCTCGGCGTGGTTGGCAAACTGCAGTTCGACGTGCTCGCATTCCGCATCGAACACGAATACGGCGCACGCGTCGCACTCGACGTGCTGCCTTACTCGTACGCCCGATGGCTCTCCGCAGGTGTCGACCCGAAGGCTCTCGAGGCCGCGCGTCTCGTCGGGGTCCGCGATCAAGACGGACGAACCGTGGCGCTGCTTCGCGACGAGTATGAGCTGCGGCGTGCCGTGCGGGACAACACGGGTTGGACTTTCCACGAAACGTCGCCGATGACGGCCGAGTAGACGTGGCAAGCGGACCTCTCTACGCGCTCCTCTACGGCTCCTGTGCGTTCGCATTCATCACCAGCGTCGTGACGGCCGCCTTTCTCTACCGCGTCGGCAAGAAGCGCGAGGTCTCGGCCCGGGCGAGCTCACTTCCGATTCCTGTCACCTCTGGCGTCCCTACTTCCGGCGGAACGGTGGCGGAGTCAGGGACAGTGGCTTCGGCGTCGGCGGAGGCGGTGCCTTCGACGGGACCGGCTCCTTCGCAAGTTCCTCCTCCACGGACGTGAGTCGATCGCGAATCGCCGCGTTGTCGGGCTCTCGCTGCAGCGCGAGGCTCAAGTTGAGCTTCGCTGTACGGAAGTCACCGATGCGGAGCGCTTGATCTGCTTTCGCGACAAACGGAGCGGCCTGCGCCGATCGCGCAACCAGCGGCGCCATGCTCGGTCGCAAGCTTCCGCGCGGAGGGAGGAGACTCGGTCCACTTGGGGGAATCGAACCGCTTGAGGGTTTAAGCGAAGAAGCAGAGCTTGGAGGTGTGGAGGGTTGCACCGGCCCAGCGGGCGGAAGGAGCGAGCGCCTCACCAAGGAAGGATCGAACCTCAGGACTCCTCGCAGCATCATCTGGTCGTACTGCCTCCGACGCTCCGAATCAGCCAATACCCGGTACGCCTCGGTTCCGCGTCGATAGATCGCGGTGGCCCGCTCGACACGCTCCGGCGTGGTGCCCGCGTGTTGGTCAGGGTGATAGCGAAGTGCGAACTTGTGAAACGCGTCGCGGATGGCGTCGAACGTTGCTTCCTCGGCGACGCCAAGGAGCGTGTAGTAATCAAGCTCGTCGAGACGATCCGTCATTGGCTTACTCGCGCTGCGTGGCGCGACAAGACTGAAGACTAGAACCGATGCGAACTGACTTTCAAGGCAGACTTGCTGGCTGCGCACTCTGCGAGGTGCGCTTGCCACCCAGATCTCACAAAGACTGCCTCCCGAAAAAGTTCAAGGCGCGCACCCGAGCGGAGCGCAGCTCCGCTGGGGCAAATTGTCACTGCATCATTTGTGCGTGTCGCGCAGCGAGCCGAGCCTCCTCTTCTCGCGCGAGCCCACCGACGAGCCGGACCCGGACTTCTTCCACACGACCGGTTTCCAGGTCCTTAGCGCGGACTCCGAGGGTTCCGTCTGCATCCAGAATGAAGGTCACGGCGATTTTTACGACGCCGCGTGCTGCGCGCCGCAACCGACTGAGCGAGATTTCGCCGAGCACCAGATTGTCATCGAGGCGCCGCGACTCACCTTGAGAGATGCGCACCTGGACTTCGTCCTGGTCATCGCGACTCGTGGTGAAAATCCGAGTCTCCTCGGCGGGGATGGCGGCGTTTCGCGAGATGATGTGCTCGCAATATCCGCCTACGGTTTCGATACCGAGCGAGAGCGGCGTGACGTCGAGAAGGAGCGGCGGCCGATTCATTGCACGCGGCGGCTGGCTCCCAGCGTTCGTGAGATCTGGCAAGGGGAG
>CAZWQH010000036.1:0-20232 GCA_964635815.1 uncultured Sandaracinaceae bacterium
CGGTGATGAACATGTACGACGTGTTCTCCACCATGAAGATGAAGTCTGTGAGTGCCGGGCTGTACACAGCGCCACCTGCGCACGGCCCCATGATCGCGCTCAGTTGCGGCACGACTCCGGACGCAAGCGAGTTGCGCAGGAAAATCTCCGCGTACCCGGCTAGCGACTCCACACCTTCTTGAATGCGCGCGCCGCCGGAGTCATTGAGGCCGATGATCGGCGCTCCGGTCTTCATGGCAAGGTCCATGACCTTGATGATCTTCTGCGCGTTGGCGTAGCTCAGAGATCCACCAAAGACGGTGAAGTCCTGCGCAAAGACGCAGACGCGGCGGCCGTCGATCTTGCCGAAGCCCGCAACCACGCCGTCGCCGAGAACCTTCTGCTCGGCCATGTCGAAGTCGGTGCAGCGATGCGTTACGAATCGATCGACCTCGTCGAACGAACCCTCATCGAGCAAACGCTCGACACGCTCACGAGCCGACAGCTTGCCCGCGTCGTGTTGTTTCTTGATGCGTTCCACGCCGCCTGCTTCGAGCGCGCGACGATCGTACTCGGCGAGCTTCGCGTTCGCGTCCTGTGTCGTGGGGCGGTTCGGTTGTGTGGTCATGAAGCTACTTCGAGCTCGCGACGTGCGCGTCATAGGCACCGACATCCAGAAGCGCCTCGACGTCAGACATCTTGTCGGGCTCGATCACGACCATCCATGCGGCCTCGTACGGAGACTCGTTCACCTTCTCGGGCGCTTCATGCAAAAGCTTGTTCACTTCGACGATCGTGCCAGCGACCGGAGCAAAGAGCTCACTGACGGCTTTGACCGATTCGATGTCGCCGAAGCGCGCATTCGCCGCGAGCTTCGTTCCCGCGGGCATTACGTCGACGAGCGTGACGTCTCCGAGCTGTTCGACGGCATGCGATGTAATGCCCACGCGGATTCGATTGCCTTCCGTCTTGGCCCACTCGTGATCTTTTGTGTATCGAAGCTCTGCTGGAAATTTTGCCATGTCTAACTCCGTCTTCGTTACGACTGCGTCCGCTTGTAGAAAGGTGTCCGGACAACGGTCGCCTCGACCTGCTGTCCGCGAATCTCGATGAACAGCTTTGTGCCGATCGCGCTGCTCGACGGCGGCACATACGCGAGCCCGATGTTCTTGCTCGCGGTTCCAACTTTCAAGGTCGGTGAAGGACAGCCACTCGTGACATGACCGATGCGCTCTTTCTGCGAGGCGTCGAACACCGGATATCCGGTGCGCGCGATGCCGCGTCCGACCATCTCCAGACCGACCAGTGAACGAGGCAAGCCGCGTTCCTTCTGAGCCACGAGCGCGGCCCGACCAACGAAGTCGCCCTTGTCGAGTTTAACGACCCAACCGAGGCCCGCCTCCAGCGGCGAAGTCTGCTCGTCCAGCTCGTTGCCGTAGAGTGCGAGCTTTGCTTCGAGCCGCAGCGTGTCACGTGCACCGAGACCGCACGGCTTGATGTCATCTTGCTGACCGGCCTCGAAGAGAGCCGCCCAGATGCGCGGCGCTGCATTCCACGGCGCAAAAATCTCGAAGCCGTCTTCGCCCGTGTATCCGGTACGCGCGATCGTCACGTTTTCACCCGCGAGGGAAGCGTCCGCCAAGCGGAACGATTTCATTCCGGTCACAGCGGCGGGAACGCCAGCGCGAGACAAAATCGCTTCGGCGCGTGGGCCTTGAAGAGCGACAAGCGAGGTCTCGTTCGAGATGTCTCGGAATTCGCAGTGATCCTTGGCCGCCTTCGCGAAGTGCTCGGACATCTTCTCGCGATTCGACGCGTTGCAAACGATAAGAAACTTCTCGAGGCCCTGACGATAGACGATGAGGTCATCGAGACTGCCGCCCTCAGCGTTGCACGCGACGGTGTACCGGCATGCACCAACCTCGAGATCCTGGATGCGATTGGTGACTAGATAGTCGACGACCTGCGCAGCGTACGGACCGGACATGACGAGCTCGCCCATGTGCGAGACGTCGAAAACGCCGGCGCGCGTTCGAACTGCGGTGTGCTCGGCAACGATGCCTTCGTACTGAACGGGCATTTCCCAGCCCGCGTACGGAACCATCCGGCCGCCCAAAGAGCGGTGGATGTCGTGGAGCGATGTGTGGCGAAGATCCTGTTGCAAAACCCCGGGTTCCAAAACGGCGCACCATAACGAGCAGCGTTTGGTGTTTCAAGCGCAACTCGCTGTGCTCGCGCCCGATAACCCGGCAATGCACAAGATCGCCCTTGTCTACGAGGATCATGGCCAGCCGCGCGTTGTTCGCGAGGTGAACATCTGCGACCGACCGATAGCGGTTGGGTCGGACGCGTCGGCCGACGTCGTACTGTTCGACGGCAGCAAAACGAGTCGTACAGTCCTGTTTCAAAGGCGAAACGGCGTCCTCTCCTTCCGTGAGCTTCGAGGCCCGGGGCACGTTGCATCAGCAGTCAGGGGTGCGGCGAACTGGCGCACGTTCACGAGGGACGCGTTCATCAAGCTCGGCGCATATCGACTCGTTGCGATCGAAACGGAAGGTTCTGCGGAGCGTGACGAGCCTGTAACCGCTCGCGCAGAGATAGCGGAGGGCGTGCGGGAGTTCGCGGTGATGTACGGCCCGCGAGCGCAGCGAAGACGTTTGCAAGTGAGAGACGAAATCCGAACGATCGGACTCTCGACCGACAACGACATCGTGGTCACTGACCCAACAGTGAGTCGCTTCCACTGTCGCCTCGAACCGTTCGACTCGGGAGTCGTGGTTCGCGACCTCGGCAGTCGCAACGGGACCTACCTGGATGGTGCACGCGTGGACCGCGCCGTGGTCACTGATCACGCCGAGCTTCGAATCGGCACAGCCATGCTGCGCATCATGGCTGTCGATCAACATCACGCGAGGAGCGAATCGCCCGTGGCAAACCGCGTCGTGGCTGCGTCTGCCGAGATGCTCGACGTCCTTGCGCAGGCAGCTCGATTTGCTCAGCTGCCATGGCCGGTGCTCATCACCGGAGAGAGCGGCGTCGGCAAGGAAGGCATCGCTCAGGAGCTTCATCGTCGGAGCGATCGGTCGCGAGGAGCCTTTCACGCGATCAACGCCGGCTGCATCGCACGCGAGCTCATCGAGAGCGAGCTCTTCGGTCACGAGCGCGGTTCGTTCACGGGCGCCGAGCGCCAGAGGCGCGGACTTTTCGAGCTCTCCTCCGGCGGCACACTCTTTCTCGACGAGATCGGCGAGCTCCCGCTCGACCTTCAGACGAGACTGCTTCGAGTTCTGGAGACGAACGAAGTCCGAAGAGTTGGCGCGGAGTCGTCGTTCAAAGTCGACGTGCGCATCGTCTGCGCCACCCATCGAAATCTAAGCTCTTTGGTGGAAAGCGGAGAGTTCCGCGAGGACCTGTTCTATCGGCTTTCGCGTCTCGTCATCGAGATCCCACCGCTCCGAAACCGCACCGATGACATCGGAGCTCTTGCAACGCATTTTTTAGCGCAGATGAGCATGGAAGTCGGACACAGAGAGCTTTCCGAGGATGCCGCGGCGACACTGCTTGGACACGAATGGCGTGGCAATGCGCGCGAGCTTCGAAACGCGCTGTCGCGCGCCGCAGCGCTAACGACGGACCCGGTCATCAGTGCGGAGACCATGCGCCTAGCGCTCGGAAAGCAACAACCCCGGGTCGAGCAGACCGCACACATGCGCAAGATGGTCGACCGCTACAACGGGAACGTCGCAAAGACCGCACGCGCTCTGGGCGTTGCACGGACCACCCTGCGGGATCATTTGCGCCGCACCCCATAGGCGCTTCTGCTTTGACTTGGCCTGAATGCGCTGAGAAGAGTCTAGGCCTAGACCCAGCGACGCAGAGCCCGTTGAGTCGTGCGCACTCGGAGCTCCAGCAGCTCGCGGGCAACGCCGGCCACTCGGCGCCACTGAGTGGATTTCGAGGCTCCCGAAATGCGGCGACGACAACGAATGCTGACGATGTGAGTCCGGAGACCTGCGCGCAGCGCCAAGATTGGGAACTCGAAGTTGAGAAAAAAGCTATCCGAAGGGAGCTCGTTGGGGAGGAAGACTGCGCGGCGAAACATGTAAGGCCCGTCGCTGTTCACAGCGACGCCATGAATCACGCGAATGAGGCCACGCACCGCGGCAGAAAGCACAGCTCGGTGAACACCATCGTTGCGATCGGCGTAGATCGAGAACACAACGTCGAAGTCATCGGTGCGCGCCGTTTCGAGCAACGTGCGAATGCCGGCAGGCTCGATTTGTCCGTCGGCGGGCATGAACGTCACGAACTTGCCCGTCGAGGCGGTGACACCGGTCTTGAGCGCCGCGCCAATTCCCCGATTGCTCGGATGGCGAATGACCGAGTGCGTCGCGCCAAGCCGCTCGAGGGTCGCGCGCGCCACATCCGAGGTTGCGTCGGTCGAACCGTCGTCCACGAAGACCAACTGGTAGTCGACGCTGTGAGCGCGCATGTCTGCGTCTAGCTCATCGAGGACCGTAGGAATGTTGTCCGCTTCGTTGTACGCGAAAATGATGATCGAGAGCTCAGGCATGCGAATTAGGAGGCCGGTCTACTGCGAAGTACGCGAGCAGGCACGCCGGCGGCCACTGCGTATGCCGGAACGTCCTCTACAACCACAGCTCCAGCACCGATCTGCGCCCCACGCCCAACACGCACGCCGGGGAGAATAGTCGCGCTAACGCCAATGTCCGCGTCGTCTTCGATCACCACGGGAGCAAACCGGATGGGCGAGCACAGGATCGGAAGCTCACGACCCGCTTCGGTATGAGATGACGTAATGATCCGAACGCCCGGCCCGATGCCGACGCTCTTTCCGATCTCGAGACCACCGGCGGAGTGGAAGAAGCATTGTTGGCCGATCCACGTGCCGTCGCCGATGCTCATCCTGTTCTTGTGGTAGCCCTTCAGAATGGTTTGGTGGCCAACGTAGACGTTCACACCGAGGTGAACGTTCTCCGGGTGGAACACAAGCACGCCTTCTTCAAACACACAGTCGGCTCCACAAGACGCGAGCTCGCTCACGTGAAACCGTCCGTTGCCGTGGGTTCGATTACGAGGTGGTTGACTCATCGCTCACGCTCCGTTGATCTGGCGGATCCGCTTCGTTCTGAGGCGCTGGCATTGAGCGGGACAGTGGATAGACAAACTGCAAGACGGCCGCCAGCAGCGCGACGACAATCGATCCGCCAGCAATCACGATCGACGCCGTCGCTGCGTGCTCGGGTCGAATTGAGAACCTTCCAAGAATGAAAGCCATCGCTGCGTCACGAGGGCCCAGCCCCACGAACGATGGGACGTAAGTCGCGACATTCGCGAGCGGCACACTCGCCATCGCGATTCCTGGCGTCACCGCAGGATTGAGCTCCCTCAGGACGAGGTAGCTTGCAAGACTCACAAGCACGTGAGCAATCGCGCCAACGATGAATGAAAGCAAGAACGGCCCGAACAACGCGGCAACAGGCAGATCGACGTGAGCCTCGGCGATGGCGCGTAGCCTGGTAGGGAGAAATCGGCGAACCGCATCGAGCAATCCACCTGCGAACATGCAGCCCAAGAACCCGCCTATGGCCATGACGCCGAGCGCGGCAACGAACGGCGTGGGCGCACCCGCCGCCCACCCGCCGATGAACGACACGAAGAACAGGGACGCCAAGCCAAGGAAGCGCTCGAGGACCACAACGGCAAACGCCGTCGACTGACCATGGAACGCGTTCTTGCTCACTGCCGCACGCACCACGTCTCCCGCGACGTTGCCGGGGACGAACGTGCTGTAGAAAAAGCCGACGAACACGAGATGTGCGGACCGTAAGAAACCGGGGACCTCTCGTGCTCCGTACGCGCGAGTCACGAAGCGGAATCGTCCTGCTTGAAGCGCTAGGCTCACGACAATCGCGAGTACGACGCCGCCGAATGTTTCCCACGACACGTGCGTGAGCTCTTGCTTCACGCGTCCAAGAGGAACCGTAATCGAAAGCAAGACGAACGCGAGAACCGTCCCCCCGATTCGCAGCCCCCAGCCACGCGCCAACTTCTTCAGTCGGCCCCCGGTCTCAGTCACGTCAGACGCTCTTGTTCGAGAAGGCTCCCAATTAGCGGCTGCTGGATCCAGCGTTCCGAACGAGGTCGAGAGCTCACCAATCGAAAAGTGATGTACGCAGATAAGAACAGGATGAGAAGCCCCGCCGTCGCGATGAGCGCATATCGAACGATCGGAGGAGGACCTTCGGACGACTCGGGACCCATCACGAGTGGCTCCGTGCCAGGGGGCGCAACAAAGCCCGCGCTTTCTGGATCTGGAGGAGGCGCAAACGATGGAACCGGCATCGGCGCACGTTGCGCCCCGGTCGTGCGCGCTGGAACTTGTTGGGCGCCAGTCGTGCGCGCGCCGCCGACGGGAACGGATTGCGCACCCGTCGTCCTCGCCGGGACGACCTGTGGACCGGTGGTTCTGGCGGGGACGACCTGTGGACCGGTGGTTCTCGCGGGGATGGATTGCGCGCCAGTCGTACGCGCCGAAGGGATCGCCGCAGCGGGTGCGGACGGAAGCGGAGCGAGCATGGTCTCTTCCGCCCCTAGCCGTACAGGGTCGGATGGGCGATCGGAAGTTGCGGGCGATGGAAGCTCGCCGCTTCGCGGGTCCTGGGCTCGGCTGCGCATCCACCCCCTCGCGGCGCGAACCTCTTCGGGGAAATCTGAATCGTCCGAGAGCGAAGTTGCGTCGTATAGCTCGTCGTCGAACTCGTCGAGGTTGTCGCTCGCGAACAGACCGGACAAACGCTGGCGTGTTTCAGCCGCTGCGGGCGAATCGAAATCGCGTGAGCCGTCCTGCCAAACCAAAAGCTCGCGATCTGGGCGCGGTCCTTTGGGAGGCACCGATGGAAGTGTTTCGAGTCCGCGGCCAACAGAACGAGGTGGTATCTCTGATCGAATAGCGCCATACGATCCAAACGGCGCCGGCATTTGGGAGAAAGTCGGGGCTCTCGGATCCGTGAGGCCTTCCAAATCCGGGAGTGGCGTCGGAGCAGCAAACTCCTTGTCACGCTCCGTCGTGGGCGAGAAGCCTTGTGCATCGGGCGTCGCATCGCCGTACTGCTGAACGACCGCAGCCTCGTCGCGATCGAGACCCCAGTACGCAGGATCCTCCGTCGAGGGCACGACGCTCTCGAGCAGGCCCGCGATGAGCTCGTGCTCATTCGTCTGCTCGACGGTGCGGAGCCATGTGCGCAACGCGTTCGCCATGAGCAGCGTCGAATCGAAGCGGCCCTCACGATCGCGCGTAAGCGAACGCATGATCACCTCTTCGAGCGGCGGGGGGATGTCCGGCACGATCGAGCTTGGCTTGGGGATCGGGTCATAGAGCAACGCATTCAGAATGAGAATAGGGTCGGTCTTTCCGAAGAGACGCTTCCCGGTGACCATCTCCCAGAGCACGACGCCCAGAGCGAATTGATCCGCGCGATGATCGAGTGGAGCTCCACGCGCCTGTTCCGGCGACATGTACTGCAGCTTTCCTCGGATCTCACCAGCCCGCGTGGTTTGAGAAAGACCAGCCACGCGCGCGATACCAAAATCTAGAACTCGAACAGAGCCACCACGCGTGATGAAAAGATTGTGAGGCGATACGTCTCGATGAATCACCGTGAGCGGCGTACCGGTCGGGTCGGTAGCAACGTGCGCGTGGTGCAGACCCGTCGCTGCTTGAGAGACGATCGCCGCCGCCATGCGAGGACCAACGATGCCTTGTTCCTCTTCGACGCGGCGTAGGACGAACCAAAGGTCTCGACCGCGAAGAAATTCCATCACGATGCAGGGACGACCATCTGCTAGCCGTCGGACGCCAAAGGTGCGGATGATGTTCGGGTGCGCGAGAAATGCGCTCGTTCGAGCTTCGCGCTCGAAGAGCAGCGCAACCGACTCGTCTCCGAGCAGGTGCGTGTGCAGGGCTTTCACGACCACGAGGCGTCGGCGCTCGCCCGCGATGCATTCCCACGCAAGAAATACCTCCGCCATCCCGCCCGAGCCGAGCTTGCGTACGATTTCCCATGTCTCGTTACCGACGTCAGTCACCGGGGGCTGGGGATCTTTCCGTGTCGACGTACGTTCGTCAACGTATGTTCGCGTAGGCGAACGATCGCATCAGCCTACACGGAAGTTCGAGTCACGCGCCCGTTCGATGCGAGCATCCAGCCAATGAGCTTGTAAAGCAGCCGAGCGCCCACGTTTCCGTCCCATTCACCCACGTCGGAGTCAGGCAACACGTCGTGCTCACCGCCGGAAACTTCGTTGAGATCGACACCCACTATGCGACGCCCCGAACGTCCGAGCTCCGCGAGCAAATACGTCGCCTGCTGAAACGAAAGGCCGCCAGGCACCGGTGTGCCGGTGTTTGGGCAACAGACGGGGTCGAGCCCATCCACATCGAACGAGACATAGACGTCCTGTGGAAGCTCCGCGACGATCGTTTGCACGAGTGAGGCGAAGCTCACTCCACGAAGCTGCTCGCGTGACAAGTCTGCATCGAAGAAGCAACTGACACGCTTACCCTGTTCGCGTTGGAATGCGCGCTCCTCTTCGCTGTAGTCGCGGATGCCCACCTGCACGAGACGCGAGACCTGGGGAACTCGCGTGAGCACGTTGTGCATGATCGAGGCGTGTGACCACGTGAATCCCTCGTATGCGTTTCGCAGATCCGCGTGTGCGTCGACGTGGAGGATGCCAACACCGGGATGCCACTCGGCGACAGCTTTGATGGCGCCGTATGGAACCGCATGATCGCCCCCGAGCACCGCGACGAATTTCTGTTTCTGAAGCAGATGCCTTGTGCGTTCGTACACCAGATCATTCACGCGCTCCGAGTAGCCGTTAACCGCCGCCGCCGCCGCGCGCGTGGTGTCGTCGTTTGCGCCACCCGCCGCGATCACGATCTCCGCGGAGGTCCTGGCAGCCCTGTGCCATTCGAGAAGTTGCGGCGAGATCGCATCCAGCGCGATTCCGGCTTCGTACGGCGCACCGATTTCGTGATCGAAGAGCTCCACCTGACGTGACGCGCGCAAAACGAGCTCTGGCCCGTGCTGTGCGCCACATCGGTACGACGTAGTCGCAGCAAACGGGACGGGGAGGACCACGCAACTCGCTTCGTCGACCGAGGCCACGAGGCCGAAGAGACCGCTTCCAGGTTGTGCTGCCGCGTTGGGATCGAAGGTCACGGGTATCGATGTCGCGGACGCGTCATGGGGTCAAGGCGCCCACCATTGCGCAACGCGGTCGATAGCTGCGTGGGACTGTGTGCTCCACGCATCAGGCTCGCCCGGTGTGGCGACCAAGCGAGGGTGCGCTGCATGTGGGAAATCGTGCCGGAACCAGTTCCGCTGCCGTCTGGCGAACGCGCGAGTCGAACGCGCAGCCGCGGTTTCGACGTCCGTCAACGAATGCAGTTCCCCACGAACGAACGCCGTCATCTCGGAGTACCCGACACTGCGAAGCACGCGCGCTTCCGAACCAAACCTCTCAATCAGTCGACGGACCTCTGCCTCGAAACCAGCAGCGATCATCGTCTTGATGCGCGCGATGATCCGTTCGATTAAGACCTCACGAGGTGGCTCCAGTATCAGAGCGAGGGATTCGAACCGAGGCTCGCCAAGCGCGTGCTGCTCGCGCAACTCTCCGAGCTGCTTTCCGGTCTGCTCGAACACCTCGAGCGCGCGAGTGATTCGAAGAGCATCATTCGGATGGATGCGCTCGGCCGCCTTCGCGTCGATCTTCCGGAGGCGCGCGTGGAGCGCAGGCCCACCCAGCGTTGCCGCCTCGGCTTCGATTCGATCACGGATGGCGGCATCTGGCTTGGGTACTTCGACCAGGCCGCGCAGCAATGCGCGTAACCAAAGGCCCGTTCCCCCAACGACGATCGGAAGACGTCCACGACGGGCAACATCGTCAATCGCCGCGTCCGCAAGCCGCGCGTAGTCCATCGCATCGAGAGTGACGTCCGGGTTGGCAACATCGAGCAAGTGGTGCGTTACGCCTCGCAGCTCCTCTGCGGTCGGCTTTGCGGATCCAATGTCGCAGCCACGATAAGCCTGGACGCTATCGGCACCAATCAGCTCCCCCCCAATCGCTAGCGCAAGCTCGATCGCAAGCGCGGTTTTCCCCGACGCTGTGGGTCCTGCTATCACTACGATGCGCGGTCGGTCGCTCATGTGAACGGACCGCTTGCCTATCGTCCGACCCGGCGCGCGATTTCATCGAACGTCAGGGTGACGGCGACCGGACGCCCGTGAGGACAATGCCCTGAGAACTCGTTCACCTCGTCGAGGTCGCGCAATAGAGCCGCGCACTCTGCCGGGGATAGCGCGTCGCCCGTACGGATGGCTGCGTGACACGCTTGCGTCGACAGCATTCGGTCCACGGCGTCACCGAATTCTCGGTCTGCAGCGAACATGAGCTGCGCGACTGCATCGCGAATGAGCTGGCCTGCCGGGATCCTCGCCAGGAGCGTGGGCAATGAGCGTATGACTACAGTTCCGCCTCCAAGCAGGCCCGCATCGAAGCCAAGATCCGCGAGCACATCCGGATGCGTGTCGATCCAGTCGATCTGAGACGCAAGCATCTCGACCTTTTCAGGAAAGAGGAGCTGCTGCGTTCGCACGGCTCGCGCACGATAAGCCTGCGTGAGTCGGTCGTAACGGACGCGCTCGTCTGCGGCATGCTGATCGATCACGTGCAAGCCCTCGTCATCGGCACAAATGATCCATGCGCGCCGAACCTGCTCGAGCACCCGCATCCGCGAGAAGCGAGAGTTCCCGGTTTTCGGGATAACAGGAGTTCCCACGTCTTGCGGCACGGGCTCGGCATCGGCCGCGGTCGGCAAAGGTGGCACCGTGGCGTAGTTGGCTACGACCTCTCGGACATCGAGAGGCGCCGCCCCGGACGGAGCCGAGCTCAGACCCACCAGAGAAAACACAGAGGATGGGCGTGACGCACGAACAAACGGCGTCGTGCCGAGCTTCGAACCGAGGATGCGCGCGACCGCATCGAACACGTCGCGAGATGCCGCGAAGCGAACTTCGTTCTTCTGTGGATGAATGTTCACGTCCACGTTGGCTGCGGGGACGCGGACGTGGACGACGCCGACTGGATATCGGCCCGCCTGAATCACACTTCCGTACGCGAATGCGACCGCGCGTGCGAGCGCACGGTCGCGAACCGCTCGGCCATTGACGAACAGGTGGAGCGACTGCGCGCCGGGCCGAGCGCGCTCCGGCGCGGAAAGAAACGCGCGAACAGCGATGTCGCCGCGCTCTCCGCTCACCGCTTGCAGCGGCTCCTCGAATGCCTGTTGCGCACGCGCGTGTTCATCCGAAGCGGACAGGAACTCTCTTGAAAGCTTCCCGTCGCGAGTGAGTCGAAGGTGAATCGCGGGGTTTCCGAGCGCCGCGCGTGTGCACACATCGACGACATGCGCGCCTTCGGCCATCGGCGACTTGAGGAACTTGAGACGCGCCGGCACGTTGTAGAACAGGTCCGTCACCTCGACAGTCGTTCCTGGAGCCGCCCCGACTTGTTCGAGCTTCGGTTTCCCATCCTCGGTCAGGGTTACGCGCGACGCCGAGTCGCTCGTGCGCTCCCGTGTCGTCAAAGTGAATCGTGAGACGCTCGCGATCGAAGGCAGTGCCTCGCCGCGGAATCCGAACGTGGCGACGCGATTGAGGTCGTCCAGCTCTCGCAACTTGCTGGTGCCGTGACGTTCGAGTGCCAAAAGAGCGTCCTCGGGACACATGCCCTCCCCGTCGTCTGTAATCGCGATGCGTCCGATACCTCCGTTGACGCAATCGATATCGATGCGCGTCGCACCTGCATCGAGCGCGTTTTCGAGGAGCTCTTTAACGACGCTCGCCGGGCGATCGACGACTTCGCCGGCGGCGATGAGCTCGGCTACGCGACGTTCGAGTACGCGGATCTTCTGCGGCACGCCCCGTACCTAACCCGACCGTTGCCTTGACACCAGAGCGCAACGGAGATGAATAGGCGGGTGCAAGATCAACCCGGGGTCGGAGTCGTCCGTAGACCCAACCCGAAATTGACCACTACACGGATTGAGCCGCCGTTCAAGATCGTGCTCGTCGAGCCCGAGATCCCGCAGAACACCGGATCGATAGCGCGCACCTGCGCAGCGACGAACACGGCGCTCCATTTGGTAGGGAAGCTCGGCTTTCGAATCGACGAGCACGCGGTACGACGGGCTGGTCTGGACTACTGGCCGCTCGTTGACCTCTCCACACACGATTCGTTCGAAAAGTTCGAGCAAGCGTTTCCGAACGGGCGCGTTCATCTGCTTGCACCGAATAGCGAGCGCAACGTCTACAGCGTCGATATCGCGGCAGGTGACGCTTTCATCTTCGGTCGTGAGTCGGTTGGGCTACCAGACACGCTCTTGTCGCGATACGCCGATCGCGTCGTCGCCATCCCGACCTCTGGCGAGGTCCGAAGCTTGAATCTGTCGAACGCCGTCGCAATCGTTCTCTACGAAGCGCTGAGGCGAATCGGCGCGTTCGAGGTGTCGCGACTTGCATAGCCGGTCAACCCGAGTGAGCGATGGGTTTAGACTTGCGGCGCTTGCGGCGGTGGTCGTTTGCGCCGCGTCTACAGCGGACGCGCAACGAGCGCGAGGTAGACGACGACCGCGAGAGAACGCGCGTCAGCAGAACGTGGAGCGCAATCGACCCGTCGACATCCACGCACGCGAAGAAACGTTCACCACTCCGACAGGACGCGTGATTCGTTGGAGTGAGTCCCACGGTCACGAGTGTCATCGCCGCGGCGAGTATCGTGGATTCTGCGAGGGTCCGCGTCGCGTTCCTGTTTCCGAGGGAGACGCAGCGACGCGGGTGACTGAGCTAGGCCTCGGCTCGCGTCCTGCCGCGAACGTGATCCTGACCGGCCCGCCGCGGACAACGTGGGTCGAGGCGGTGCAAGAGTGGCTCGCGAGTGGCCCTCGTGAACCCGAAATCCGCCTCCCGCTCTACCCCGTCGACGATGGACGCCTCCTAAGGAGACCGGGTTGGTTTACGAAAGTGCGCCCCGCGCGACGACGAGCGAATGCACCGCGCGGACAGGCGACGCGCTCGCAACCGGGGCGTCGCCGCTCGCATCACCACCTGGGAACCGACATTGGTTTGCGTCCGGGCGCTCCGATCCGCGCGGCACGCGATGCACTCGTCGTGTACTCCGACAACGGCGTCGGTGGGTACGGGAACCTCATCATGACGGTGCACAGCGACGGGACGACCGCGATGTACGCACATTGCCGCGCGGTGTATGTCGCCGCGGGCGATTTCATCCTTCGCGGAGAAACGATCGCCGAGATGGGGGACACGGGAATCGCGCGCGGCGCGCATCTACATTTCGAGCTTCGGCGCGACGGCCAGGCATTCGACCCGTGGGAGGAGTTTCAAGATCGCCCCGGCGCTGAGCCCTTCGAGGTGCCCGAGTTCGAGGGTGAGGCGCAGGACCAGACCGCCACCCCCTAGGGGCGTCGGTCGTGAACTTGACGGTAGTACGTGAACAACGCTTCACAACAGGCATCGAGAACGTTAGCTTTTCTCCAGGAATCACGTGGTACGGTATTCGCTTCGTAGTTCGCCGGAGGCAGCGGCCTAGCTCATGACCATCAAACGATCTGCGATTCTGTTTTTCCTGGCCACGACCGCAACTTCGGTTCCGCTCGTGAGCGGCTGCGCGGTTTACGTGGATGGGGGCGGAGGCGGAGCCGTTCGCTGCGTCGGCGCCGGTTGCCCGTGCGCCTCGAGCAGTGAATGTCCCCGGTCGACGTATTGCTCCGCGGTCACGCTCAAATGCGTAGCCGCTGATTCGTGCACCACGACTGCACAATGTCGGAACGGATTCGTGTGCGACACAGCTCGCGCGACCTGCGTTCCTCCGCAGACGTGTCGATTCGATGGCGACTGCAGCGCGGGCTCGTACTGCGATACCGCCCGAGGCACGTGCACGACATCTTCCTCCTGCACGACAGATAGTCAGTGCAGCGCTCAAACGGCGGGCTTCGTCTGCGACTTCCGCTCCACGTGTACTCCGGCGCGCGGCTGCCGCACGACCACCGATTGCCCCTCCGAGTCGTTCTGCATCGAAGGTGCCTGCCGAGCTCGCGCACAGGTCTGTCAGTTCGACTACCAGTGCGGCGCGGGTCGGCAGTGCGTGAACAACGCATGCGTGCCTCTGTGTACTACGGATGCGCAATGCGGTTCCGGCATGCGTTGCGTCACCGGTGTGTGCAGCGCATCTGCAACGTGCCGTACCTCGGCTGAATGCTCCACGGGATCGCACTGTGTCGAGGGCCGCTGCTTCGCTTCATGTCAGAGCACGACGTGCCGCAATGCACAGGATACGTGCACGACCGAAGAAATCTGCCGTCCCGATTGGACACCGCGCGCCTTCTGCACGCGAGACGATCAATGCGCGTCGGGTCACGTGTGCCGACAGAACGTCTGCCGCACGACCTGCAACACGACACAGACCGGAGCGGAATGCCGCATGGCGGATGCCCAACTCAGCGTTTGCGAGTTCGTCCCAGCGGTGAGCGAGTACCTCTGCAAAGCGCCAGGCGAAGTGAACCCGGATTGCTTTAGCTCGCGCGACTGCACCAACTCGCGCCAATGCATCGACGGTCACTGTCAGTAGCGGCGGTGTTTATGAGCTCGGGTCTGCGAGCAACCCTCGCAGGCCCGCACATGAAGGAACGTCACGCGTCGAACAACGAAGCAACCGTCTGTTCGATCGTGTGACGGGGCTGGTAGTTGAGCACTGTGCGCGCACGCGTGTCGTCGACCATACAGACATAACGAATGTGGTCGAGCTCCGGAGCAGGGAAGTCGGTAAGGCGCAGGCGCCACATGCGATTCAAGGACGCCGCTGCAATCCCCGACGGGAGCGAGAGAGGCGTCTTTCCTGCCATCGCAATCAGCTTTGAGAGCGGCAGCTCGCCGGGTCCTCTGAGATTGAAGATCCCGCGCACCCCCGGCTTGAGCGCGTGGTCGAGTGCCTGCACGACGTCCTCTTCGTGCATCACCTGAATCATGGGATCGAACCCCATGAGCATCAGCGGATGCGGCAGCCGCAGGTAATTGCTTGGCGCGTTTCGTACATTCCCGAGGATGTGACACGGGCGGAGAATTACAGTCTCCGTCTTCGCGTTACGCCAGAAGAAGCTTTGCGCGAGCATGTCGACTTCGACGAGGTCACGAATCTGTGAAAAGTGTTGCGCCCCAAGGAGTGGGGCTTCTTCGGTCAGAAACTGCGGATTGCCCGGCTGCGGCCCGTACACGTTGGCACTCGAAAGCACGACCAGCTTGGGGACGTCATACTCGGCCATGTACTCGAGTAGTTTTTGGAAACCGACGACGTTCCAGCTGTGGTGCTCAGCGTCGCTCTGCCTCGGGTCGTGCATGATCCCAAGATGGACGACCGCGCGAACCCCTCCGGCCCGAAAAATGTCTCGAGTCTTCTTCCGACGAACGTCGAATTGGTGGTGGATAATGTCGCGCGGCTTGCCGCGAAACGCGCGTCGATCGATTCCAACAACCTGTGTCGTCCTGTGAAGTCGTCGAGCAACCAATCGACCGAGGCGACCGCAGATGCCCGTAATCAACACCGCGTCCTGAAACTGCGGTTCCCGCGGTGGACGCCGCGACTTCGACGGCGAAGTGATCCCTGTCGCAGTTGGGGCGAGCGAGGTACTCGGAGGCGGCGCGTTGGAGTTACGTCGCGCGCTCGGTCGAGGACCTGGTTTGCCGGACCCACGTGTGCCGTCGTTCTTGTTCGAATCGTTTGCGTCCACAGGGCCTCGAAGTTGGAAGCGGAGCGTAACCCCTATGTGCTGCCCTGTACACGCGTCCGCTATCAGGGGAGATGACTCGAATTCTCCAGGCGTACCTGGTAGGAAGGCTCGAAACCAACCGCATGGACGACGGAGCTAGTCAGTCAGAGTCGACAGCCGCCGCGTACGCGGTCACGAAAGTCGATAGTGGTGCGCAGTCTCACGCGAATGCGTCGCTCGATACTTCGCTTGCCGTGCCAGATCTCTCGCGAGATGACGGACTAGAGCTCCTTCACGCCCGTCTTGCCATGCTCTCACTTTCGGGTTTTGCGCTCAGCAGCGGCTTCCTGATCTTGGCGGAAGTCATGCTGGTCATCCTCTCTTCGACAGCGAGAGCCATCCAAGACCTGTCGTCACCGAACCGGATCATTCACATGATCGCGACAGCAGGGTTCCTCGTCGCATGGGCCGTCCTCAAGAAGGTGAAGTTCTCGCTACGCGCACTTCGAGTCTTCGACGCGGCACTCATCGCTTTCGCATGTGCGTCGTTGTCCCAGATGGGCATTTGGGGTTTCTCCGGCTCGATCGGGACACTGACCGCAGGGCTCGGCGTGGCACACGCGCTCATTCTGCGTGCGGTGCTCGTCCCGAGCTCCGGACGCCGCACGTTGCTGACTTGCATTGCGGCGAGCTCTCTCACGCTCGCGCTCGCGATCGTTTCGTACTCGAGTGTCGCCTGGCACGAGCTTCCCTCCGACCGGCCGCCGATCGTTCGCCTCGTCATAATGACCCTTTGGTTCGGCGTCAGCAGTGGTGCGGCGACGCTCGCTTCGACGATCATCTGGGGTCTACGCAGCCAGGTGAGAGAGACAAAGCGCATTGGCCAGTACGTACTTCGCGAGCGTCTCGGTCAGGGCGGAATGGGCGTCGTCTTCCGAGCGACACACATTCTTTTGCGACGCGAGACCGCCATCAAGCTGATTCTTCCGACGGTGGGCTCTGACATCGCGATTCAGCGTTTTGAGCGCGAAGTGAGAATCACCGCGTCCCTGTCGCACCCCAACACGATCGCCGTCTACGACTACGGGCGGACACCGGACGGCGCGTTCTACTACGCGATGGAGTACTTGGACGGGTTCGATCTCGATTCGCTTGTGCGACAGAACGGGCCCTTACCGGCTGGTCGAGTGATTTCGTTGCTCTCACAGCTCTGCGGCTCGCTCTCCGAAGCCCACGAGCGAGGGTTGATCCATCGGGACATCAAGCCTGCGAATGTCGTCGCGACATGTCGAGGCGGTGAGCCTGACGTGGTGAAGGTCCTCGACTTCGGGCTGGCGCGAGCGATGGATACGCGGTCTGTCCAAGGAGGCGATGGCCGACTCACCGAAGCGAACGTTCCACTCGGAACGCCGCTCTACATGGCCCCCGAGTCGATCACGACGCCGGATGGAGCTGGGCCACTCGCGGATCTCTACGCTGTCGCCGCGACGGGTTACTACCTATTGACCGGAACGGACGTGTTCACCGGGAACAGCATCATCGAGGTCTGCTCGCATCACCTTCACACACCACCGACTTCGCCGTCAGAACGTCTGGGGCGCGCGGTCGCGGCCGACCTCGAGCGACTTCTGCTTCGCGGACTTGCGAAGGATTCGAAAGAGCGCCCGCAGTCTGCGCGCGCCTTCCGCGAGGAGCTCTTGCGCTGCGTGGATGCGCAGAGCTGGACGCTGGACGCAGCGAACGAGTGGTGGAACACGACCGCGCCACGGCTCAAGATGCGCAGGTCGATTGTTCCTGCACCGGGCGCTCCACACGAAGGCTCGGCCGTAAACATCGATTTCGCACACCGATGACGAACTCGCTCGAGCGCTCATGACGTCGTTGGTTCGCGATTGGCGCGAGACGGCTCTGCGACTGCATCGCGAGGCGCCGCCGATCGACCTTCACACCGACACACTGTTGTGGTCGCGCTTCTTCGGATACGACTTGCTCAAGCGCCACACGCCACCGTTTCCGTGGAGCTCGCTGCTTGGCCAGGCCGACTTGCCGCGATTCCAAGAAGCGGGCTTCGGAGCCGTGTTCTTTGGATTGGTGTCCCTTCCCTATTTGGATCGGGACTACACGGCAGCGTGTCATCGCGAAATCGATTTACTCGACGCGGCGATCACAGCCAGCGCAGGGGAGCTCAAGCTCGCGCGTCTGGCCAGCGATATAGGGCCCTCCGGACATGCGACGCCTCTCGCCGCGTTCCTGGGGATTGAGGGCGCGCACGCGCTCAAAGGACGACTGAGTGAGCTCGACGCGTTTGCCAAACGGGGGCTGCGCTATCTCGGTCTCGTGCATTTCAGCGCGAACGAGGCCGCTTCACCGGCCGCGGGAGTGGGCGCGGATGCGGAGAAGGGGCTCACGAAGTTCGGATTCGATCTCGTGGCGCGGTGCGAGGAGCTGGGGGTGATCCTCGATCTTGCTCATCTCAATCGCCGAGGGTTCAAAGATGTCTTCGGTGTTGCAACGAAGCCGATGATGGTGACGCACACAGGCGTCGCGGGGGCCAACGCGCACTGGCGCAACATCGATGACGATCAAATACGCGGCGTCGCTGATCGCGGAGGGGTGATCGGGATCATCTTCTGTCCGTACTACTTAGGCCGCGATGGAGTGGATGCCGTCGCCGAGCACATCGAGCACGTCATCCGAATCGCTGGTGAAGACGCCGTTGCGTTGGGGTCCGATTGGGATGGATTCATCCGGCCAACGCGCGGACTCGAAGAGCCACAAAAGTTACCAAACCTCACCGAGGCGCTACTTCGGCGTGGGCTTTCCGAAACCGCCTGCAAAAAGCTGCTTCGGCACAACGTCTTGCGAGTTCTAGGGGATACGGCCCCATAGATTCGTTCAGCTGGGCGGTGTACAACCCAAGGGAGCTGAGGGTCGCTAGCCGGCCCGAGATCACGAGACACCAGTGACGTCCTCCGCACCACCGCCGAAACGATCTTCACTCATCCCATTCGCGGGCTGGGGACTCCCTACACGTCGCGACGACGGGCGCCTGACGCTTCGTCGTGAAGTCGGAGATCGCTTCGTACGAGCGGTCGAAGATCTCCTCAACGAGGACATCGACGGGCGCATTGCGCGAATTCGTCAAAGCCCGAACGAAGTCGGTTTCGATCCGTTCGGATTCGATCCAGACACCGCGCGCTACGCCCTCGCAGGAGCGGCGCTCTTGCATCGTCGATACTTCCGTTCCGAGGTCTTCGGCATTGAGAACGTTCCCACCGGCCGCGCGCTCGTGATCGCGAATCACTCCGGTCAGGTTCCCGTCGATGGCTTGTTGATCGGCTCTGCGCTCATGCTCGATGCCGAGCCGCCCCGATTCGGTCGCAGCATGGTCGAGAAGTGGTCCGCGACGCTTCCGTTCGTATCGTTTCTCTTCCCCCGATGTGGCCAAGTGGTTGGCGCCCCAGAGAACGCGCGTCGCCTATTGCTTCAGGACGAAACGCTCGTGGTGTTCCCGGAAGGCGCTCGCGGAATCTCGAAAACGTTCGACCGCAGATACCAGCTCACCGAGTTTGGCCTGGGGTTCATGCGACTCGCACTGGAGACCAAGACCCCCATCATCCCGACTGCGGTCATCGGCGGCGAGGAGCAGTACGTTTCGGTCGCCGACATCAAGCCCCTCGCGAAGCTTCTCGGAATGCCCGCTCTCCCAATTCTTCCGCAACTATTATCGGGCTTCATCGCACCACTCCCAACGCGATACCGGCTGTACTTCGGCGAGCCGATCTACTTCGACGGTGACCCAGACGACGACGATTCGGTGATCGAAGAAAAGGTCTGGGTTGTGAAGACGACGATTCAGAGCATGGTCAACCGCGGCCTCAAAGAGCGTAAGTCGATCTTCTTCTGAGCCGGACCACGCTACTGGGGCAAGTACGGACGCGCGAGCGCGCTTCCGTCCCCATCGCGACGTGCTTCAACAGCATCCCGTTGGTCGGGGCCTTGATATTGGGCGCGGCCGTTTGCATCGACGCGGATCCAGATCCGTGCACCTGCATTCGAAAACGTGGTCGACCCTCGGACCGCATCGACCTCGAGGAACAAAGTGCGAGTCGTTCCATCGCGCCTAAAAAGCGGTGGCTCTGCGAGCCGATCGAGAATGAAGCCATCGCGTCCATCGGTTGTCGAGTAGTGACCGATGCGCAAGGCCGGAGGCGGCTGCGTCGGCGCAGGGCTCGCGGACGGGGCGTTTCCAACGGCACGTGAGACGAGCTCAGGACCACAGAACGAATCACGAGTGGTGCTGCACGCAAGCTCGTTGCTAGACGTGGTGACACCAGCACCCGAGGCAACATGCTTCACGACGAAGGTTCGTGCTGCAGCGC
>CAZWQH010000037.1:0-5093 GCA_964635815.1 uncultured Sandaracinaceae bacterium
CGGGGACAAGGACTATGTCGCGACGGTGTGCAACGATGTCCAACGGCCGCGGTTGGACAGGAGTTCGTGACGTGGCTGGCCTGCGAGGGCGCTTCGTTGCCCGGGACAGAGATTGCCGGGAACTGCATCGACGAAGATTGCGACGGCAACATGCCGGGCTGCCAAACAGCGTGCTCGGAGTACGAGGACTGCGGTAACGGCGTCGACGACACGTGCAACGGCATGACCGATTGTCTGGATCCGCAATGCCTCAATACGGCGGCGTGCAGACCGACGACATGTGTTCCAAGCGCGGTCCAAGAGTTCAGCTGCACCGACGGTCGCGATGACGACTGCGACACGCGCACAGACTGCGAGGACACGGACTGCAGTGGCACAAGCACTTGCGCTGAATGCGGCCCAGGTATGCGCCTCGTCTATCGCGCGTACTGGCCGGGCGCTGGACCGTCCCCTATTGCGAGCACGCGCAGCAACATTTCTGGATCGAGCGGACAGCCCATTTACAGAGCCACCTGTGAACCAGGCTCCTGTGGTCCAGGAAATGTCGGAGTGCTGCACAACCCCGCATCCAGCGGCACTGAGCGTGAGGGCCCCTTGGAGCGTGCAGGCTCCGGAGTCGTTTGCGCAGCCCCCCCACCCACGTGTACAGGAGGCTCAAGCGCATGGTTCAACCCTCAGGCGGCGAGTTGGTCCTGTGAGACGTGCACGTACGTTGTGCAGTACGGATACATGTGGAACAACGAACGAATCTGCACGCGTCTGGAGCCGCCCGCGTGTGATGCACCCGAGCAGTTCGGTCAGGTCCCTTGGTTCATCCGCGAGACCGAAACGTGGACGTGCCGCGAGCCCTGCGACAACAACCTGTACGACCAGGTTCAGCTGCCAGGCAGCGGACGAATTGTCTGCGTGCCTTGCTAGCTGAGCTTCTTGCGGTGGGGAACGGAAGAACGTCCCGACTGCTTGCAGGTCGCGACGAAGCTTCTCTAGTCCTCGAGCATCGGCTGCATCACGAACGCGGCCGTTACGATTGCCACAAGGTCGTACGCAAGCGCGAACCGGGCCCAGCCCCCCACGTCTGCGTCAGGCGCACCGCCAAGTGCCTCCCGGGTGCCAGCGACCAGCACGATCAGCAGCGGCGAAACCAAAGGCAACACGATCACGCTGAGGAGCCGATCGCGTCCTCGTGATCGCGCACCAAGAGCGCCGAACAGCGTCCCCGTAAGCGTTAGCCCCACAATTCCCGTGAGCGAGAGCGCAACGAACTCCGCGGGGGAGGTCCACAACGATACGTGAAGGAAGAGTGAGATCAGCGCCGCAGTGAGCGCAGCCACAAACCCGAGAGCGGCTCCAACCAGGAGGCTCTTTGATGCATAAATCGCAGTGGCCGGCGTGCCTGTTCTAAGCACGGCGGAGAGAAGGTCGTGCTCACGTTCCCGAACCCACACCCGGCCGCTCGCAAGCACCGCGGCAAAAGTCAGCGCGATCCAGTACAGCCCCGGGGCTACGCGCATGGCAAGCGCGTCATCGACGTAGAACGAGAGCGACATCGCGACAACGACGAGCAGAGCGAAGAGCGCGATCTCGAGCGTGAGCGCACCCGTGCGGCGCTCGAGCCGCAGCTCCATACGCAGCAAACCTGCGACTGCTTTCACGCGAGCATCCTCATGAAACGATCCGACCGTTCTGAAGAACGTGCGTCACAGGATCCGCCGCGCGGAGAAAGTCGAGCTCATGCGTCGCAACGATGAGCAGCGCGCCGGCCGCGACCCGTCGCAAAAGGGCCTCTGCAAGCGTCGCGATTCCATCCGCATCAAGTCCCGTGGTGGGTTCATCGAGCACAATGACCGCCGGCTGATGGACCAACGCACACGCAAGAGCGATGCGTTGCACCTGTCCTCGAGAACATGTGCGCGCAGTTCGCGTCAAGATCGCCCCGATGCCGAGCTCCGTCTGCGCTCTGTCGACCGCGACCACCGGGTCGACTCCCCGCAGCGCTGCGAAGAGCTCGATGTTCTCGCGAGCGGTCCCATCCATATAGAGGCCCGACTCGTGACCGAGGTAGCCAATGCGTGCGCGCTCGGCGGCGCTTCGGTTTGACGCGTTCCCATCGATTGTGACCGCGCCACTCGAAGGCGTCATTAGGAGTCCGATAATGGACAGCAGGGTTGACTTGCCGGAGCCATTGGATCCACGAAAGACGTGGACGCTGCATGACTCGAACGCAACCGTCACACTGTCCAGTGCGCGCGCAGCGCCGAAACGTTTTCCTACGTTTGCTAGCTCGACGCGCATAGCCCTTCACGCACGACGCGAGCCTATCAGAAGAGCGCGCACACGATCGAATCGAGCGCGAGCCAGCGGTGGGACGGGACTCGATACAGATTTGCATCGTCGGTGACGAGGTCTCCGCGTTCGAGCAATCGCGAAAGAGCGCGCTCGTTCCCCGAACGGGGATCGATGCCAATGCGTGCGGCCGTTTGCGCCGCGTCCACGCCGTACCGCGTTCGGAGCCCGAGCATCCAGGTCTCCCGCGCGAGCTCGGCCGGCGCGAGCGTTTCGACAACTTGAGCGGTCGTCTTTCGATCGCGCGCGAGCTTCATGTACTCGCCCGGATCGCGCGCGTTCGTGGACCGCGTGAACACCGCGTCGCGATCCATGCAGCCAACCGCCGCCGCGCCGACCCCGAAGTACGCGCCACCGCGCCAGTAGTGCGCGTTGTGAAGCGATTCCTCGTCCCTGCCCTGTGCGTAGTTCGAGACCTCGTAGTGCTCGAAGCCGAGCGTCGCGAGCTCTGATTCGACGGCAAGGTACGTATCTGCGAACCCGTCATCCGTCGCGAGAGGGAGGCGCCCCTTCTCCTTGAGCTCCGCGAACCGAGTGCCGGGTTCGATCGTGAGCGCGTAGGCCGACAGGTGCTTCACGCCGAGCTCCGTCAGCTCGCGTACGTCGCGAACGAACTCCTCTGCGTTGCGACCGGGCGTACCGAACATCACGTCGGCGCTCACGCGAGGCACGACCTTCACAACGCTCGAGACGGCCTCGCGCGCGCGCGCAGCATTGTGCAGGCGCCCTAGGAATTTCAGCTGCGCATCGTCGAGCGACTGCACTCCGATCGACATCCGGTTGATGCCAGCATCGACAAAAGCCTTGGCCCGATCCGAATCGAGGGACGACGGGTTGCACTCAATCGTCACTTCGCGTCCGGAGGAGCTGACGCCGAACGCATCCTCGATCGCACGAAGGACCCGCCCGACATCGGACGGATCCCACAGCGAGGGTGTTCCTCCTCCGAAGAACACCGACACAAGCTCTCGACCTTCGACCTCGCCACGTCGCTGCTCGAGCTCCGCGACTACGGCGTCTGCGTACTCACGGCTCGGAACATCTTTCCAGGCAAGCGGCTTGGTTGCGAAGTCGCAGTACGGGCATTTCTGCAGACACCAAGGGAAATGCACGTAGACCGAGCTCGCAAGCACAGCCCGTGCTGTAGCAGCCTACTGGACGCTTTCGAAGGTGAACGGGTACGTCACGATGGACGGGCACTCGCTTTGCGGAAATGACACACGTCGCATCGCAGTCGCAACGCAGGATTCCACGGGGGCGCTGCCAAGCGTGGATCGCGCGGTCGATGCCGCCGTGCTCACCGCGCCGGACATCTGAATCTGGAACTGCACTTCGACACGACCACCCAGGTCAGGCTGGCTCTGGAGTCCCTGCTCGTAGCAATGCCGGAACTGATTGGTGTTGCGCTGAATCGCACGCCGAATCGCCTCTTTGGAGAGACAGCCGTTGGTCGTCGCGTTTCCGTGAATCGACGGTGGCGGACGACGGACGGGTCCGCGAATCCCGCCTGGCCCACCAATACCCGTTCCGTTGTCTCCTTCGCCGACGCAGCGCGCTGCTGCCGCGGCGTGACCCAGCGTACGTTCGATGCGCGCGTACTCCTCGGGGTCACACCGGCCGTGACCAAATCCCGGTCCGATGCCTTGCGAGAGAATTCCCGTGCAGCCCGTGGCACCTGGCGGACATCCTCCCCGACCGATTCCATCCATCGAGAGTCCGTTTACGCCGCTGCTGAACCCGAGACCGATCTCGCTGCCGTACGCATCCACTTCATCCGCGCTCAGGGCGTTCTCGGCACTGAACGGACCTCCGTTCACATTGCCAAGATTCAGCATGGCGAGTGTGCCGATGATGCCGGCGTTGCGCGCCTGGGCAATGGTCGGGACCGTTTTCTCGTCGGTGCCGCGCGAACGAACACCGCCACCGGTGCGTCGCGTCTCTTGCACATCGCCCGCTTTGCCTTCTTCACCGGGTGCGCCTTCGTCACCACCCCCCGCGCCCCCTGGAGCGGGCTCCGGAACCTCGGGCTCGGGAGCAACATCCGGGATGTAACGCGCGGTCATTCGACGAAT
Organism: uncultured Sandaracinaceae bacterium; assembly: GCA_964635815.1. GTDB lineage: Bacteria > Myxococcota_A > Polyangia > Polyangiales > JADJQN01 > CAZWQH01. The sequence goes on from CAZWQH010000037.1 coordinate 4,416, forward strand.
CGCTTCGTCGTCCACGTAGCCGACAGCAGCACCTGCGCTTGGAGGCATGAAGTACGCGGCGGTAAGAAACACGCCGTGCAGCGCAACGGAAACGATCGTCCACGTGTGACGCGACCACGCGATGGTGCGCGGAGCGGATGGAGCAACCGGCATGTCTTCGAATCGGCGAAGCAGGAACGAGAACTCGCCAAGAGTCACTTGAACGATTCGACCAGCCGTGAGAGCGACTGCGTATCCGGCGCCATGCAGGAATCGCACATCTTCATAGACAAGCGGGGTAGTGCCGTCGGCGACTGCGATCTTTGCGCCGCTCGGGACGTTCATGATCCACGAGCCGTCTTCGCTCACTTCGAGCAGCTCGAAGTCGTGCGCGAGGGCTTCTCGCGGAACGACCGCGTCGCAGTTCCCTGATTCCCCGATCGTAAAAATGCGCGGACGCTCGTACACGTCGGCTCGACATAACTCGGTTCCCCAACTCACGATTACCTCAAGCGGTTGCACCGCGAGGTCGCCGGATTTCGCTGATGCCAGCGTGGATGTGGATGAAGACGGCTGCGTTTCTACGGTGTTCATATGCGGTCTCCAAGTACGACAGTGACCGCTTTCGGAAGTTCCACCGAGATGCGCACTTCTCTCGACTTTGAGCCGCGCTCCAACTTGACGGAGGACGGCGCGGGG
>CAZWQH010000037.1:5103-20168 GCA_964635815.1 uncultured Sandaracinaceae bacterium
ACTGCTGGGGCCGTATTGTCGGGCAAAATGAGCAAACGCGATTACTACGAAGTGCTGGTCATCGAACGCAGCGCAACTCCGGACGAGATCAAGAAGGCGTACCGCAAGCTTGCGCTCGAGTTTCATCCGGACCGGAATCCAGACAAACCGGACGCGGAAGAGAAGTTCAAAGAAGCTGCCGAGGCGTACCAAGTGCTTTCCGATCCGGAGAAGCGCGCCATGTACGACCAGTACGGCCACGCGGGATTTCAATCGCGTGGTGACGGCGGCGTCGGCTTCGGTGACATCGGCGACATCTTCTCGCACTTCAGAGACATCTTTGGCGGCGACATGTTCGGAGATGTTTTCGGCGGTGGTCGTGGTCGCTCAGCGAACGGCCCCCAGCGCGGAGCAGACCTTCGAATCGCAACAGCCATTTCACTCAAAGACGCCGTCTTCGGGATCAAGCGCGATGTGGAGCTCATGCATCCCTCTCCGTGCAAGACGTGCGACGGATCAGGCGCCGCGGCGGGGAGCCCACCGGTGACATGCGAGGCGTGTCGTGGACGTGGCCAAGTCACGCGCTCGCGAGGCGCTTTCATGTTTGCAACGACCTGTCCCACGTGTCGTGGTCAGGGCTCAGTGATCAAGACGCCGTGCGCCGACTGTCGCGGCGTCGGTGAGACGGATCTGAAACGAACGCTCAACGTCACGATCCCTGCAGGCATCGAAGACGGTCAAACTCTGCGCGTGCCTGGCCAAGGGCAGGCAGGACGCAAGAGTGGACCGACCGGACATCTGTACATCGACGTTCACGTGGAGCCCAACGAGGCGTTCACGCGTGAGGGGGCCGACTTGATTCACGAGCTCAAGATCGGATTCGCGGAGGCCGCACTCGGTGCCGACGTCGAGATGCCAACGCTCGATGGAGAAAAGGTCCGAGTGAAGATTCCTGCAGGCGCTCAGCCTGGAGACACCGTAGTCGTCAGCGGACACGGAGTTCCGATGCGCGGCGGTCGAGGTGATCTGGTAGGCGTTCTTCAGATTGCCGTGCCGAAAAAGCTCTCGAGCAAAGCCAAGAAGCTTCTTCAGGAGCTTCAGAACGAGCTCAAGGACTGAGTCTATTCGCTCGGGCCGAAACACCCTTCTGGGGTGCTTGGACGACAGTTGCCATCACGCTTCCGCTTTCGCGGGCTATCTCGCTACGTCCTTTGACGCGGCGCTGTGCGTGCGGCTTGCAGCTTCTCTCCCAAGAGAGCACCGAAGAGCGATACGAACACGCCCATTACGCCGCCGACGATGTATGTGATCAGCGGGGCTTCGAGAACCTTCGTCACGTGCGACAGGTAGATGACGGTCGGGACAACGCTAAAGAGCGCGCCTACCGCGGGTTCGATGAACGTCTTGCCCGGTGAGACCAACCCGACGATCGTTCCGCCGATGAACCAGAGGGCGATCGAAATGAAGATTCCCGCCATGCCTTCGGGATCGAAGCGCGAGAAAACCTTCGGCATGAGTACGAGCACGAGTGCTTGAAGCACCGTGTTGATCGCGAAAGCGACAAAAACCCACTTCCACACGAAGCCTTCTTGCTGGTTGCGCTTCGAACGTGCTTCCTCGTCGGTATATTCAGCGCCCAGTTGTTCGAGACGCGCACCGCACGAAACGCAACGGGTCGTTCCGGCGGGGTTTCTAAACGAGCAGACCGAACAGATGATGTCTTCCTGTTTCTGAGCCATTCCGAGCGCATCGTGCCTGAACCGGGTGCTTCACTGCAACCTTTCAGAAAGCATATGAAATTTCTTTGTTCCCGACCCGCAAGCAGTCGGGAACTGCGCGCATCCCGACCGTACGCGGTCGTGAATTCACTGGGCTACTTGATGAGCTCCGGCGGCGCCTGCACCAGCTCGATCAAAACGCCCTCCCCTCCACGCGGGTGCTCGTCATTGCCTTTCGGGTGAATGAAACAGACATCGTGCCCCGCCGCACCTTTGCGAATCCCCCCGGGCGTGAACCGCACGCCGTTCAGGGAGAGCCACTCGACAGCGCTCGCCAGGTCGTCCACCCAAAGGCCAATGTGGTTGAGTGCCGGCTCGTGAACGCGGGGCGCTTTCGCTGGATCAATTGGCTGCATGAGGTCGAGCTCCACGCGTGCGCTACCCGTTCCGATCTCGGTAATGTCCTCGTCAACGTTCTCGCGCTCGCTGCGATAGGTGCTCATGGGAGTTACCCCGAGAAGGTCGACCCAGAGCGAAACCAGACGCGACTTGTCGGTCGACCCGACGGCGATCTGCTGAACTCCGAGAATCCGAAAAGGCCGCGTCACGGTTTCCGACATGATGCGTCTATGACTCAGGACCCTCGGGCGCGCGAGCACCTCGGACGCGTGTTGGACTTGCGACACCCGAGTGACCTAGGCAGTGTAGCGGCGTGACAGAGAAGACGACGGTTACGGGCATCAAACCAACGGGCACCGTTCACGTTGGCAACTACATCGGTGCGATCAAACCCGCGCTTGCGCTCTCGAAAGAATATCGGTCGCTGTACTTCATCGCGGACTATCACGCGCTGACTGTCGAGCACGACGCGAGAGAGCTTCGCAGGCAGACGTACGACGTCGCAGCAGTGTGGCTCGCCTGCGGTCTCGATCCCGCGCGAACGATCTTCTATCGGCAGTCCGATATTCCGGAGGTTTTCGAGCTCGCCTGGGTGCTCAACTGCTTCATCGCTGCCGGGCAGCTCGAGCGTGGGCACGCGTACAAAGACGCCCTAGCCAAAGGTGAGGCCCCGAACGCGGGGTTGTTCAACTATCCGGTGCTTATGGCGGCCGACATTCTGCTCTTCGACGCAGACACCGTCCCGGTCGGAAAAGACCAACAACAGCACATCGAGCTCACACGGGACATCGCCGAGCGAATCAACTTTCACTATGGGGAAAACACCCTCGTTACTCCGGGCGCCCACATCCGGGATCTGATCGTTCTTCCAGGCCTCGACGGACAGAAAATGTCGAAGAGTCGCAACAACGTCATTCCGTTGTTCGGAACTGCGAAGGAGCTGAAGACCGCGGTGATGGCCATCGTGACCGGTTCCGAGTCACTCGAATCCCCGAAAGACCCAGAGAGCTCGAGCGTTTTTCAGATCTATAGATTGGTCGCGACGCCCGAAAAAACCGAAGCGCTCGCGGCCAAACTGAGAGCTGGAGGCTTCGGTTGGGGGCACGCGAAGCTCGCGCTGCTGGAAGAGCTGGAAACGAGCCTCGGCCCGATGCGATCGCGATACGTTTCGCTGCGCGCGGACGAAGCAGCGCTTGATCGTGTTTTGCTCGAGGGCGCACAGAAAGCGCGTGTCATCGCTCGTGCGACGCTCGACCGCGTTCGACAGCGCATTGGAGTCGCGTCGGCACCCGTCTCGACAATGGCTTCTGCGTAGAGCGGCGGGCTACTTCGAGTCGCTGCTGCTGCGAAGCTCGACCGTGAGAAGCGTTGCGTCGCCCGAGATCACGTCTTCTTCGGCCAGGACAAAGTCTTGGCCCCCAACACGGTGCCACGACTGACGAATGACGGTCTCGCGAACGTCGGTCGAATCTGGCGGGCTCCAAGCGACGGCGACTTCGGCGGTCGCTGTCTCTTCGTTGGATGCGAGCTGCATGGATCGAACGTCCACATCGGCGATCACAGCGTCGCGCCCCCACTTCTGATGGGATGCGATGAAGTAGGGTCGGAACGCAGCGAGCACCCGATCCGTCGCAATGTTCGAGCGCCCCCATCGCGTTTCGTCGTTGAGGCCGTACACGGATTCGCGCAATCGCGTTGACGCGGACAGACCTTGAAGGAGCGTGCAGCTCGCGGTGAGCAACACGAGACCGAGACCGAGCTTCGCAAAGAGAGAGCTGCGCATTCACTGACCCTATGCTCAGTCTCTCGGGGCTCCAAAAATTTGGCGATGTCGGTCAGCGAATTCGTTGAACAGCGGGATCGTATGGATCGATCTCACGAGCCTCGTCGTAAGCACGATTCGCCCCGGCGGTGTCCCCAGCGGCCTTCAGCGCGTCCCCCAGAAGCACGCGATAGGCGGCGCGTCGCGCTCGCACGCTGACCGCTTTGCGCGCCCATTCTACGGCGGCAGTTGGGTTGTTTCGCGCGAGAGCCGCTCGTGCCAGACCCGCGTACGCGTGTGGATTCCGGTCGCTCGCAGCGAGGACCTGTTGATACGTCGCATACGCGTCATCCGCTCGCCCTTCTCGGAGAGCGATCTGTGCACGCGCGAGAAGGCTGTCGACGGAATCCGTAGGAGCGGTTCCTTCGGTCGGAGTGGGGGCCGCCCCTTCGTCTGGTGTGCCCGCAGCGGTGGCTGCCTCTTCGGGTGTCGTCGTGACTGCGGTTGCGGTCACGGTAGCGACGTCGACACCCGCTTCCGAGCCAGCGTCGACAACGTCTTGACCCGCGTCTTTCGCGGCGTCCTTCGGAGCATCTACAGCGGTGTCGGATGGTGAATCGACCAGCGCGTCGGCTGTCACGAGAAGCGCGAGCGCATCGAGCGGTGCTGCGTCGTAGGAACCGGAATCGACGCCCGCATCATCGGCGAGCGCATCAACGGACGCGTCTTCGGAGTCCGCCGGGATGACGAGCGCCGCAATGGCCGCATCTTCTTCCGCGGTCGAGCTCGATCCCGCGTCGAGGACGGGTGTGACCGGAGGTTCTGCGATCTTCGTTGCGCCACGCGGTCCTAGGTATCCGGCAAAGTACGCGTAGCCGGCGACGCAGAGCGCGAGCACGACGATTCCGAAGATGACCGCGAACGCAGGGAACCGTCGCGGCGGAAGCACCGACTCTTCGCTCGGGGTGAGATCGAATACCGGAAGCGGTGGATCACTGGGCGCAGTCGAGGTGGATCTCTTCGCCGTTTCGAGCGCTTCGTGGTCCCGCCTAGCTTGATCGGCGTCAACGGCAGGGTAGCCCGCAGTTCGCTTGTTGTGCGTGTCGTCGACGAGCGGCACAGGCGCGAGCTGTCCACCGGACGACTGATACATCCCGGTCGGAGCGTCGGAGCTTGTTGGAGACCGCACTGCGTGTGCGTCCGGCATCGCCTGAACCGGCGTCGGAGTCGAAGGATCGAACGCGGGAAGGAGCGCATTGGGATCGGCCGGCTTCTCAGCTTCCGTGATCGTCGGAGCCGGTGGATCGGTGAGCTCAGGCAGCTCCGGGATGCCCAGCTCTCGCAACAGCTCACGCTCTGCCGTCGGCATCGATTCGAAAATCCCGGCGTAGGATCCGACGTTCGTCGACTCCGCCATCGGGTCCATCGCTTCGGAGTAGGTGCCAACGTTCGTAGCCTCGAGCATGGGGTCGGGCTCGGGACGGCGTTTGAATGGTGCGTCGGCGGGAGGCGCAGCGAGCATCGTGCTGGCGAATCCCAGCTCGGCAGCCGCTGCGGCTTCGTGCGTCAGGACCGGAGGCGGTGCCAACGTAGCCACGCCCGCTTCGGAAGGCGGCTGAGGAGCGGTGGGAAACGAAGGGAAAGCCGGAAGCGGCGGACTCGAATCTGCCGGTTGAAGGACGTCGGGCGGAATCGAGAGCGGCTCGGTTGTGTCGCCGACTTCGGGTTCATGTGCACGCGCCAAGTCTGGCGATCGGAGGTCTTGAGGGGTGACTTGCGGCGCTGGGATCGCCGCAGCGGTCGGCGCAGGACGTGCACGAGGTGCCTCGAACGGGTCCGTCCCCATTTCGACGTTCTCGAGCACCCCGTCAGTCGGTTGATCGATACGAGGCAACGACGAAGGCTGAAGCGCACGCAGGCCCGGTGAAGCAAAGAGGTCGAGCGGCGGCGATTCTTCGCGACGTGGTGGACTCGCGATGTTCGGTCGCGGAACGTCCATACGACCGCGGGGCGTAGGCGCCGCTGGCTGCGGGAGCGGAGGGGTATGAATCGGGACCGGTTCTGCGCGCGCATCCGGGCGAGGGCGCGTTCCGGTCGTCGCCTCATCTTCGGTGTCTCGAGCGAGCTCCGCCGCGAAACGTACGTTTGGATCCGTCGTCCGCTGAAACGCGCCAGCCGTCGCCTCGGCGGGCGCTGGATCAGTAAGCTTGGGTGCCTCGACGGCAGCTGGCTCTGCTGTGATCGGTCCAGCGGCGGCGGCGATCGCACTGAGGTCCTTCAGCGCCGGAAAATTCATGAGCGTCGACGAAGCGACGTTTCGGATACCCGGTTTTGGAGGCGCCAGCTTTCCCCCGAACGGAGGGCCCACAGGCGGAGCCGGTCGCGCTGCCGGCGCCACGGGTTTTGCCTGAGTCGTTGAACTCACAGTGCCGGTCGTGACAGAGACCGTCGCGTTCCAAGCAGCGAGCTCGGATGACGGGACCCCGAAGAACATCGGAGGAGCGACCGGAGGGTCCGGCGGTATGAACGAGCGAGCATCCGAATACGCAGCGACGAGCACTTCGTCCAGCGGCGTCATGATGTTGGCTTGAGTCGGCACGTCGTTGCGCGAAACGACGACGCGCCCGGCTACCTCCGCCAAAAGTGCGCTGATGGCGGGAATGCCTTCGAGCTTCGTGCCACCGCGAAAAGTAGTCGCGGAAACACATAGCCCCGGTGCGAAGTCCACGGTGGAAATCAGATTTGCGGTGCGAAATGCCAACCGCAGCGAACGATCGGCAAATGCGCCCGCGCGTAAAGCACGAGCGGGCCCGCATGTTTCGATGCGAAACGCGCCTGGAACAGTGCCTTTCGAGGTCGCCGCGACGAAACGATCCATCGCGAGAATTGGCGCAGCTGCGGCGGCCACACGCGCAACGAGCGGAAGGGAAGCTCCTCTTGGCCACAGCTCATCCCAGCTTGCAATGAGGAGCGGGGCCCATCGAAGTCGAAGGCTCGTACGAATTGGATCGAGAGAAGTGACACCGAGCGCCTCGAGCGCGGGCGCTTCGATCAGGAGCAGGTGCGGGTCGAACTCGTCTGCTCGCGCGATCGGAAACTTCGCAAGCGGAGCGGTGAGAAGAAGCGTGCCTTTGGCTCGAAGGGCTTTCTCGAGCCCGTTGGCACGCCCCGAGTCCTCGTACGCGACAACCACGCGGAGGCCCTCGTAAGAGGTAGGCGTAACGGCGCGCACCGATGGGTCTGAAAGCGTGGGCAGCGCGAGCGTAGGTGTGCTCTCGACCTCGATGGACTCGGCGGCCGCGCGGCCGCGAAACTTTTCAGTGACGATATCGACCGCACGTCGGGGGGGACGCGCTGCGCCCGTGAGCACTTCGACGCGCAGGTCTTTGGTTCGAGCGACAAGCATCGTCGTCCGTCGCTCGCGTCCGAGGCGTTGAACGACTTGCTCCAGCGTTGCAGTGCCTTCTTCTGAGACTCGGTGGCGAAAGCGAAGGTGCGCCTCGGCCGCGAGAGTCGCGACGCGCGTCACGATCTCATCGCGTGGGGAGTCCTTGGGCATGACCTGAGCAGCAGTGGGACGCTCACGCCTCAGCATGGGACCTACCGCTGGGTCCGTACCGAGGACGAGGACCGGAACACTTCGGCTCGTCGCCGTCGCAAGCGCGCTCGAAACCGTGTCCACGCCTTCGTCGGAGGCGACGATGCAAAGAACGTCGGGCGCGACTTTGTCGATGACATCCGCTGCGTGCTGAGCCGGAGCCGGCACAACGTGAAACCCGCGCCTGGATAGCGCGTCGCGCAGCGGAACGTCCGAGTCCACCTCCGCGCTCACGAAGACGACGACTGGGCGCAGCTCATGGCCTACGTCCATAGCGGTCGCATCCTGCCCCAACATCTCTGTTTCGCGCGAACTTTCCGTACGCGCCCGGGTGCGGAAGCGAAATTGAGGCAAAAAACCGCGGCTTGCCCCCCTACCGGGGGTCTGGTACGGATCCCAACCGTTTACGCAGCCGCGAGATCATTTGGTTTTTCGTGGCCGCGGATAGCGCCTACCCACGATGTTTGACTGGCTATACGGCCTCTTTTCGAATGACCTGGCCATTGACCTCGGCACGGCGACGACGCTTATCTATGTAAAAGGAAAAGGGATTGTCTCCTGCGAGCCCTCCGTGGTCGCGGTTCAACGAGACCCCCGTGGCGGGCGAAAAGTCTTGGCCGTCGGAAAAGAAGCGAAAGAGATGCTTGGCCGCACGCCCGGCACTATTCAGGCGGTTCGGCCGCTTCGCGATGGGGTGATTGCGGATTTCGAGATCACCGAAGCCATGCTGCGTTACTTCATTTCGCGCGCTCACAACCGTCGGACCCTCGTCAAACCGCGCATCATCATCTGCGTTCCGTTCGGCATTACCGAGGTCGAGAAGCGCGCGGTGAAAGAGTCCGCTGAGAGCGCCGGTGCCCGAGAGGTGTTCCTGATCGAAGAACCAATGGCGGCCGCAATCGGCGCGGGGCTTCCAATCACAGAGCCCAGCGGAAACATGGTCGTGGACATCGGCGGCGGAACGACCGAGGTCGCCGTCATCTCACTCGCAGGTATCGTTTACTCGCAGAGCGTGCGCGTCGGCGGCGACAAGATGGACGAGGCGATCATTGCGTACATGAAGCGCAAGTACAACCTCCTCGTCGGTGAACAAACTGCGGAGCGCGTGAAGTGCAGCATCGGGAATGCGTATCCGGGCGAGACGAACGAGACCATGGAAGTCAAAGGGCGCGATCTCGTCGCCGGAGTGCCGAAGACGGTGATCGTCAACAGCGAAGAGATTCGCGACGCGCTTACCGAGCCGATCAATGCGATTGTCGAAGCGGTGATGCTGGCTCTTGAGCGAACACCGCCCGAGCTGTCCGCGGACATCGTCGACAAGGGCATCGTGCTAACGGGTGGCGGCGCGTTGCTGAAGAATCTCGATGTTCTCCTTCGCGAGGAGACGGGTCTCCCCGTCATGGTTTGCGACGATCCGATCAGCGCTGTCGTTCTCGGCTCCGGAAAGACGCTCGATCATCTCGACCTCCTCAAGGAAGTTACGATCAGCTAGGCGAATGGGACGTAGTCGATGAGTGTTGCCAAAAGACTACGCGAGGCAGCGATCTGCATTGGGCTCCTTGCCCTGCCGTTCCTCGTCCTGAAGTCGAACCTCAAGGACCCGTCACGCGTGAATGCCTTCGACCGCGCCGTTCTTGGTGCCAGCGCACCGCTTCAGGCGCTTGGAATGCGTCTCGCACGCGGCCTGTCGGCCATCGTTCAGGAGTACACGATGCTCATCGACGTTCGTCGCGAGAACGATCGCCTACGGTCCGAGAACGCTCGGCTCCGTGACGAGCTCGCACGATTCGAGCAGACCGCGGCGGAAAACATCAGTTTGCGAGAGCTTCTGGAGTTCCGGCAGGAAGCGCCTGTCGAGACGATCAGCGCGCAAGTGATCGCAAAGAATGTTTCGCTCGGCCATTTCCGAATAACGAGATTCGTGCTGGATCGCGGTGATCGCACGCGCGTTCGCCCAGGTATGCCGGTGATTGCACCGGGCGGGCTCGTGGGACAGGTGAGCCGTGTGTGGGGCGACTACTGCGACGTATTGTTGGTCGCGGATGCACAGTCGAACGTTGACGTCGTCGTGGAGCGGAATGGTGCGCGCGGAATTCTTCGCGGGACCGGCGATCCTCAGGGCTACCTCTGTCGCACCGCGTATCTCGCGCTGAATGACGAGGTCCGGGTCGGCGACATCGTCACGACATCGGGTTACGGTCAGCGCTTCATCGCCGGGATCCCCGTGGGCCGCGTCACGAACGTAATGCGCGCCTCACAAGGTTTGTTTCAACAGGTAGAAGTCACGCCTTTGGTGGACTTCTCGAACCTGGAGTCGGTGCTGATCGTGACGTCCGATGCACGCGAACGATGGCGAGGCGTGCACTCGAACACACCGCCGACACGGGTGCCCTGATGCGCACCGTCTACCTCATCCTCGCAGCGTTCATTTTGGTTGTGGTCCAGAGCGTCGTCTCGGTGTTCGTGCCGCCGTCGTGGCCCACTTTGTACCTGACTCTGCCGATCGTGATCGCGCTCGGTACGACGCCAGAAACGGACATCACTCGCGGCGCCGCGATTTCATTCGTGACCGGCTACTTCGTCGACCTCTTTTCCGGCTACGCGATGAGCCTTCATACATTCGCGTTCGTAGCGACGTTCATGATCGCGCGCGGGATAGGAACGAACTTCTTCGTGAGGGGGTCGCTGTACCAGCTGACGCTGACGTTTGCGATCTCGCTTATGACGGGGATGACTATTCTCGCGGTGTTCGCGATATTCAGCGAGCCAGCTCCGTTCCAACTCGAGCGCGCGCAGCCGATCATCGTTTCGGTCGTTGCCTGCGCAGCGCTTACATCTCTGGTATCTCCGTTCGTGTTTCGAATCGTCCGGACGATTGAAGCCATGGGAAGGACCCGCGCGATCAGCGGCGACGGCCGGATGTCCAGCACTCCGGCGCACAGCGGAACAGATCGGTAGCGGGCGGAGGCAGTCATGAATCAACCCATTCTCTCTGCGCGCCGCGAGCTGGAAGAGTTCCGCCAACGTTACAAGTGGATGGCTCTTGTAGCCGTCATCGCGTTCGGGATCATTTTTGGGCGAGCGTTTCAGCTGCAGATCGTGGACGTGCAGCAGTACCGAAACATCGCGACGAACAACATCACGAAGACAGTTTGGCTGCCGGCTACGCGAGGCCTCATCTACGACACGCGCGGACGAGTGATCGCGACGAATCGTCCTGCGTACAACGCGCTCATCACGCCGCAGTATCTGGTGGGCGACGATCTCACTCGCTTCATCGAGCTTATGAAGCTCACCCCCGAAGAGGCGACCGCGCTGAGAAACCGGCTCGCTTCGTTGCCGCCGCAAAGAATGTCTCAGCAGATCGAGATGTTTCGCGACATCACGACAGATCGCCGAGACGCACTCGAAACGCACTCGCTCGAGCTCGCTGGAGTTGACGTAATCGACGAACCGCGGCGCTTGTATCCATTCAGTAGCCTCGCGGCGCACGCGATCGGCTACCTGAACGAAGTGAACGCGGACGACGTGCGCGCAAACGCGGGTTTGGACTATCGACCAGGAGACCGCATCGGGCGAAGCGGGATCGAGCGTGCATGGGAAGGTTATCTGCGCGGGCGCAGAGGCTTCTACAAAGTGCTGGTCGACGTACGACGGCGCGTCCAACAGGGAAGCCAGACAGAGCGCCGCGAACCGATGCCAGGCAGCAACATCACGCTCACACTCGACATGGAGCTGATGCGCATCGTGGAGCACGCGTTCAGAGGACATCCGTCGGGCGGCGTAGTTGCCGTCGACCCGCGGAACGGAAGCGTTCGCGCGCTGTACTCGAAACCCTCGTACGACCTGAACGAAATCAGCGGCCGCCTTTCCGTCGCTCGTGCTGCTGAGATTCAGGAGAACCCCTTCCGGCCGCTGATCGACAAAACAATTTTCGAATCCTACTTCCCAGGCTCGACGTTCAAACCTCTCGCTGCGCTAGCGGCGCTCGGACATGGCGTGCGAACGCCGGATGATCACATCGAGTGCATCGGTCACTACGAGATCGGTCGCGAGCGAAAACGCTGCACCAAGCGACACGGCGAAGTCGACCTGAGGAGCTCGCTGGTCCAGTCGTGCAACGTGTATTTCTACGATCTCGCGTACTCGACCGGCCTCGATACGTTGAACGAGACGGCGAATGCGTTTGGTCTTGGCGAGCGGAGCGGGATCGGAATCAATACGGAGACCCAAGGGTTCATCCCGACTCGCCAGTGGTATATCGACCACTACGAAAACTTTCGCCCGGGGTTCACGCTGAACGAAGCGATCGGGCAAGGCAACATGCGCGTGACGCTGATCCAGCTCGCGATGGTGTACGCGGCCCTCGCGAATGGGGGAACGTTGTTCGCGCCCCGACTAGTAGAAAGCGTCGCTCCGGTGGAAGGACCGAAGGCCGAGTTTGCGCCACGGGAACGCCGACGCATCTCGATGCGCTCGGATCACATGGCACTCATCACCGACGGTTTGATCGGCGTCGTCAACGATCCGACCGGCACGGCCTACGACGCGAACGTTGGCACCGAGCTTACGATTGCCGGAAAGACCGGAACTGCTCAGGTTTCACGCCAGGGTGTGACAAACGATCCGACGCGAGAGTTCTTGAACCATGACCACGCCTGGTTCGCAGGCTTCGCGCCGGCGCGAGATCCTGAGCTAGTTGTCGTCGTGCTCGTCGAGCACGGCGGCGGCGGCGGCAAGAACGCAGCGCCCATCGCAATCGAAATCCTCCGGGAATACTTCCGGCTGCGGCGAGGGAGGAGCTGAGACGATGGCGACCATTCGTACGTTCAGGTCGCAATTCGACTGGCCGCTATTCGTGGCCCTCGCGATCCTGTGTGTGCTCGGCGTAACCAACTTGTACAGCGCGACGAGCGTTGCGAACGCGTCTCGCGAAATGTATCTGCTCCACATCTACTGGCTCACCCTCGGCGCTGCGGCTGCCGTCTTGGTGACAGCCGTCGATTACCGCGTGTACGAGCGGTACGCATGGCCGATCTACGTCGGGTCCATCGTACTTTTGATCCTCGTGTTCCTACTGGGACGCATGATTCGGGGCGCTCAGCGTTGGATCTGGATTGGCTCGTTTTCCCTGCAACCAAGCGAGCTGATGAAAATCGGCCTCATCATCGCCCTCGCCAAGTACCTCCACAACGACCCCAAATCCGAAGGCCGCACCCTCCGCGACCTCGTGGTGCCAACCTTCATCGGAGCGATCCCAATCGGCCTCGTCGCGAAGCAGCCTGACCTGGGAACCGCATTGGTTCTCACAGCGATCTTCTTCACGATCATGTTTCTAACGCACTTGAAGCTGAGGTCGTTCCTGACTCTTGCCGCGGTGTTCATCGCGAGCGCACCGCTGACGTGGACGTACCTGCTGCGTCCTTATCAACGCGAACGGTTCACCGCCTTTCTCGAGCCAGAAAAGCACTTGAGAAAAGCCGGTTGGCACACGTATCAGTCAGTTGTGGCTGTCGGGAGCGGCGGTTGGACCGGCAAAGGCTTTATGGCCGGCACGCAGAACCAACACCTTTTCCTCCCCGATCAGCATTCGGATTTCCCGTTTGCTGTCTGGGCAGAAGAGCGCGGGTTCCTGGGCGTGCTCGGACTGGCTTCCGTCTACCTATTCTTGTCGCTTTGGTCGTTGCGCATCGCGTCGCAAGCTAAGGACCGTTTCGGCGCGGTCTGCGCAGTCGGAGTGGGCGCTATGCTCTTCTGGCAAGCGACGATGAACATCGGCATGGTGCTCGGCATACTGCCGGTCGTCGGCGTTACGTTGCCCCTCTTCTCGCACGGCGGCTCGAGCGTGCTGACAATCATGATCGGCGCAGGCCTGCTCATGAACGTCTCGATGAGACGCTTCAGCTTCTGATCTGCTCTAGGCAGCGCAAGCGTACCGGGGAAGGGGATGCCGTGACGGTGGATACGAACCGTCTGGGAAGAGCACCCCGACTTCACCGCGACGGTATGCAGCCGCCGCCGCGCGATAGGCTTCGTAAAAAGCGCGCCGCTCCAGGAGGTGGCGCAAACGATCACTCCGATTTGATGCGTGACATACCGGGGAGGGGCGACGCGCAGGCATCGACGGTCGATCGGTCACCCGCGTCGCGAGAACTCGCTTCGCGCCCATAGCGCGCACGTTCGACTCTGTGAACGCCAGTCCCTTGTCTTGCATTGACACCTCCGAAGCTCGAATAACGGCATCGCCCACTACAAGCTCTCGTGTCGCGCCGCTCGCAAAATGGGAAACAATGCCCGGCCACTCGTCAATCGTACTGACCAGACCCGCGCGAACTGGGTTCAGAACAGTGTACTGAATACGCTCTTGCAGCGCGGCGGCATCGACGATTGGTATCGCGCTGAATCTCCGCTGCCAGAACGCGCCTCGACGCCCCAAACGTGGATTGAGAATTCGCGCAATGCGGCTCTGAAGCAGACCGACGAAATCTGAAACGACATCCTCTTCAACTTGAACGACTAGGTGGAAGTGATTCGACATGAAGACGAACGCAACGAGGCGCACTCGATAGCGCCTCAGTGCAGCTCCCAGTGCACGCAGAATAGCGTTGTTTGTTTCCAGATCTGGAACGAGCCAGAAGTGCTCATTCAGCGTTCGATTGGTGATGAAGTAGTGTCGCTTCCGCACGAACCAACGTAGAGGTCTCGCCATGCGATCTTATCGGGACGCCACTCGGATTGTTGCGTCGCCGACCTGCACTAACTTGGGCTGGCACCTACGAGAGACCACCTACGAGAGACGAGATCCGGCACCTACGAGAGACGAGATCCGCGTCAGAAGAGGACTTAGTGAGGACGCGTCGAACGCACTTACAAGGATTCCGTCACGGGAGCGGGCGAGAATCGCGGCGTGGGCTGGCTCGATCAAGTCGACTTTGTTCAAGCAGAGAACGCGCGGTATTTCGCCGAGGTCGAGGTCTCCTAGCAACTTGTCCGTTGTGTTCAGGTGCCGGTCTAGATCTTCGGTACTCGCATCGACCACCTGCACGATGACGTCGGCATCACGAACTTCCTCGAAGGTCGCGCGAAACGCGGCGAACAGGTCCTCCGGGAGCTCACGAATGAACCCCACGGTGTCCGTGATGATGACGTCCTGCTCTTCGGGGAGTCGCAAACGGCGCGATCGGGGATCCAGCGTCGCGAACAGTTTGTCCTCTGCAACGACAGTCGATTCCGTTAGCGTGTTGAGCAACGTGCTCTTTCCGGCGTTCGTGTAGCCCACGATCGCAACTGTGGGAACGTCATGACGCACTCGCCGACGGCGACGCTGCTCCCGTCGCTGCGCCAGCTTCGCGAGCTGCGTTTCGAGGTGTGATACGCGCTCCCGCGCCCGACGTTTGCCAATTTCCAGCTTTGTTTCGCCCGGTCCGCGACCACCGATTCCGCCCGTCAAACGTGACAGGGCATCGTCCCGCAAGCCGAGGCGAGGCAACAGATACTTCATTTGTGCAAGCTCAACTTGAAGCTTGCCGTCGTTGGACTCTGCATGCTGCGCGAAAATGTCGAGGATCAGCTGTGTCCTGTCGACAACCTTGAGATCGGTGAGGGCAGC
>CAZWQH010000038.1:0-19586 GCA_964635815.1 uncultured Sandaracinaceae bacterium
CCGTTCGTGCTTTTTGCAACCTGGGGACGGATCTCTTCGCTAGAGCGCCAGATCGAATCGAATCCCGCGAACGCCACGGCCCGGCGCGATCTGGCTCGGGTGCTGATCGCGCGTAGGCGTCCGAGGAAAGCTCTTCGCCTGTTGAACGAGGCGCTCGCGCGGTTTCCCGATGATGCCGAGCTTCTCTTCCTCAAGGGGCAAGCGGCCTCCTTGGTCGGGGAGCACCAAACCGCAATCGATGCGATTGTGGAGGCGGTGAAGCGCGACGGGAGGCTCGGATTTGGTGAGCCCTATCGCGTAGCCGGTGACTCGCTTCTTGCGCTCGGACGCGCACAAGAAGCGGTCGATGCGTACGAGCGATATACCTTGGCAAACTCCTCGGCACTCGACGGATTCGTGAAGCTCGCGCGTGCCGCGAAGGACGCGGGCGACAAAGCCACTCAGGAGCGCGCTCTCGAGGAAGCCTTCAGCACGTGGCGCTCGCTGCCCCGCTACGCAAAGCGCAAACAGTTCGCCTGGTGGACTCGCGCACACCTCGCGCGAGTGTTCTAAGCGCCCGACCGCGTTGCGAATGTGATGTCGACTGCTCAGCGAGCGAAAAACTCTCGAACGCGCTGCACTCGACGACGCAAAACGAGCGGGATCTTCCACGCGTTGCGGATCTTCAAAAGCTGCGCATCGGCGAGCATGTCGCCGAGATCCCAGAGCGCTTCGTCGTATGGAAGCCAGTACGGCTCCGGATCGGTTGCATCGTCTATGAGCAACGCGCGCGGACGAACAAACGTTGCGAGCGCGTGTCGGCTGTTGGCAACACCGAAGCCCGTATCGCGTGTTCCGCTCCACGGCAGCTCGGGCATCGCGCCGGTGAGCGAATGGTTGTTGATCGTGACAACACCGACGTTCAGTCGAGATGCAAGCCGCTCCGCGCGAGTCGAGTCTCCACTCCAGATCGATGCGGTGAGGCCGTATCGCGATCCGTTCACGACGCCGACCGCTTCCGCCGCACCCGCTACACGCATGATGGCAAGCACCGGTCCGAACGTTTCATCGCGCACGACGGCCATCTCACGAGTGCAATGATCGATCACGGTGGGCGAGAAGAACAACCCTTCCCCGGTGGGAGCGCCACCTGCGCGAACGGTTGCACCCTTCTCGCGCGCATCCGCGACATGCGACTTGACCAGCTCGAGCTGTGCACGCGTCGACAACGGCGACACATCCGAATAGGGAGCGGCCGTTGCGCGCAAGCGTGCAAACGCCGAAGAAATGCGCGTGACGAACTCGTCCGCAATTGCGCTTTCGACACAAACGACCTCGACTGCGCCGCAGGCTTGTCCAGCGTTCGCGAGCGTCCAATGCGTGATGCCCGCGATCGTTCGATCGAGGTCACAGTCGCGAAGCACGATCGCGACGTCTTTCCCGCCCATCTCGACGCTGACGGGCAACCCTCGCGCAGCGCACTGCTCACGGACCTTGTTTCCGGTCGCGACGGAGCCGGTGAAGACACAAGCGTCGATCTCGGCGTCGATCAACGCAGCACCAACGTTCCCGCGCCCCTGCACAACTTGAATCACGTCCGGTGGAAGCTCGCGCGCAAGTTGCTCCGCAAACCACGCAGTCGAACGGGGTGAGTACTCGGATGGTTTCAAGACAACCGCGTTCCCCGAAAGTAGCGCTGGGAAGACCGATCGATACAGTCCAGCCGTCGGATAGTTCCACGGAGCGATAATCCCGACTACGCCTCGTGGAATAAGGTCCACGTACGCTCGCTTCTTGGGAAAGCCGATCGGATTCAAGCGAATGCGCTCACGCCGAAGCTCACGCTCGACGAGCTTCGACCATCCACGCGCACTCTCTACGGCTCCGATGCCTTCGGAAAAAAGACCGTCCACTTCGAGCTTTCCAACTTCCTCGCGGACGAGCGCGAGAATCTCGGCTCGTTGCTCGAGAAGGCGTTTCGCGCCTTTTTGGATCAAGTGACTGCGCTCATCGACCGAGATCGCAGACCAGCCAACCTGCGCCGCGTGCGCTCGCCGCACGAGCGTAGGGACCTCTTTGATCGGCGTGACGGTGACAGGAGCTAGCGTCCGCAGATCGATCGGCGATTGCAGCGACAGCGCCTCACTCACGCTCGATGCGACACCGTCGCCCTGAAGAGGCGTGCCGTTCTGGATGACAGGCAGGGAAACCATGGCGTGGACATATCACGAAGCTTCTGTGGTGGTGAGCACACAGCTTCAGGTTTCACTAAGGTCCTAACAAGTCGCCCGTTAGGAGGCCGCGATTGATACGGCACGGCGAAACTAGAGGGCATGTCTCGGTTCTGTGCGGGCACGCCGATTGCTGACTGGTTGTCAAAACCGCGCGAACGGTCCGTGACTCGTCCGTCCGCGCGAGAAGGAACCATCTCCCATGATCAAGCAACTCCCATACTGTTTACTCTTGCTCGCAGCATGCATAGCGGCGCCGGCAGAAAAGGTCGCGCTCACAGATCCAGAGCTCGGGGACGAAACCGAAGAACGCGCGGATGGAGTATCCGGCGCTGCACGGATCGTCGGAGCGCTCTCCATACTCAACGGCAAAGCATCAGGCACGTTCAGCGCAACGAAAGCGCTCGGCTACACGATTCAGTTGCAGCGTGGCCCGCTCGTCGCGTCGCTGACCTCGCCCACAGGTGACTCGGTGCTCTCGGTCTACGGACCGCTCAAGACGAGCTGGCGTGCGGCAGCGCGCGTTGGCTACAACGACGACATCTCCGAGAACAACTACGACTCGAAGGTCGCGATCGAGATCGCGACGGCGGGCAAGTACCTCATCGTCGTTCGCGAGTATCTGAACAACCAGTCTGAGTACGAGCTCACGGTCAACGGACTCAGCACACCGCTCGCTTGCACGGAAGCGGATTGCGGTTCGCGTCCGGAGCTTGCGCAGTTTCGCTGTCCGGACGGTTCGTTCGTTTGGCCGTCACAGACATGCGGGATCAGCAACGACTCGTGCGGATGGATCACGACTGTTCCGGTGTGCCCAGCCGCGCCCGCCACCTGCCAGCCTTCGGACTGCACGGACTCGAAGCCCGACCCCGCCGCCGCCCGTTGCCCGGACGGCCGATTGAACCCAGTCACAGTTTCGTGCGACCAGTCGGACCGCGCGCCGAACGGCTGCGCCTGGACCGTTCACGTCAACGCTTGCCGAATCACACCGCGAATGTGCGCACCGAGCGATTGCACGGACACGCCCCCGGACCCCGTACAGCGTCGCTGTCCAGGCGGTTCGAATCAATCGTCGATCGTCACGTGCGAGCCAACAGGCAACACGTGCGCGTGGCAGGTCTACACACCGCGCTGCGTCTGATCACTGACTTCACGAGACCATGAAAAGGGGCGCTGCGACATTGTCGTGGCGCCTACTTCATTTTCGGTCACTCGACCGGTCCGCGAGTCAGTAGCTCACTCGTCCTTGCCGCGTTGCCCGGTAAACCCGTCGTCTTTGTCGCGGAACAAGACATTGAACGTCGTGAGGGTCCCGTAGCAAGCAGTGATGTACTGCTGCATTTGAACCTTCTCGTCGTCGGAGAGCTTGTCGTGCCCGTTTACTTTTTGCTCAAGGACACGAAGCTTGTCGCGGAGCATTACGATCTTGTGAAAGAACACGTCGAGGGGCACACGCTTCTCTTGCGTGTCTTTCTTCCCGGGTTGAATCACGAGCTCGCCGCCGCGAAACCGTTCTGCAAGCGACCCGGTGCCGACGCCTAGCTCTTCGCGAAGCACGTCGCGGAGCACATTGCGAAACTCGTCGATGTCCATATCGATATCTATCTCCTTCGGAAGGATGCGCTTGGGTGCATCTTCCTGAATGTCGTTTCTGAGATGCTTCGGCGTCCCTGCAGCCGGCTTTTCTTTGTTCCAGCCCGACCACGACGCACCGATGGCTTTGTACTTGATGCACGTCGCCGTCTCGGGCTTGCGCGCTAGCCAAACGCGACAATCGCCGTCCTGAACTTCGGCTCCTTCGCGAAAGTACCGCACGAAGAAGGAACAGCTACCGCAGCGACCTTGAAGCTCGTGAGACATTCAGCGCGAGGGCGGCAGTGTATAGGCGACGCGCGATTGTCCACAAGCGCATTGCGTTCGGTTTCTGGCCGCCGCAATCTCGGGGCATGCAGAAGCCGGGATCCTACGTATCGCCTGTAGCTGTCGCAGTTCTGGTCGTCGCCGGCGTGCTGCTGTTGATGCACGAACGCCGTGCCGCTGCGTGCATGGCGATCTCCGCTCGCGGGCCGGTGTTGATCCAGGGCGAAGAGGCCATCATCGTCTGGGACGAAGCAAATCACACCGAGCACTTCATTCGCCGCGCAGATTTCAAGAACGCTCCTCCAGATTTTGGTTTCCTGGTGCCAACCCCGTCTCGTCCAACGCTCAGTGAAGCCGACGACTTGGTATTCAATCGAATCAAGCATCTCTACACACGGGTGAACGATGGCGGGGAAATGGGCGGCCGCCCGCGTGGCCAACGCGGCCTCAACACGGGCTCAGCCGCCGCGCGCGTCGAAGTCGTAGAACAGGTGCGTATCGGTTCGCTGGATGCGTCCGTCTTGGCTGCCAACGACGCAGCTGCGCTAAACCGATGGCTCCGCAGCAATGGGTATCCATCGAGACCGGAGATGACGCGTTGGCTCGCCAAGTACACGACGGGCACGTGGCACGTGACGGCGTTCAAACTGGCGCCGCGTGACGCACGGACCTTTGGTACGCGCGCGGTTCGGCTGAGCTTCGCCGCCACCGAGCCATTCTTCCCGTACTCTGAGCCGGCGTTCGCGGGTGCGGCCGCCCAACGGGGGCGAGGATTTCGTGTCACCGTGATCGCCCCGTATCGAGTGGATGCGTTCGTCGGCACGAACCGTTTCGCTGGACGGGTCGGATACGCGGGGCGCAACGGAATCATGCGGCGCGTGCTCGACGGAACCTCGCTTGGCGAGCCGATTCCTGCGAATCAGTGGGTGGCAGCGGCAGTCGACGACACAGCATGGGCAACGACGTTCGATGAGAGCAACTCCCGACGTGGGGCGCAGGATCTCGTGTTTCGTCGGGCAGCCGATCAGAGCGAGGTCGCAGCTTCGATCGAAACCGAAGTAGCCGCTCCGGGCACACGTCCCTCAAGGTAACGAACACGCGTAGCACACCAGTGCGGAGCTAAGTAACGCCGTCTAGAGCACGTGAATGTGCAGCGCGCGCTTCGTCGACCGCAACTGTCACGACCGCTGCCGGCGTCGTGATGCGAATCGATGAACCGCCCGTCCCGCCAAGCACGTGGTGTTTGATGCCACTCGCCGCACACGCATTCGTGACGATCTCAGAATGCTCTGCCTTGTACGAGACGATGACGCGTGAAGGCTCCTCGGAGAACAGCGCGCCAGG
The DNA here is from genome assembly GCA_964635815.1 of uncultured Sandaracinaceae bacterium. Lineage (GTDB taxonomy): Bacteria > Myxococcota_A > Polyangia > Polyangiales > JADJQN01 > CAZWQH01. Next base: position 5,415 of record CAZWQH010000038.1, read on the forward strand.
CCCGTCGGATGAAACACGAACGTCGCAGCCGACTCCACCGCTGATGGAGCACTCTGCCAACGCGACGGCCAAGCCACCGTCGCTCACGTCGTGTGCACTCGAAAGCACACGCGCGCGCGCAAGCTGAAGGATGGTTTTCTGCAACGCTGCCTCTAGCTCTAGATCGAGCTCGGACAGCGTTCCTACCAGACCGGCGCGCTGAACCAACCACTCGCTGCCTGCGAGCTCGCCTCGAGCGTCGCGTCCGACCAGCGCAATCGTGTCGCCTGCTTCGCGAAATGCGATCCCCAAACGGTCCTCGATGGACTGCAGCTGACCGACAATGGCAACTCCCGGGGTTGGGATGATCGGCTTGCCATCCGTCTCGTTGTAGAGGCTCACGTTTCCAGAAACGACAGGAACCCCGAGGGCATTGCATGCGTCCCGGATTCCATCGATCGCACGCGAGAACCGCCACATCGTCTCCGGCTTTTCCGGGCTGCCAAAATTCAAGCAGTCGGTCAAACCAAGCGGCTCTCCGCCAGAGCACACGATGTTGCGCGCGCACTCGGCGACTGCCATCGCTGCGCCAGTGTACGGATCGAGCTGTACGTAGCGCCCGTTACAATCGACCGACAACGCAAGGTACTTCTCGATACCGTTCGCTCCGCTAGCCTCTCGCGAACACACGACTCGAACGATCGCCGCGTCGCTCTGCCCTGGGCGGGTCGCAGAGCCACCGCGAACGATGTGATCGTATTGGCGCCACACCCAGGCGCGGCTTCCGATATTCGGCGATGCGAGCAGATCTAGGAGCTCACGATCAAGCGACTGGGCAGCCACGAGGGTCGGCGTGGCGGTGGAAGGCGGCGCTGCTTGCTGCGGACGGTCGTACTTGGGAGCGTCGTCGGTAAGCACACCGATCGGAATGTTTGTCACCACGACTGGAGCTGCTCCGGCCGGTCGCTCGGACATCGTCGCTGGGTCGAAGCCGGGCGTTGCGGTGCAAACGAATCGGCCCGTATCCGTTACGCGTCCGACCACTGCAACGTCCAGGCCCCACTTCACGCAGATGTCGATGACACGCTGTTCGCATCCAGGTTTTGCCACCATGAGCATTCGCTCCTGAGACTCGGAGAGCAGCATCTCGTAGGGCGTGAGCTTCTGCGTGCGGCGAGGAATCGCATCGAGGTCCAGCTGAATGCCGTTGCCCGCACGCGCTGCCATCTCGACTGAGGAAGATGTGAGCCCCGCAGCGCCCATGTCCTGAACACCTTCCAAAATGTTCGCGCGGAAGATCTCGAGGCACGCCTCCAGCAGCAACTTTTCCATGAACGGATCACCGACCTGCACGGTCGGAAGCTTCTTCTCGCTGTCTGCATCGAACTCCGCAGACGCCATCGTCGCGCCGTGAATCCCGTCGCGGCCCGTTCGAGCTCCAACGTAGATGATCGAGTTTCCGAGTCCTTCGGCTTTGCCGAAAAACAGGCCATCGATCGCAGCCACTCCGACGGTGAAGGCGTTGACGAGGATGTTCCCGTCGTAACTTGCGTCGAACTGCAACTCGCCTCCGACCGTGGGCACCCCGATCGAGTTTCCGTATCCGCCGATACCTGCGACCACGCCCCGAAGGAGTGATCGAGTCTTCGGGTGCTCGGGCCGACCGAAACGAAGCGAGTTCAGCGACGCGACAGGTCGAGCACCCATCGTGAACACATCGCGAAGGATCCCGCCGACTCCTGTTGCTGCACCCTGGTAGGGCTCGATGTATGAGGGATGATTGTGCGACTCCATTTTGAAGACGGCGCAGTACCCGTCACCAATATCGACGGCGCCCGCGTTCTCCCCTGGGCCCTGAACGACCTTCGGACCCGTCGTCGGCAGCCGCCGCAAATGGATGCGAGAAGACTTGTACGAACAGTGCTCCGACCACATCACGCTGAAGACGCCGAGCTCGGCGAACGTTGGACTTCGTCCGAGCGACGCGACGATGCGCTGCCACTCTTCGGCGTTGACGTTCATCGTGCGCGCGAGCGCCGCGTTCGTCTCGGGATCGTTCGGCATCGGTCGCGCTTCAGTAGTCGTCACGTTCTTGGTTGCGGTCACGATCGTCCCCCACGAGTGTTCATGAAGGCTTTTAGGGACGCGAACAGCTTGAAGCCATCCGCGTTCCCAACGAGCGCTTCCGCGTTGCGTTCGGGGTGCGGCATCAGCCCTAGAACGTTGCGATGCTCATTGTAGATGCCGGCAATGTTGGCGCGTGCGCCGTTCGGGTTGGACGCTTCGTCGACTTCGCCCTTCTCGGAGCAGTATCTGAACGCGATCTGATCTCGATCCACCAACGTGCGGAACGTCGACTCGTCACATTGATAGCGCCCCTCACCATGTGCGATCGGGAGACGCAACACGGTTCCCGCCGGAATGGATTCCGTGAAGGGACCGCGTCCCTCGGTGCGCACGTATACATCGCCGCATTCGAAGCGAAGGTGCGCGTTTCTGGTCAGCGCACCAGGAAGAAGCCCCATCTCCGTGAGGACTTGGAAACCGTTGCAAATGCCAAGAATCGGGCCTCCGGCGCTCGCAAATTCGCGAATGGCCGGGGCGACGGGGCTGAATGACGCCATCGCTCCGCAGCGCAGGTAGTCGCCATGGGCGAACCCACCGGGCAAGATCACCGCGTCCGCGCGATCGAGCGACGTTTCTTTGTGGAACACGTAGTACGCGTTCTCACCGAGTAGATCGCGCGCCGTATGAAGCGCTTCGAACTCGGCATTCGTTCCGGGAAACACGACAACGGCAATTCGCACTGCGAGCTCCTTGCATGTGCGGTCTCAGCGCCGCCGAGAACCGCGACGCTCCATAGCAAACTCTCGCGGCCAAATCCTGCCAAATGCTCTCGGAGCGCCAATCTCAAGCACAACTATATTGATCCCGACCCGCAAGCGGTCGGGATTGATCTCACGCCGCGTGCGTTTACGCTTGCCGAGCTGCCTATGCGAACCATTCATCGTCGATATGAGGATCCGCTCGAAGCACTGTGGATCACCACCGCGGAGCGCATCGGAATCAAGGTGGTGCGAGGCGGTGACGCGTATGCCACGACGAACGGTGCAGGGGTCTTGTCGCTCGCGAGCAACGAGCACCTGGATGCGGACGACTGCATCGCACAGATGGTTCTTCACGAGATCTGCCACAGCTTGGTCGCGGGGCATGAAGGGTTTTCACGTCCGGACTGGGGCCTCGAGAACGACGGCGCTCGCGATCTCGACCTCGAGTTTGCATGCCTGAGAGCGCAAGCTTGGTTGCTGGACAGACACGGACTTCGGCGAGTCTTTGCGCCCACCACGGACTATCGCGCGTTTTACGATTCGCTCGGCTCGGACCCGCTGCTGGGTCCGGATTCGCGCGATGTCGTCCGAGGAAAGATCGCCGTTGCGCGATCACACAGGGACCCGTGGGCTCCACATCTGGCGCTCGCACTCGTCCAAACGGAATTGCTTGTGCGCGCTGCCGCGCCGCTTGCTGGTCCGGATTCGCTGCTTCGAGATGTAGAGCCGCCCCAGAAGCGACATCGAAATGGGAAAGCGCTCTCATCAGCAGATTCCAAATGCGGATCGTGCGTGTGGTTTGGCACCCGCGGAAAGTGCAACGCGTCACGCGTTCGCGTTGCGTACGACGAGCACGCTTGCGAAGCCTGGGAGCAGGCGACGCATGTCGAATGCGTTGCATGCGGAGCATGCTGTCGCGAGGCCTATGGGGCGGTTCTCGTCTCGAAACGCGACGCCCAAACGGTCGCGAAACGGAACCCAAAGCTGGTGGTGCTGCGCGACGAAAAGTACGAGCTGGAACGTGTTGAAGAGGCCGGCGGAACGCGGTGCGCAGCGCTCGTCGTCAAGTCGACCGATCCGCGATACACCTGCGAAGTCTACGAAGACCGACCGAAGACCTGCCGTGATTTCACGCTCCGAAGCAGCAACTGCTACGACGCGCGCGTGCGGGTCGGTCTCTCGCGGGCATGAGCTTGGATTGTTGCTAGCATCTCGCGCGCCGAGCATCGCATGCACGAAACCGCAATGAGCATTACCGTCAATGGGAAGACTGTGTCCGTACCCAGCGGCGCGACCATTCGAACGGTACTTGACGTCGTGGGCGTAGGAAATGCGACCGTCGCGGTCGAACGCAACGGCGAGATTGTCCCTCGTGCTACTCACGCGACCGTGGAAGTCGTGGACGCCGATCGCATCGAGATCGTGCACTTCGTTGGAGGCGGTTGATCGCCGCGAGACTGGAAACGCATATGACGCAACAGGACACGATCACGATCGGCGGGCGCACATTTCGTTCTCGTCTATTCGTCGGCACGGGTAAGTACAAAGACTTGAACGAGACGGCCGCCGCGCTCGAAGCATCTGGCGCGGAAGTCGTGACGGTCGCTGTGCGACGCGTCGAGGCGACACCCAAGGACGGCGGACGATCGATGTACGACATCCTTCGCGAGGGCAAGTACACGATCCTGCCAAACACGGCTGGTTGCTACACAGCGGAAGACGCATTGCGGACCTGTCGGCTCGCACGCGAGATGCTCGGCGACAACATCGTGAAGCTCGAGGTTCTTGGAGACGAGAAGACGCTCTTCCCCGACATCCCCGCGACGCTCGAGGCCGCAAAGGTGCTTGTCAAAGAGGGCTTCATCGTTCTGCCGTACACGAGCGATGACCCGATCACAGCAAAGCGACTCGAAGACATTGGATGCGCAGCAGTCATGCCATTGGCGGCTCCGATCGGGAGCGGCCTGGGCATTCGAAATCCGTACAACATCGAGATCATTCTCGACACGGTCAAAGTCCCCGTGATCGTGGATGCGGGTGTGGGCACTGCATCGGATGCCGCCGAAGCCATGGAGCTCGGTTGCGCCGGTGTCCTCATGAACACCGCGATTGCAGGTGCGAAAGATCCGATTCGAATGGCGCACGCAATGCGACTGGGGGTCGAAGCTGGCCGCCACGCGTACTTGGCAGGTCGCATTCCGCGGAAGCTATACGCAACGGCTTCGAGCCCGCTCGCCGGCGTTATCGGGTCTCGCCATTCATGACGAGCGGTTCGTTCGCGGCGGTGCTCCTACTCGGTATAGGTCTCAGCTCCGGCCTCGCTCCGTTTCAATGCGCACAAGGCTCGAACCCCGATCGCCGGCGCGAGGAATCCGCGCCCGAAAGCCTTTACAACCTCGCCGCACGCTTTCGTGAGCAAGGCGATGAGCGCGCGCGCCAGCAAACGCTGGACTATTTGATCGCGCAGTATCCAACTTCGCGCGAAGCCGGACGCGCGAGAGAAGAACGTACACCCTCGACGCAGAAATGACCGCACCCGCCTTTCGCATTCTGCTGATTGCCGATGCGTCCATCGGCACCGCTCTGACAGAACGGGTGCAGCAAGCACTGGGCGGAGCCCCCGAAGGATTTGTCGGCGTACAGTTGCGTGCGAAATCGATACCTGCGATCGAGGCGCTTCGTCTCGCGCATGAGCTGCGCCACATCACGCGCAAAGCTCACGCCCCGCTTAGCGTCAACGATCGAATCGATATCGCAAAGCTCGTGGCAGCAGACGGTGCGCACTCCCCCGGTGGAGGTTTGGCACCCGCGGACATCCGGGCGCTTATTGGGCGAAAGACCTGCGTAGGTGTTTCGTGTCACACGCTCGAAGAAGCTCGCCGCGCGACAATGTTCGGTGCCGACTACGTCACTCTCGCACCCGTGTTCCCCACGCCAGGCAAGGGCGAGCCCCTCGGCATCGAGCGTTTCGGTGAAATCGTCCGCTCTTCTAAGGCGCGGGCATTTGCCCTAGGCGGAATAACTCCTGAGAACGCACGATCAGTAGTGGATGCGGGCGCGGCAGGCGTCGCTGTCATTCGTAGCGTCCTGGACGCGGCTGATCCGACCCAAGCAATGCGCGCACTCGTTGCTGCGTGTTCGTAGTTTGACACCCGAGAACTCGCGGGAGACCGTTCCCGCATGAGTGACCTCATCAAGGGCACATTGAAGACCGTGCTGATCCTCGCGGCGATCTTCGGCGTCTTCGCTGGGCTGATGAAGTACTTCTACGTAGACATTGCTCAAGCCGGGGACAACTCGATGGCGCCGACGCTGCTTGCGGGCGATCAGTTCCTGGTCTGGCGTGGAACGCCCGACCACGGGCGAGCCACCATCTGCGCTCACCCGAAGATCCCCGGACGTCTGATCATGGGCCGCGTGGTTGGGAAGCCAGGCCACACGATCGAGATCGACAACAAGACCCTGATCATCAACGGGACGCGTTGCAACAAAGACATTGGCCAGAAGCTTCAGTTTCGAGATGGAGCGCGCACGCTGCGCGTGATCACGGGAACGGAGGTCGTCGGAAACGACGAGCACGCCTACTTCGATCCCGAGCGACCGTGGAGCATGAAAAAGACCAAGGTTCGAAACGGCTTCTACTTGCTCGGAGACAATCGCGCGATCTCGGATTCGGATAGCCGGACCCAAGGAGAAGTTCCGATGGAGTCGTGCAAGGGAACGATCTTCATGCGCCTACAGCCGGTCCCAAACGACCTCGGCAACAGTTGGCTCGATTTGATCGAGTAACTTCCGAACTGACCCGAGAACGACAGTGTCTTGACGCGATTTCACCGACCCGCTACCCCGACAAACCCATGGCCAAGACGCCGCAACCGCGTCGAGCAAAAACAATCTCCATTCGGCCATCTCTGGCTCCAGCAGAGACAGCGCATCGTCCAACGCGCGCGGAGATCGATCTGGATGCAATCGCGAGCAACCTAGCCGTCGCGCGAAAAGCGGCGTCTCACGGAAGGGTTCTCGCAGTCATCAAAGCAGATGGCTATGGGCACGGCATGATTCCTGTGGCGAGGAGACTGGTGCGCGAAGGCGTGTACGGATTCGGCGTAGCGCTCGCAGAGGAAGGTCTCGAGCTGCGATCAGCAGGCATCGCGGGCACGATCTTGGTGCTCAACGGCGTGTATGGAAACGCGCACGAAGACGTCATCGCGCAAGGACTAACACCGGTGGTCTACGATACGGCGCAGCTCGACGCTTTCCATCGCGCGGCTATCAAGCGGCGCGATCGAAGAACCAAAGTTCGCGTCCACTTGAAAGTCGACACCGGAATGCGGCGTTTGGGAGTCGTAGAGCGGGACCTCCGCGCGTTCCTCGAACGAGTGAAATCGCGAAGTGGCATCCTGATCGAGGGGGTGATGACTCACCTCGCCGCCGCAGACTCGGACCCGGACTTCACGCGGCAACAGCTCGCGAGGTTCGAGAAAGCGCTGACGCTGATCCGTGCCGAAGGCCACTGCCCCACGGTCGTCCACGCGGCGAACACCGCAGGACTCTTTACGCACCCGAATTCGCACTACGATTTCGTCCGGTGCGGAGCCGCGATCTTCGGCGTTAGCCCCAACCACGGGCCGACTCTGACACCCACCATGCGGTTACGCAGCGAGATCATCGCGCTAAGGTCTCTGCCTCGCGGGGAAACCGTTGGCTACGGCGGAACGTTTCGAACCGCGCGCCGGTCAAACATTGCCACGATTCCACTCGGTTACGGCGATGGCCTCTTTCGCTCGGCGTCGAGCCGTGGTGAAGTCCTCGTTCGAGGGCGGCGGTGCCCGATTGTAGGAACAGTCTCGATGGATCTGACAACGATCGACGTGACCGATGTGCCCGACGCAACCGTAGGAGACGAATCCGTCTTGCTTGGTCGGCAGAAGCACGGGCGTGACGTTGGGGTGCTCACGGTCGACGACCTCGCCCGATCGGCACAAACGATCCCGTGGGAGGTTCTGACGAACGTCTCGCGCCGCGTGCCTCGCATCTACACGAACGACGAACCGAAACGATCGAAGGCGCGCCCTGCATGACGGTTAGCATCGGCGTTCCAGAGATCGGCCAGCTCATCGACTCCAAGTACGAGATTGGAAAAGAGCTCGGTCGTGGCAGCGCTGGAATCGTATACGAAGCAACGAACGTTCAAACAAGAGAACGCGTCGCGATCAAGTGGCTGTACCCGTCCCTCGCTGCGAACAAGCTCGCAGCCGAGAGGTTTATCCGGGAAGCGCAAGTCGCCGGTCGCGTGAAGCATCCGAACGTCGTGCGCGTTCAAGACAGTGGCGAGCACGGTGATTCACTCTACTTGGTGATGGAGCTCCTCGAGGGACAGTCCCTCACGTCTTTCCTGAGTTCGGGCCCGCACCCCGCGGCCGCTGTAGTGCGCCTCGCGATAGCGGCTATGAACGGAGTCGCAGCTGCCCACGCAATCGGCGTCGTGCATCGCGACCTCAAACCCGACAATATTTTCTTGGAGCGAATTCCGGGTGGCTACACCGCAAAGGTCCTCGACTTTGGCATCTCGAAACTGACCGGTCCGGAAGCTGCGGACGCAAATCCTTTGACCGCCGCCGGCGCGATCGTGGGCACGCCCTACTACATGGCACCCGAGCAAATCGTGAACAGCAAAGAAGTAGACGTGCGAGCTGACGTTTACGGGCTTGGCGTCATTCTCTATCAGGGTCTTTCGAGCGAGCTTCCGTACGACAGCGAGAGCCTGCATAAGCTATTTCTCGCGATCATCCAGGGCGGAGCACGACACGTCTGTGACGTCGCTCCATATGTCGATCGCGGACTGGGCGATATCGTGATGCGCGCCATTGCGCTCAGCCCGAATGATCGTTTCGCGTCAATGGCACCGTTCATCGAAGCGCTTGAGCCCTTTGGGCATGACGAGCCCACGCGAATCGTCCCACAGGCATCGCTTCCGCCACCCGGAGCGTCGCGAACGCCCCAGCAAGGCGCACGGTCGCCCGAGCACAAGGCGGACGAAGACACGGAAGAGATGTCCGACGTCTCGAATTCGTTGGCACCCGGTAGGCGCGCAGCGGGTGCTCCGATGCCGGCGCTGTCGAAGTCGGTCCCCGCATTCCGTCCAAGCGCGGGTGCGCCGCGTCGGCCGAGCACTCCGGTGTTCGTGCGCGGTGAAACGCCAAGCTCTCCGGCAAACGTGCGCCCACCATCGGGCGAGGTGAGCGACACGACTCCTGACGGCGCAACGCTCGACAGCCGCGCGAAGGATCATGCGCTGAACGGCGCGGGACCTCGCGCGTCGCAGCCGACGCACGCCGACCAACCACGCATCCAAATGGGCGCGCAGTTGCGTGGCGACGACACCGCGGGGACCCTCCCGCTCGAGCGCGACCGGAACAGTGTCGCTGAGCACCCCTTGTTCGGTGACGACGACCTCAGCTCGAAGCCCATGGTACGCAAGAATCCGACGCTTGCAGATCGCAAGGCGTTCGAGCGGGAAAAGAGCCGCGGCCGAGGAAAAACCGGCGAAGGCGGCGGCGCCGGGATACTGCGAAACCCGAGGATCGTCGCGATCATGATCGGCGTGCTAGTCCTAGCCCTCGCGATCATCTCGATCCGCGCGTGCCGATGACCACTAGCAACGAAAAGAAGCTGGCCGAAGATCCGTCTCGAGTCAGTCACGTACCGACTGCTAACGCCGTCATCACGTTCCTCGTGCGAGTCGCGGACACGCTCCTCGCCGCGCCCATTCGCTTCCTGACGGAGGTCGGAATCCTTGCGCGAATGCTCAAAGAGACTGTCGTGTGGTTGTTCCGCCGGCCCTTCCGCGCGCGTTTGTTCATCGAGTCGATGGAGTTTGTTGGGGTCCAGTCGATCTTCATCGTTGGACTCACGGGAACATTCGTGGGGATGGTTTTTGGCCTCCAGCTGGTCGCATCTCTTCGGGAGTTTGGAGCGGAGAACCGCGCCGGGGCAGCGATTGGACTCGCGCTGACCCGAGAGCTCGCGCCGGTCTTCGCCTCACTCATGGTCAGCAGTCGTGCTGGCAGCGCGATGTGCACCGAGCTCGGCAGCATGCGCGTAACGGATCAGATCGACGCCCTCACCACGATGGCGGTGAACCCTGTCCAGTACTTGGTCGTTCCTCGTGTAACGGCTGGGATGATCATGGTCCCGATTCTGACGATGCTTTTCAACGTCGTCGGCATCATCGGCGCGTGGATCGTATGTGTGCAGCTCCTCGGCCTCGATAGCGGCGTCTTCGAGCAGTACGTGCGCTGGACCGTAGACGCAGCGGACCTGAATCAAGGGCTAATCAAATCGGCCGTCTTTGGGTTCGTCGTCTCGCTCATCTCGTGCCGGCAGGGTTTCTTCGCTTCTGGCGGCGCCGCGGGAGTTGGGCAAGCCACGACGCGTGCTGTCGTGCAAAGCGCGGTCTGCATCCTCGTACTCGACTACTTCATCACCTCGATCATCACGGGGACGTAAGATGGCGTCTGACTCAAAAGCACCTCCCCCGATTGAGAGCGCCGATCCCATCCACGTAGCCGTGCGAAATGTTCGCAAGCGCTACGGCGAGCACGAGGTGCTCAAGAGCGTGAGCTTCGACATCGCGCGTGGGCTCAACAACATCCTCATCGGAGCATCGGGATCCGGCAAGACCGTCTTCCTCCGCCAACTCATACGGCTCGAGAAACCCGACTCGGGCACCATCAGCGTAGACGGTCAGGACATCGCCTCGATCAGTGAGTCCGAGCTCGCCCCCGTGCGACGGAAATTCGGGATGGTCTTTCAGATGTCTGCGCTGTTCGATTCCATGAACGTCTTCGACAACGTTGCATTCATGTTGCGAGAGCACACGCGCCTCAGCGCGAAAGAGATCACAGAAAAGGTCACGCAGCGACTAGAAGCGCTCGGAGTCGGACACGCGCTGAAGAAGATGCCGAGCGAGCTATCGGGCGGCATGCGCAAGCGCGTCGCGGTGGCACGTGCGCTGGTACTCGAGCCGAAGATCTTGATCTACGACGAGCCCACCACCGGCCTCGATCCAATCACGTCGCGAACAGTGGACGACTTGATCGAGGAAACACGCGAGAAGTTCGGCGTGACTTCGGTGCTGATTAGCCATGACATGGCGTCCGTCTTCCGTATCGGGCACAGAATCACGTATCTCTATCAAGGCGAGATCGAGGCAAGCGCTCCGCCAAAAGAATTCCTGCAGACGGACAACGCGCACGTGCACGAGTTCCTGGATGCGTCCGGGGTCAGTCCGGAACTTCTTCGCACCAGCGCTCGGACTTCGTAACGTTCACGCTCGGACTGCGCGAACGGTTCACGTGAGAACGAGCGGACCGTCTTTTGTGACTACGAACGTGTGCTCGAACTGGGCGCCCACGCTTCCGTCGGAAGTACGAAGCGTCCATCCGTCGTCCGCCTCGAACACTCGCGTTGCGCTGAGAGTAAGGAAAGGCTCAATCGTCATGACAAGACCCTCCCAGAGCCGAGTCGTCTCGCGCTTGTCGAAGACGTTCGACACGTGCGGAGGTTCGTGGATGTGCCGACCCACTCCGTGGCCGCCGAGATCACGAATCACGCGGAAGCCGTTCTTGTGGGCTCGTCGCTCAACTGCGCGTCCCACGACGTTCACCGGTCGACCGGGCCTAGCCTCGTTCATTGCTTCGCGCTGAGCGGTGCGGGTCGTCCACAAAAGGTTCTCGAGGCGCCGAGTGACGCGCCCGACAGGAGCGCTCGCACCGGTATCCGCCCAATAGCTGTCCAGCTCAGCGGATACATCGACGTTCACAAGATCGCCTTCGCGAAGGATGTTCGTGCGGGAAGGAATGCCGTGAGCAACATCGGCATTGACGCTGATGCACGTCCAGCCGGGAAAGTCGTAGGCGAGCTGGGGCGCTGACCGCGCGCCGTGCTTGACCAGGACGTCCCGCCCCACTTCGTCGAGCTCGGCCGTGGAAATTCCTGCGCGCACCTCCGCGAGCATCGTGTCGCGCGCGAGTGCCACGACCGCGCCGATGCGACGCAGTCCTTCGAGATCCTCAGGTCCTTCGATCGACATCGCGGAAACGTAGCACGGCCCTTACGTGTAGTTTCGAACGACGACTTCAGGGACGAGTCCTCGCGCAGAAGCGTCGGAGTTGACGGCGCGCGGTGCAAAGACCTGTGTCACATCGAACTCGCGATAGATTTCTCGAATGAACGGGACGTCGTTGTTTGAAAGCATCACTTTGCAACCACGGCGGTCGAGCACGCGCACCACATCCCGCAGGCGTGTCTGATCGTCGCGTGAAAAGCCGCCCGAGGTGTAAGCGGTGAAATTCGCGGTATCGCTAACGGGCTCATACGGGGGATCGAGATAGACGAAGTCTCCGGGACGCGCGTATTCCACGAGTTCCTCGAAGCGGGCGTACTTCACCTCTGTGCGCGCGAGAATGTTGCTCGCTGCGCGAAGCAGCCCTTCGTTCAAGATTCGCGGCGCAGAGTAGCGGCCGGCCGGAACGTTGAACTCACCCCGTCGATTGACTCGGTGAAGCCCATTGAAACAAGTCTTGTTGAGGTAAATGAACTGGGCGGCACGGAGAGCGGGAGAGTTGCCTGGCCTCTTGCTTGCCGGCCGACCCGCACGCGGCGCTATCCGTGCGCCCGAGTTGTAGGCCGCTCGAACTGCGTAGTAATGCTCACTCGAATGGCCTCGCGCGAGTGATCCGAGCTTTCCGATCACGCCCTCGACATCGTCCCGCACCGCGTTGTACGTCAGCACGAGATCGTGATTTACGTCCGCGAGGACCGCGCGCTCTGGGTTGCGCGCGAAGAACATCGCGGCCCCTCCAGCAAACGGTTCAACGTGCCGCATTCGATCGACGTTCGCTGGGAGCAGCGGCAGCAAGCTATTGAGGAGGCGACCCTTTCCTCCAACCCACTTCAAGAATGGGGCTGGTTGGAGGGATTCGGGGTTCGTCTCGATAGAACCCTGGAGGTGGTTATATGCAGTACTTTGTCGCACATGTAGGACAATATGCGCAGTCTCGTACACACAGAAAAAACCCGCACTGGTCTTGTATTCATTGCGTTTTACAGAGCCCGCAGCTCAATGTCGGTCGGGTTTCCAGATCGCGACCGTGCTGCTAGGTTTCGCCGGTGACGCAAGGGGCAGTAGAGCTGCGCGACGAGTTACGGCGCGCTGGTTTGCGTTCAACCGGGTCGCGCGTGGCGGTGCTCCGATTGTTGCGCATTTCTCCGCGGCCGTTGACGCATGCGGATGTCGAAGGGCAGCTATCCGCCGATGGATGGGATCGCACGACTCTCTTTCGGAACCTGAACGATCTTGCCCGCGTTGGTTTGGCACATCGTAGCGATCTCGGAGACCACGTCTGGCGATTCGAGGCATCACGGTCGAAGGCGCACCGGGCGGACCACGCTCATTTCGTGTGCGAACGTTGCGGTCAGGTGCAATGCCTCGCGGGCGTCGAGGTTTCTGTGGATCTCACGGCGAACCCAACGGTTACCACTCCGCGAAGCCTCAAGATGAGAGCCGTCGACGTTCAGATCCGCGGCCAGTGCGATGCGTGCGCTGACTGATTGATCGCACAGTCGATCAACGCGAACCAGCGGGACGAGTGCTACAACATCGCACCAATCCGATGGTTACTACCACGCCCGCTCTTACAAGCGCCCGAACCCCCCCTTCAGCTTCGACCAGCACGGGCACCGCTGCGAGCGGTGTCTTCGATCCAAGCGATGTCTTCGAGCCGCGTCACATCGGCCCGAACGGTCGCGAGGTGGACGCGATGCTCAACGCGCTTGGTTGCAAATCGATGGAGGAGCTCATCGCTGCGACCGTCCCCTCCGAGATCCGATTGAGGCGACCGCTTGTGCTCGAGGCAGCGCTTACCGAGACGGCGGCGGTGGAAAAGCTTCGCCAGATCATGCGAACCAACCGTGTCGCCCGCTCCATGATCGGATGCGGCTACCACGACTGCATCACACCGCCGACCGTTCAACGAAACATCCTCGAGAACCCCAGCTGGTACACGCAGTACACGCCGTACCAAGCGGAGATTTCACAAGGGCGGCTCGAAGCGCTCTTGAATTTTCAAACGATGATTGCCGACCTTACGGCGCTGCCGCTTGCGGGGGCGTCGCTCCTGGACGAGGCCACGGCGGCCGCCGAGGCGATGGCGATGTGTATCGCGATCTCTGGCAAGGCGCCGGGCGACTCGGCTTTCTTTGTCGACGAAGCGTGTCACCCGCAAACAATCGCGGTCGTCCAAACGCGCGCCACCGCAATAGGGGCCACCGCAGTCGTCGGAAGTGTCGATTCATTCGCAGC
>CAZWQH010000039.1:0-18668 GCA_964635815.1 uncultured Sandaracinaceae bacterium
ACGCAGACGATCGAAAGCGAATCCAAGTGGAGCGAGCGATCGTCGAACGGTCATGGAAGACACCGTTTGGTCAGGTCATGTCGGGCGCGAACTGCTCACCCGCTGCACGCGCCTCTGCTTTCGCGCGAGCCACGTGAGACGCAATGGCGTTCGCAAAGTCCGCACTGACTGCCGCGAAGGTTCGACCGGACGGAGTGAAGATCTCGAGAGTCCCGGTGCCTTGCGGTGCGTCGCTCGGACGCGCATTCGGATTGAATCGCGTTCCGGCGATCATCGCGAGCATGAAATTGAACTTCACTTCAAGGCGATTGTTTTCTGCGTTGCAGAAGTTCAACGTCTTGAGGCCGATCACCACGTGTGAACACGGTGCAAGAGCATCGAGAGAGGAGGGTTCGACGTTCAAGTCCCACACTTTCCCGGCCTCTGCCGCGAAGACATTGCCTCCCGGCGGGATCGTGTACCAGTAGCCTATCTCCGCGATTGGGAACGTTCCCCACTTGTGGGTGGGCATCGGACGCTTGTTCTTTCCAGCCATCGCGCGTGCTGCGTAGAACGCGCCCATCACGATGACTGCGACGAGGATTCCTGTGAGCATGACGGGGACAGTACCGTCACATGTCCGAAAATGGTTCGTAAATCGAGCTTATTCCGTCACTCGTCCTCGGCCTTTAGGCGAGCTAGCACGGAGAGATCCTCAAGCGTGCTGACGTCTCCGGTCCCGGTGTTGCCGCGTGCAATATCGCGTAGCAATCGTCGCATGATCTTTCCACTACGCGTCTTGGGAAGCGCGTCGGTGAAGCGAATATCATCCGGACGCGCGAACTTACCGATCTCCTTCGCGACGTGATCACGAAGCTGGTCTCCGAGTGCTTTGGTTGCAGCGTTCCCGGATTTGAGCGTGACGAACGCGACGAGAGCTTCGCCTTTCAGCTCATCCGGACGTGACACGACTGCTGCCTCCGCGACATGTGGGTGAGACACGAGCGCGCTCTCGACTTCAGCAGTTCCGAGTCGATGACCCGAAACGTTCACGACGTCATCTACCCGACCCATGACCCAGAGGTATCCATCGTCGTCTACGCGCGCCCCGTCGCCTGTGAAGTACTTCCCCGGGAACTTCTCGAAGTACTGAAGGAACCGAGCATCATCGTTCCAGACGGTGCGCATCATGGATGGCCACGGAGTGTCCACCACGAGATACCCGCCCTCGTTCGCGCCTGCGGGTGTGCCATCGCCGCGCAGAACCTTCGGCGTGATGCCGAAGAAAGGCTTCGCACACGAACCAGGACGAGCTGCGATAGCGCCTGGCAGCGGCGTACACATGATCGCGCCCGTCTCGGTCTGCCAGTACGTATCGACGATGGGGCATCGACCACCTCCTACTACCCGGTGGTACCAAGTCCACGCTTCCGGATTGATGGGTTCGCCGACGCTCCCGAGTAGCCGCAGGCTCGAGAGGTCGTTCTTCTTGATGTGCTCGTCACCGACGCGGATGAACGCGCGAATGGCAGTGGGTGCGGTGTAAAAGATCGTCGCGCGGTGACGAGCGATCACCTCGAACACTCGCGATGGAGTGGGATGATTAAGCGCGCCCTCGTACATGAGCACGGTCGCGGCGTTGAGCAGCGGCCCGTAAACCATGTAGCTGTGGCCCGTGATCCAACCGACGTCCGCCGTACAGAAGTAGATGTCCTCTTCGCGGAGATCGAAGACGTACTTGGCAGTCGCGTACGTCCCCACCATGTACCCGCCGGTCGTGTGGACCACGCCTTTGGGCTTACCGGTCGTGCCCGACGTGTACAGAATGAACAGCGGTGCTTCTGCATCCATCGGGGCAGCGGCGAGACGCTCCGCGCTGGGATTCTCGATTGCATCCGTCCACCAGACGTCTCGGGGCTCGGTCATCGTGACCGGGGTCCCCGTTCGCTTGAGGACGATCACGCGCTGGACGCCGGGGCAGTTTGGCAATGCGCGGTCGACCTGCTCCTTGAGCTGTACGAGCTGACCTCGTCGATACGTTGCGTCTTGCGTGATGATCAACTTCGCGTCTGCATCGTTGACGCGATCACGCACCGCTTCTGCCGCGAACCCGCCGAAGATCACGGTGTGGACGGCGCCGATGTATGCGCACGCCAGCATCGCGATGGCAGCCTCCGGAACCATCCCCATGTAGATGGCAACGCGGTCGCCGCGCACCACACCTTGCTGAACAAGCGCAGTGGCGAGCTTTACAACTTCGTCTTCGAGCTGAAGGTACGTGAGCGTGCGGGTCTCACCCGTCTCGCCCTCCCAGATGATCGCGGCCTTGTTCGCGTGCGCGGTTCCCACATACCGAGACGTGCAGTTGTAAGCGATGTTGGTGACACCGTCTTCGAACCAAACCGTGCGGGGGAGAGCACCGCGTTGCACGGTGGTGAAGTTGCGGAACCAAGTCAGCTCGCGAGCCTGACGTGCCCAAAAATCGCTCGGTCGTTCGACGGTTGGAGCGTACGCGATCGGGTACTCGTTGACGCGCGCCTTGGAAACGAACTCCGGCGACGGCGGAAATAGTCGCGTCTCGCGCGATACGCTTTGGATCGAAGTCGAAGTTTCAACTTGCTCGGGACCTGCAGGCAGTCCCGACTTGGATTCGTTGTCCGTAGCGGTCATCAAGCACGCTAGCGGGAACTTGATTTCCTCACCAGGTGAGAATGAAATCCGCGCGTGCGTCACCGGTGACATCAGCGGAGTACAGCGTCGTTGCAATTCCGCTCGCGCTCGCGCCGATGCCGTTTCGTAGCCACTTGTCCGCGCTGAACGCCGTGCCAGTGGAGGTTGCGACCCAAATTCCGCCAACTCGTCGCTCGTGCACGACGGCGTCTGCGCGACCGTCGCCGTTTACGTCTGCCACGAAACGACTCGTCGCCAGCGCGCCGTGATTCGCTAACCAACGCGAAGGTCGTTCGAAGCCGCCGGTTCCGTTCGCGGGAGCGACCCACCAGTCCCCGGTCGATGCGTACATGGTGATCGCATCTGCTCGTCCGTCACCCGATACGTCGGCAAGCCAGTACCCCTGTGCTTGCGCTCCGTGCTCTCGAAGCGCCACCGTTGCGTTTGCGAGGAGCCCTTCACCGCCCCCTGCTGCCACGGTCCACGAACCGGTTGCGTGATCCACATGCACCACGTCGGTTCGTGAGTCTCCATTCACGTCGGCGACAAGTAGAGAGCTCGCGTTCGCTGCACCGGGACCAAGCGATCCCCAAACGCGAGGCGACTCGAACGACGCGCCGGTAGATCGGAGGTACGCAAGTGAGCTGCGCACACGATCGAAGATGACCGCGTCCGCGCGCTTGTCGCCATCGACGTCGGCTGCGTAGAGAGTGTTCATGTGCTCGGGGCTGCGAGCACCCCCCGCAGTGCCGCCGACTGGAACGCGAGCCGAGAGCGTTCCCCATGTCTCCACGGTGACGAAGAATCGTCCGCTCGAGAGACTGACTTGGAGCGTGCGTCCGTCTGAAAGGAGCAAAACGGCATCAGCATCGCCGTCCCCATCCACGTCACCAAATGCGCGCGCGCGCGCTGGAAGTAAGCCGCTGGCCCATTCGGTGTCGTCCGCCACCGATACATCGTCGTTCGTGATCGCGGCGGCGATCGTTCCCGGAGCACGTCCGTAGTGTGCCCGCACGCCCACGATGTCGCCTTTGCTGAGCTTGCCGTCGCCGGTCCACTTCGCATTGCAGTAGTTCATGACCGAGTCTGGATCCCACGAACCGAACGACACGTCGCCCCACGCTCCCGATTCGCGTCCACACCAACCGGGGGTATCGGCGCGATTGTGTTCATGTGCAAAACCGAGCGCGTGACCGAACTCGTGCACTGCGCCTGCGCGCACGCAGAACTCGCGTGTGGACTGGCAGTCGAGGCTCCACGTTTGAAATGTAAAGTTGAGAACCATGCCTTGCTTCTTGCCATCGAGATCGGTCCCGAGCCCATCGGTGTGGGGAACATCGGCCGCCACGCCGATTCGAAGACCTCGGTCCGCTCGAGTACACGTGTTCCAACCTTCGAAGCGCACGGCCGAGTACGCGCTCCACGACGTTTCGACGGCGTCTTTGACCCATCCGCGCGCTTGCGCGTGCTCGGGCGCCGCGCCGGATTCTTCCCAGCAGACCGGAATGCTAGGCGAGGGCCACATCTTTTTGGCCGCGGCGAAGTCCGCCTTGCCGATTCCATATGGATCTTGGTCGATCGCTACCGAGGCGTTCGGCACGGCCGCGCACCCCTGTGACAGCAAGAGGATCAAGCTCGCGTATAGCGCGTTGTCGCTCACGCCGTCGCTTGAGCAAAGTGCGTTCCACTCGCGTTTGCCCCGAATCTGCGTTGATCGTGAGCTGACGCCCACCGCGTCTCGAAAGCGGCCTGGTCGGAGTAGCCGCCGCCGGCCCGGGCAACGGCCCCCAATCCCTTCTGATTGGCAGTGTTAGTTCGCCGTCTAGGTTCTCGAGTCGCGGGGTGCGCTGGACAACTCGCCGCTCGCGCAGCTTCGACGGCCCAACGTCGTTGTCGTCGCGGCGAGCGATGTTCACCGCAAGCGAACCGACTACAGCGCGTATGGTGAACTCGCGAACTTTGCCGTGTGATTGACCACGTGCTCACGTTGCGTCTGGCCGCGTTGCTGTTCTAACTGCGGACGGGACCTCGCCCGAGTGAGCAGCCGACAAGATGTCCTCTTCGGTCCGGAGCGTGCCACGACGTTGCGTCGATTTGGCGAGCTTCTCGAGTCGCTCTGAGCGAGTTCTCGCGTCAGGGCGCAGCGGGCTCGACGACGCAGCACAACTAGTACGCGTCCGGCTTTCTCGAAACTCTGCCAGCTCTTGCCGATCTAGGAAGGTGTGAGCGAATCGCTTCGTGATACTCCGCGGCCGCGGTACAAAAACGGGAGACGCTCTCTCTAAACTCAGGCGCGTCCTCGCCATGAGCTTGGACATTCCAAGCCTCTCCGTCGACTGCGCATCCGCAATAGACGGCGGCGTTGGTGCCTGCGTCAGAGGCATCGATGCAACGCTCCATCTTGCTTTGGAGACGCTCCACGTACTCGCGGGCTTCGAGAGGAAAACGGGTTCGTGGTCCGAACGATGTATCGATCGTTTGGGTGGAACATGCGGCGAAGTCCGAACCTCGTAGGCCCCACTCGTTCCGGTCTTCGTCGCCGTCCGAGTACTTGGACACGAGAGCGTTCTCAGCTGCGCCGACTGCGAGACACGAGCAATAGTCCCTCATTTCCTCCTGATGCTCGACGAGAGACGTCTTTCGGAGGGCGACACAATCGTAGAACAGCGACACGAGGGTGAGCGTGGAGAGCCCGCGGTCCCAGTAGTTGGGTGCTTGGTGAAGTGGGGCCGGCGTCGTCGGGAACGGACCCACTGGGTTCGAGCTTGCGCGCTGGGGAGCGACCATGAAGAGGCCGATTACGACGAGAGCGATCGTCTTGGACATTCTCGAATGCTTATGATGTGAGGCGGGGTTGTTGTAAATGGCTCGCGAAGTGGGGCGACTTGGCGCTGCACGCATCTCCTGGGTTGAAACCCACCCGTCGACCTTCTACCTTCGCGACCCATGCGATCTATCTTCCGCCTTGCCCTTTCCGTAGCGGTTCTCGGAAGCACAGCATTCGTTTCGACGACAGCGACCGCCCAACGGCCGATGCCCGTGAACGTGAACTCGATTCCGCCCGGCGCGACCGTATTCCTCGATAGCCCTGCGGGAACTGCGATTGGCGTCACCCCGCTTCGCTCCGTGCGAATTGCGCGTGGTCCTCACATGTTGATCTTCCGACTCGAGAACCACGAGGAGGCTCGTCTCAACATCGACGTTCAGCGTCGCGGCGCGACGTTTTCTGCGACGCTGCAGGCCGTCGCTGTGATCTCGATCACCTCGACCAACGAGCTTGCAACCGGCGCTGCAGTCCGAATCGACGGACAGCCGTCTGGCAACGTTCCGCTTCGCCAGAACCTGTCGCCAGGCCGGCACATGATTCAGGTCGGTCGCGACGGCGCCGTAACGTTCAGTCAGTGGGTCGAGATTCTGGGCGGGCAGGTCATGACGCTTCCCGTTGCGCTCGAGCGTGAAGCCCCCTCGACGGGTTCCGTGCTCGTGGCGGGCGATGCGAACGGAGCGCAGATTTTGGTCGATGGTCAGCCGCGCGGAAACACGCCGCAGGTCATCGAGAATCTGACTGCCGGCACACACGTCATCGAAGTGCGTCCGACGACTGGGACACCGCACACCGAGAGCGTCTTGATCCAAGCCGGACAGCGCGCGGTTGTGGCACCCACATTTCAGCGCGCGCCGTCGGGTGGAACTCTGCGCGTAATCTCCAACGTTCCGGGTGCAACGGTTACGCTTGATGGCGAACTTGTCGGTCCTGCACCGGCGTCGCGCGACAACGTCCCACCGGGCGAGCACATCGTCGAAGTCACCGCGGATGGGCACACGCCGGTTCAGCAGACTGTGACGATGATCGCAGGACAACCTCGCGCGATCAGCGTGACGCTCACACGTCAGGCGGCTGCGCCAGGCCGGATTGTGATCAACGCAACGGTCGACGGAGCACGCGTCACTATCGACGGTTCCGATCGCGGAGCTGCACCTATCGTCGTCGAGAACGCGACACACGGAACCCACGCGATTGTCGTCGCTGCTCCAGGGTACGAAACGTTCCGCACGACATGCGAAGTGCTTCCAGATCGAGACTGTCAGCTGGAAGCTCGGCTCGAGCCCGTTGGAACCGCTGTTCGTGTCGAAACCGACATCAACGGTGCGGAGCTCGTGGTCGACGGCGAAGTCCGCGGTCCGATTCCTTTCGAGGGCACGTTACCGGTCGGCGAGCATCGCATCGAAGTGCGCGCCGAGGGCTATCGCCCGAGCGTGCAGCAACTGTCGCTGGTTGCGTCGGACACTGCGCGCGTGATCAACGTGCGTCTCACGCGCATCACGAACGGGCCTTCCGAAGAAGAGCGCGAGGAGCAGGCGGAGATCGAAGCTCGTCGTCGTTTCGGGACCGTGGTGTACGCGGCAGGTCCTCTCCCCGTGGATCAGACTGCGTTCAGCTTGTCGCTCGGCTTCCCTTGGGTTGCGGAGCTTCGGCTCGATGTCGGGATCCTCGAATGGCTTGAGGCGGGCTTCACCATCCGTACGCTCGGCCGTCTCACGGAGTTCGAGCTGCGCGGTGAAGTTGGCGTGCGACCCGTTCCACAGGTTGGCGCGTCGCTTCAGGCGCGAATCGGTGGCGGCGTGGGCCCCGACGAAACCAACTCGTTCGTTTTCAACGTGCAGGCGGCGGGCTCGCTCTACTTCAGCGACCGGGGCGCATTTACGGTCTGGGTCGGTGCCGACTACACGAACGACAACTACCCGTACAGCGAGAAGAACCACACCCGCATCATCTCGGGCGGCATGGGCCTCGGCGTTCCTCGACAGTCGCAAGGGTGGATTCGCCTCGGCGGTTCTCTGGAGCTGGTCCTTTCACGCAACTGGAACGCATTTGGGTTGATCGAGGGAATCCTGGTCGACTTCGACCTGCCGGGCGGACGACGTGTATTCGGGGATTGGCTCGGGGTCGGAAACGACGATATTCAGTTCTATTTCCGCATCGGCGCGACCTACAAGTTCTGATCCATCGGTGGTAGCGTTCACGCGCTCCAATGATCGAAGGACAACTGATCGTCGTCGAAGGTGTGGACGGTGCTGGAACGACCACGCATACGAAGCTTCTGTGTGACTGGTTCAGAGAAAGCGGACTCCCGGTTCGTGGTACTCGTGAGCCGAGCGATGGACCGATCGGTCTGTTGCTTCGGCAATGTCTCTCGCACCGGTTGGTCGTCAATGGCGTGAACGGTCCGCGTCCCCCGTCATGGACGACCATGGCGCTGCTGTTCGCCGCGGATCGCGCCGATCACGTCGATGCGGAAATTCTTCCGAACCTTCACGACGGCGTGAACATCGTCTGCGATCGCTACTACCACTCGTCGGTCGCCTACCAACACCTCTCGAGCGGCGGTCGAGCGAGCGTCGAGTGGCTCACTCAAATCAATCAGCATGCAAGAACTCCCGATCTCACGATCGTTCTCGATGTCGCGGCGGAGGAAACCTCAGCGCGACGCCGTGCTCGCGGTGGGCCGGAAGAGCTCTACGAAGAAGACGAGTTTCAAACGCGTCTCGTCGAGTTCTATCGAACACTCGACAAGCACTTCCCGAAAGAACAAATCGTGCACGTGACGGGTGACTCGAGTGTGGAGGTCGTTCAATCGCGGATGCGCGAAGCGGTGGCCAATCTCCGCCGCGGGCAGTAATGAGCGAGATGCGGCTATTTGCGACTCTCTGCGTGCTGGGATTCACGATATGTGCGTGCGGGGGCTCAGACCCGTCCCGCACGGAGACCCCGGGTTCGTCGAGGGCAGAAGCTCGAGAATCGGACACGCGGGAATCGCCAGCGCCGCGTGGAACAATTGCGTCCGGCCAACAGGTGGCGTCCGAGACGGTGGACACTCGACCTGTCGAGTTCGTTCTTCGATCGGACCTCGAAGCGGTTCTAGATGCGGGGCTCGGAAGATTTCTCGGCCGATTCCAGATGGCGCCTGAGCATGAGTCTCAGGAGTTCGTCGGCCACCGTCTCGTCGCCTTCACGGACGCCGCGGGTCGTCTCGCGTACGCGGGGCTTTCTCCTGGTGATGTTGTCGTAAGCGTGAACACGCTTCCGATCGGGCGCCCTGATCAAGCATTCGAAGTCTGGCAGGCGCTTCGCGTCGCGAATGAGCTTCGCGTCGAATACTTTCGGGGGGGTGAACGTCGATGGCTGGTACTTCCAGTGGTCGACTCCGCGGCAGATGTTCCAGCCGTCGCCGTTACGAATCGCGACCTTCGTCAGAATCGTGTGAGGAATCAATGACTTCAAAACTCTTAGCAGGCACTTTCTGCGTCTTGGCGGTGATGACCGCTCCGTCGATAGGAGTTGCGCAGATCATCCAGTCGCAAACGGCGACGAGCACCACGACAACCAATAGCCAAGGTCAGACGCAGATCGTCCAGCAACAGACCGGTCCGGAGGTCGTCGAGAGCGCGGAGACAGGTCGCGGCGTGGAGTACGGCGTCAATCTCTTGGTACCTGTGTACACGAACATCGCAAACAATCCGCTGCATCCGTCGGTAGGGCTCGGCGTGCAGGTTCGCGGTGGTTGGGAGTTTGCTGGCGGCCTCTCGTTCGAGGCGTCGCTCGGATATCAGTACGCACCGTATCCGAAAGGAGCGGGCGCTGAAGCGCTCACCACATGGATGCTCTCGGGAGGATTTCGCTACGCGTTCCTCGGAGAGTACGCATTGGTTCCATTCATCGGTGCGGGTGTCGAAGGCTTCGCGTGGTCGTTCGTCCAAAACTCTTCTAAGGGAACGACAGTGGCCACGCGCACGGAGTTCACGCTCGGTGCATACGGCACTGTAGGCCTCGCAATCGAGCTGAGCCCTCTCATCGCGGTTGAAGTTGGCGCGCAAGTGCATCTCAACTTCTTCGCGACGAACGAGCTGTTCAGAAACGGCATCGAGGCGTGGGTCACGCCGTTCATCGGAGTCACTTCGTACTACGAATGAGATTCTCGCGGGCAGCTCAAGTCACGAGCTTCTTCGTGATCCGGATGCCGAGCTCACCCTCAATCTCGACAATCTCGCCAGTTGCGATTGCGCTCTCGCCAACCAGCAGGCGAACGTCGGTCCCGATAGGCGTGCCAGTGGAGAGAATGTCGCCGACCTGAAGTTGGCTCAGCTCTGTGACGCTAAGCCGGAATCGCGCGATTTCGATGGAGATTGGCAAGCGTAGGTTCGCGGTGCTTGCGCTAGCGAGCGCCGTGAGATCTTCGGACGCGTCCGTGTCCGGTTCCGCCCCGGGCAAGGCTTTGAGATCGGTTTTTGTCGCGGTCATATTCGATCCTTGGGTCACCGGGATGACATCACCGACGAGGCGTTCGAGCTGCGCTCCGTCTGAAGACACCTGCGCCGTTGCGAAAGTCCCCGCCGTTTCTGCGAACACCAACTTGCACTGTCCGTACCCGAGAGCGGACATCGTGAGCTCGTCAGGAACCACGATGTCGCCAACTTCGACGGCGTTCCACTCCGAGGTTGTGAGGGCGGCGTGTCCAATGCGTCCGGTGAGATCGAGTCTGAGCTCCGCGATGTCCTCGCTGATCGGAACGCTGCTTTCGGCACGCAAGGATCGGAGTGAGCGACCCGCGATGAATGTGAGTCTGGCCGTTATTCCGAGCGCCGAAACACCGATGGGTACTGCTGCGACTGTAGGCGTCATCCCAGCAAGCAGCTCGTCGCGGGTCGTTGCAAACCCGACCACGCGCCACGATGCTGCATTGTCGCCTTGCGCAAATGCGCGTGCAGCTGCGTAGAGAACCATCCCCTTCGAGATGAAATCGGGACTCATCGCTGCGATTTCTCCGCGCGGCGTTTGAAGGTCCAGCGTTCGCGCAACGCACGCTGCGACCAACGCGCGATCGAGAACGAGTCCGGCGCGGCCTCCGGAGCGGACGTCCTCGAAGATCACTGCATGCAGCGGATCGAGGAGGCGCGCGCGTACTCGATCTAAGGCAAGCGTGGTCGGCGGTCCTACAGTCGTCGAAATCTCCGAATCGAAAAGGGCTCTGAAAAGCAGCGCGGCGTCGATCCGGGGGAAATCGAATGTGCTCTCGTTACTGGCCAACGCCTCGTCGAGGGATGCGCGCGCCACGAGATGCCACGGGAATGCAGCGAGCTCGGGAGCGCGATCGGCGCCGCTTGATTTCGTGATCGTCGCTTCCGACGAGCCCATGCGCGCACGTTACACATCGCGCTTGTGAACGACAAGCGTGAGAGAACTCGCGGCTACCGGATCTCGCAGTCGAGCGTGGCGAGTGAATCGCGAAGCCGCGCCATGAAGCCGCACAGCGCGGGGTCTTCGATGTCCTCGATCTCTACGGACAGGCTAGCGTCATCTGACAGACGCAGCGCAATGTTGCGGTCCCGACCTGCAATGTGTGCGCGTAGCCGAACCGTCCGTTCGTTGCCGCGCTCACCTATCTGCAGTCGCGTGACGTGCTCCGTGACCCATGTTGCAACCGGTGCGTCCAGCGTCGCAGTGTTCCCTGACCGGCTCTCTGGTCGTGCAGGCGCTCCTGGGCTGCCTTCCGGTGGAGAGCGCACGGTAAGTAGCCCCGGAGAGGTTCGTTCCGGCTCTCCCCCCGAGAGGTCGCGAGGACGTTTCTCGCGTTCTTGTGGACGGCGGTCGCGGTCCGATTGCCATGCTCCACGCGCGTGAGTGGTGCGAGAGCTGTTGACCAATCCGAGCAGGACCTCGTTCGAGCCGCCGCACACCGGGAGGCATCGCTCTTTGAAGGACCGCTGGCCGCGAGGGGCCTGCGTGGGTTTGGCTGTCGAATCAGTCGAGGCTGTTTGCGGTTTGGATGCGACACGCATGAACGGTTATCGGCCTCGCACTCGTTTTGTTGCGCCAGACGCGTGCCCAGCTCGACGACATCAGCCTTCTTTCTGGTATGGTCCGGCCGTGACATCCCCCGACCCCCATATCGGTCTTGAGCTCGACGGCGGTTTCCGCATCGTGGAGCGCATCGGAGCCGGAGGGATGGGGGCGGTGTACAAAGCCGAACAAGCGGAGATGAACCGCTACGTCGCGGTGAAAATCCTCCACGCGAAGTATGCGTCGCGTTCCGATCTTGCGGCCCGCTTCCGCCGCGAGGCCCGCGCGATGAGTCACCTGTCGCATCCGAACACAGCGCGAGTATTCCTGTACAGCCAACTACCCGATGGCTCTTGTTACATCGTCATGGAGTACCTCGAGGGGATGAACCTCGCGAAGTACGTTCGCGTGAACGGCCCCGTGCCGTGGCGACGCGCTTTACCGATCATGGTTCAGGTCTGTGGTGCTCTCGAAGAAGCCCATCGTGCGGGCATCATTCATCGAGATCTCAAGCCGGAGAATGTATTCCTGACGACTCCGGGCGGTTTGGCGGACTTTCCCAAGGTTCTCGACTTTGGTCTCGCAAAGGTCACGGAGCGCGAGATGCGACCGGGTTCGCTCATCCTGACTCAAGAGGGGATGGTCTTTGGAACCCCAGAGTTCATGAGCCCTGAGCAAGCGCAGGGGCGAACGCTCGACGCGCGCGCCGACATCTACTCGCTCGGTGTCATCTTGTACGAAATGCTCACGGGGAAGCTTCCGTTCGATGCGAAGCGCCCGATGGACTACGTGCACCTGCACATCAACGGTAAGCCGATCAGCTTGGCTGAACGCCACCCAACCGGAGAGTTCCCGGCGCTGCTGCAGGTGCTTTTCGATTCGCTACTCGCAAAACGACCCGAGGACCGACCGCAGAGCGCATCGGATTTTGCCGCGCGGTTGGTTTCCGTCTTGGATGGTTCGGCGTCGTTTGCCGGTGCAATGCCCGCGGCGTTTGCGGTCAACGAAGGTAGTGCGATCGCTCGTAATGCTCAGACAGTGCCCGACGACCCGCGCTTCGGAACCGGCGCGGGAGGCGTGTCGTCGAACACGCAAAACGGCGCGCCCGTGGTTCTGCCCACGTCGCGGGCTCCCTGGATTGTTGCGGGTGTAGCAATCGTCGTAGCGCTTGGCCTCGCGGTTACGCTTTTTGTTCGCTGATCTCGCGGAAAGTCCGCCGCTTTCCGCGAATTCGCTCCATCTCACGGAACGCTCCCGCTCTACACACGTAGAACGTTACGTATGCAGCGCCGTGCCGGTTGGGCTCTTGGGTTCTTAGTCGCGGCAGTATTCGCCACCGTCGCGTCCT
The DNA here is from genome assembly GCA_964635815.1 of uncultured Sandaracinaceae bacterium. GTDB lineage: Bacteria > Myxococcota_A > Polyangia > Polyangiales > JADJQN01 > CAZWQH01. The sequence goes on from CAZWQH010000039.1 coordinate 12,837, forward strand.
CGCGACCCGATGTGGCGCGGGCGGCTTCGTGGTGCGCATCGCCACTCCTCGTTCATGAGTGGGGCGTCCATGAGTTCTCCGCAGGCGGCACGAGGGCGGCGCCAGTCACATTTCCTCCCTACTTTCATCAAACCCCGACGCCTGCGTCGCCCAGTGCGGCGGCGCCTGTCAGGAACGAGCCAGCGGATCACGGCATCCGATTTCTCCCCATTGTGCATTTTTACGGAGATGCCTCGAGCGCTTCGATTCCTGTTGGATTGGAAGTCGGTTTTCGGTTCGGTCGGATTGCATCCTGGTTTCCTCGAGCCGATCACCATGATTTGGTGCCTCGTCGCTTGCGACAGCTCGAGTGGAACCGTCTCGAGCTCAGCCAGGCACCCCAGCACGTTCCGACCGCGTCCGCGGAGCCGTGGATAGCGAGCGTCCGAAACGTGCCCGCTCTGTGGGTAAATGGGGCGACGGAGTCAGACCGGTTCGTTTTCTACGATGGTCCAACGTCGGAACGCGTCGCTCTGCGAGTCCGAAGAGGCTCGGAATACACTTCGCAGCACCGTCACTATGTGCTCGAAAACACATCTGCCAGCCCGGTGCATGACGTGCTCGTGATCCACCGAGAAGGTCGGTCCTCGTTCGTCTTTCACGCTCCGCAGATCCCCGCGCGAGCGAGCGCTGGGTTTCTTCTCGAGGATCACCGAGCGGAGGGCGAGGACTTCGAACAAGCGACTACGAGTCGTCTTCGTTCAGCTTGGGCTGGGGCCGCACCGTTCGAATCTGACCATCGGGCAGCGTCATGCGTGATGATGCGTAACCCTGCTGTTCCAGTTGTCGCCGTCGATGACCATCGTCTGTACTCAGCCGAGTTGGATTCCGTGCTTTCAGTCTGGCGAGACCGTTTTTTCGAGCAGCAGGGCACGACCATTCTGTACCGCGAGGACACCACGTATCTCGCACGATCGATGCCGCTCAAGATCTACACGGACATGTACCACGCGCCTTCCATCAACCGACTCGGCATCGCGCTGTGGAGCGGTGTGACGCTTCCGTAACGAGGAGAGCAGAAAGCGGCTGAGCTTCCGTCCAAGGCGAAAGTTCCGTCTTCCACGAAGAGCTCGATCGCGTGATCCACGTCGTTCCGCTTGGCTGCGGGAGTCGCCTCTCGTAGCGCGGCGAGCTTCATGCCGGTTCTGCTGAGCAGTGCACACTGCCTCGCCCGCTGCAGTGTTGCCGGTTGCGCACGGCGCGCGGTACGCGGGGTTGTTGGCGAAGGCGGTGCCAACGCGTCCTGAAGATGTGGGTACATCGCCATCTTTGCCATGCTTCGCAGGGAGATAGCGGTGCAAACTATTGCACTCCTCGCGGGGTTGAGAGGGCGAATAAGGCCCGCCTAGACCAAAATCCCTGCAACACACGCAACCATGTAGGAAGACAGCACGCCGCCGATCATTGCTCGAAAGCCAAGTCGCGCGAGGTCTCCTTTGCGCTCCGGCGCGAGGCTGCCGATGCCGCCAATCTGGATTGCGATCGAGCCGAAGTTCGCAAATCCGCAGAGTGCGTACGAAGCAATCGTCGCTGCGCGTGGCGAGATTGGATTTGCGCTCGCGAGATTTTCGGAGAGGTGCACGTACCCGACGAACTCATTGAGAACGATGCGTTCGCCGAGAAGTGCAGAGACTGCGTTGACATCCTCGAGTGGAACTCCGAGTGCGAACGTGACGGGCCAACCGACAATGGCGAGCGCGCGTTCCATGCTCCAAGGGGTCCACCCGGCGATCCACGGACCGAGATGCTCGGTGTTGTACTTCGCGATGCATGCTGAAACTGCGTTTGCATCGGCGGGGCTGATGCACTCACTGGGAACTTGGCCGCCGCTCTGACGGAGCGAGTTGATGGTCGAAAGCCAAAGCTGCTCGTTGTGGATGATCGCCGGAAGGGCGATGAGGTAGTTCACGAGAGCGACCAGTGCGAGGAACGCAAGAAGCATCGCCGCGACGTTGAGTGCGAGGAACATTCCGTCGCGTGCGCCGGTCGCGGCGGCATCGATGACGTTTGCGTATGGTTGCTCTTCAGGCAGCTTGACCGTTCCTTGCGTCGCGGGCGTCTCCGTCTCTGGGAGGATCACTTTCGCGATGAGCAACCCGGCCGGTGCGGAGAGGACGCTGGCTGCGATTAGGTGTCCTGCGATGTTCGGGAAGCTCTTGCTGAGCATGCCGACGTACGCCGCGAGCACTCCGCCCGCGACGCTTGCGAACCCGGGAACCATGACGGCCATGATCTCGGATTGCGTCATCGTAGCAATGAACGGACGCACGATGAGCGGGGCTTCAGTCTGTCCGACGAAGATGTTCGCGGCTGCAGAGAGTGTTTCTGCTCCCGACGTTTTGAGGGTGCGCTGCATCACCCACGCTACGCCGTGGACGATCTTCTGCATGACGCCGAGGTAGTAGAGAACCGTCATCAGGGTTGAGAAGAAGACGATTGTAGGAAGTACGTTGAGCGCGACCGAGAACTCGCGATCGACGATCGGTCCGAAGAGGAAGCGGCTGCCTTCGGTCGTGAAGCTCAAGAGACGGTTGAATCCGCTGTTCAATCCGGAGAAGAGCCAGAGGCCTACGCTGCTCTTGAGGACGAACAGTCCGAAGAGGAGTTGGAGCCCGGTTCCCCACAGAACGATGCGCCACGGGAACCGTTTTCGGTCGTAGGAAATCGCCCACGCGATTCCGATCATGAGCACGAGGCCTGCTGCCGAAGTCAGCCGCAGCGAGATGGGCGTGTGGTCCATGCGCGCGCGAGAATGCGTCCCGCGCGCGATGAAAGCAAACGTTCGAGGAGCGGACCGGAAAGGACGCTAGCTCATTCCCAAGCGCAACCCTGGCACGGAGCAGGAGGCGCTCCGTAGAGGACGTCTTCAGGTGTCGTCTGTTGGAAGGCGGGGTAGTTCGGTGTTTCGGATCCCACGATCGAGCGGCCGATCGCGAAGTCAGCGTCGAAGATCTTCGAGTCGTACTGGCGTGTGACTAGCTCGTCGTCGATTGCGATCATGACTTCACGCGAGCGAAGGACGCTCTGCTCGTCGAGGTTGAAGCTACCGACAAGGACCATCTCTCCATCGACGGAGTAGTACTTGATGTGACGGCCGTGTTCTTTCTTCCAGCCCTTGAACGTGTTCTCGCCGTCCAGCGACTGCCAGCGGTAGTCGAGTGGGCGACCCGCGCCTTGCGAAGCGTCGGAGACGGCACCGTCAAGAATGTTCTGCCAGAGCCAGTTGGATCCACCGCCAAGCACCGGGATGATCTCGAGGGGCCAGTTGAACTCAAACGGGATGAGAACCTGCGTGGTGCCGGTGCCTTGTGCCTCGAAACGCCGCACCGTCTCCAGGATCTTCAATGCGCCGCGGAGGTTCGCGTTGGGCGAAGATACTTTGAGCGTGTGTTCTGCGGAATCGAACGCGGCCCACATCCCTTCGACCAAGGCATTTCGGTGGTCTTGATTGAAGAGCGTGTTCGAGCCGCGCTTCGCCATGAACACCATGGGGAGACACGCGTCGGCCGGAATACCGAAGTCGTCGTAGTTCGGGTTAGTGACTTGCCAGACGTGCCCGACGGGTAGGTTTCGCGGATTCGGCATGGGATCCTCTCCGTGGCACTTGCTATCGCGGTACTGGAAGTACTCGTTGCAGTTGGACGTGTCGGTTTCGCGTGCGTTCCAGATGTCGTCGAACTGCGCGAGCGCCGCTTGGCCCACTTCACCCTTCATGATGTAAGCGGAGTCGTGCTCCGGGAGAAGCAGCGGGTAGTAGCCGATCACTTCGGGGTTGACGGGCTGGCCGGGGGGCATCAGCTCGAGACGGTACGGCTGCATTCGCATGACGTCTTCGTTGCCGGCTTTGTTTTCTGGTGAACCGCGCCAACGTCGGAAGTTCTGGGCGTTGGACAGATTTCCTCCGCCCAGATGCACCGTGACACCGTCGATCACGGCCATCTTCACGTGCATGACGTTCAGAGCGGTGTAGTTCCAGAAGTGCGAGGCCAGCACGATCCGGAGCTTGGGGTTCACTCGGCCAAGACCAGCTCGAATGACCGAGGCGTAGTCGGTATCTTTGATCGCGCGGGGAGGCCCAAATCCGGTGACACGCCATGGGAGTGGCCACGCGTCCGCGTAAAGGATACGGACGACGACCGGCTCTGCGTTTGGATTTGCATTGAGGCGCTCGTTGAGTGTGCGCAGACCCGCGACGACTTCGCCGAAACCGTCCGAATCGGGGTCGATGATGTGCCACTGAAGGTCGACCTCGTACTTTGCGTTGGCGATGAGTTGGCCCAGAGCCGGCCACATTTCGGCAGCATCGAGAAGAGCGGGGCCCGCCATGTTTCGCTTCGTGAGCCACCGGGGGTCGCCGGGGCCGCCTGGCATGATGTCCGTGTTGTAGAGCGCGTTGCGCGTTGCGCGTTCCACTCGGGCGGCCTTGGGAGATACGTCGCATGTATCCGTCTGGCGCGCGTAGAACTTCCACGTCGTCGCGTCGAAGGCGTTGAAGTCGTGCAGATTGATCGGATCGCCTTCCGCGCGGGCAGAGCCCGCACCCACGCCGCGTCCTTCCGGAGTAGCTGCGCATGCGGTGGCTAGCGCGGCAACGGACGAGAGTAGGGCGATTCTTCGAAAGTTCATGCGGGGCTCCACACCCGTAGATCGCAACTCGCGTGCCGTTGGTCCGCGCGGAAGTAACGCTGTGATTTCAATGCGCTTCCCTTGACTCTCCACTTAAAGCGCCAAGTCAGCTGGCTAGCCTTACAGCCGATCCTCTCCGCATTTCAGCCACCGACGTTGAACCGGTCGCCAACGTCGGTCAGGTTCCGCTATCGACAGGAGGCCACGTTGTGGCCCTGTCCGTTGCGGATCATCGCGAGAGCGCATTCAGAGTCGATGCCGGCGGTGCACTGCGCCGCTAGGTGCGACCACCCCGCCTCGACCATCGCGACGGCACAGCGGGGCTCGACGTTCTGGCACTGAGCTACCAGGTGTGAGGTTCCAGCGCGAATCATGGCTGCGGCGCAGTACGGTTCGGCACCGGCGCAGAGGCCAATTTGGTGGGACCAGCCCGCATCGATCATCATTGTGCGGCAATTCGGTGCGATCTCAGCTCGCTGCGCAGCTTGACGCTGATCCGGATCCCAGATCGTGAGCTCGCCTTGGACACGGTCGCTGGCGCTGTAGCTTCCGATCCAAACCTCGTAGCGCCCTGCTTGAGGATCTCGCAAGTCGATCTGCGGGTTGTTGCCGCCGCCTTCGTCGTCAGAGCACCACCACGCCCCCGAAGGATCACGGACAATAAGGGTGGTGTCGCCTCCGTGGCCGTCCACGAAGAACGCAAGGCGACCGGTGGGGCGTTGGTAGTTGATAATCGCATCGGGTTGGGCCGTAACACTGCCTGAACACCGTGCCGGCAAGCCGAGCGCGCGTGCGTCGAGCGTGCCGCCCGAAGTGACGTCGATCCGAACGGGCTCGGCGAGACGTGTTCCGGTCACTGCGTGCGATCCAAAGTTCGCGCGCCGGGAGTTGAGTCGGAGTGCGCTTTCGTAGGCGCCTCCGGTCGAGATCGACGTCGCGCTGGACGCTGGCGCGCCCGCGTGCCCAACGATGATCACCTGGGGCGCCGGTTGTGCCGTCACCGCAATCCCGAGCCTCGCTTGACGCGCCGCTTCGCGTTCGGCCTCGCGTTGTGCAATCCGTGCTCGTCGCGCTTCTTCGCGCGCCGTCTCTGCTTCTTCTCTCAGACGCGTTCGTTCGGTGCGCGCGTTTTCACGCGCCCGGCGAATTTTCACTCCTGCTGCCCTA
>CAZWQH010000040.1:0-18636 GCA_964635815.1 uncultured Sandaracinaceae bacterium
GGTCGACGTCGTTATCCTCAACCGTCGGGACGAGAATCTCACCTTGTGTCTCGTCGTTTCCATTCGCCGGGCAGTTTGCACCGGTGACGGGATCGCAAGTTCCGCACTCGAGTCGCGTGCAGTTACACGTGACGCAGGTCGCGGGACAGGTCGCTCCGGTTGCGCCACAACTGCATCCAGATGATCCGCACGATCCGCCCGCATCGCACGTCGTCTTGAATCGCTCGAGACCGAAGACGATATCGCCATACGTGTTCACGACCGTCTTGAACGCGCATTTGGCATCGCTCATGCGCGTGCGCTCCTGGAAGCAGGAGTTCACGCCCGGGCCCGTGCTTGCGATCATCGACTCGGAGTTATCCATCACGACGAGCATGTACGGCTCGACTACGGCATCGACGCATCGCGGCGAGTTCGGCGCGGGATTGAGCGCCAAGGTGCAGCGATCATTCGTCTCGTCGCACTCCGCAATCTTGCAGTCTTGACCAGTTCCGGGGGCCGGCCCTGGACAAGCGCGCGGGGTGAGGCCGCGGCAGGTGCCACCGATACACGCGTCATTGAGACTGCAGTACCGGCTGTCGTCACACGGAGTGTTGTCCGTAACGGGAGTGTTGACGCAACCGCGTATTGGATCGCACGAGTCCGCGGTGCACGGGTTGTTGTCGTCGCAGCCGCCGAGGCTGTTCATGTTGGCGCCGCACGTTCCAGCCTGACAGACCTGAACACCGTTGCAGAGGTCGTTGTCCGCGTCGCAACGCGTCCCGTTCGGGAGGCTCGCGTTACCCGGGCACGCCGCGGCGCTTCCGGTGCAGCGCTCGGTTTCGTCGCAAGGATTCCCCGGCGCGGCTGCGCGGCAGACGGTGCTGTTCGGCGCGAACCGATCGTTCGGGCAGTTTGCGGTGGCGCCATCACACGTGTCGTCCACGTCACACGCGCCGTTGGCCATACGACAGACGTGGCTCGCCGGTCGAAACGCGTTCGCGGGACAGTTTCCCCCGGCATCGCAAACTTCCGCGACGTCGCACAGGCCTGATGCGTTGCGACAGGTTGCTCCAGGCGCTTGGCGATTGTCAGTCGGGCACTGGTCGCTCGCACCCGTACAGGTTTCGGCGACGTCGCAAGATCCGCTCGCCGGCCGACAAACTGTACCGGCAGGTGAGAGCGTATTCGCAGGACACGCAGCGGAAGTGCCCGAGCAGCGTTCGTCGTTGTCGCACTGTCCAGTCGTTGCGGGCCCGCAGTCCGTGTTCGCAGGGCGATAGTTCGCAGTGCACGCGCCGTTCGCGTTGCACGTATCCTGCGCGTCGCACTCTCCACTCGGCGCGCCGTTGCAAGAGGTTCCAGCGGCGGCGTAGCCTGGTGCGGGACACGCAGGGCTCGACCCTGAGCACACCTCTGCGGTTGGGTCACAGATGGGATCCATCGACGCGCGGCACACGGTTCCACCGCCCAAGAAATCGTCTGGCGGACAGGTAGCAGCACCCGTGCAGGCTTCGACTACGTCGCACGCGCCTTGCGAAGGACGGCACGTCGTGCCGGGCATCGCCATCGCGTCTGCGGGACACGACGGCCCGTTATTCTGACAGACCTCAGCTTGATCGCAGCCTCCAGGAACTGCCGGTCGACAGGTCGTCGAGTTTCCGCGCCATCGCGGGGGGCAGTCTTTTCGCACGCCACCCGGACACGTGTCATCCCGATCACAGACGCCGCCTCCGCTCGGGTTGCACACGAAGCTCGACGGCTGAACGGAGTCGATGCAGGTCTGAGATGTTCCGTTGCACGTATCTGCTACGTCACACGGCTGTCCGTCCGAAGGACGACAGGCGGTGCCCGCAGCCAAAACGGTTCCCGGACACGTCGCAGAACTTCCGGTGCAGCGATCCTCGACATCGCAATCCTCGCCGGGTGATTTCGGATCACAAACGAGCGTGCTCGGTTGGAAAGCATCGTTCGGGCAGTCGTTGCCGCCAGAACACCGTTCTTCGAGGTCGCAGATTCCGCCAGATGCGCGGCAAATCGTAGAACCCGGCTGTTTGATATCAGCCGGACACTCGGGATTGGCTCCGTCGCACGATTCGGCTAGGTCGCAGACCCCTGCCGCGCCGCGACAAGAAACGCCTGCAGCTCGCACGCGCGAGTTACAGGTGTTGCTAGATCCATCGCACGTGTCCGCGAGATCACACAGGCCGGTACCCGCTGCGTTGCAAACGAAGCCGTTGTTCTGCTTCCGATCCGAGGGACAACCGATCGCGGTTCCGTCACACGTCTCCGCGATGTCGCACGGGCCGGCGGCCGCGCGACACGTTGTGCCCGCTCCCATCGGACACCACTGACAGCGACCGTTCGTATTGCAAGAGACGCTCGCAGAGCAACCGAGGCCTCCAGTCGGAACGACGCCGGCACATTGAGCGGCTGAGGTGCACGGAACCTCGCTCGTCGTGCAGACCGATCCCGCGGCGCGCGTTGCGCCAACGACGGACGTCTCCTCGTGCTCCTCTTCGACTTGGCTCACACACGAGCCAAAGACGAGCGCGACAGGGATCAAAAAGAGTGCGGCAACCTTCCCGATCGCAGCGCGGGTCGGGACAATATAACTAACAGGCCAAGCCCTCATGAACGTTCCTCGTTCGTTCGGTCGCGAAAGCGCTAACGAACACGATGAAGCTAACATCGCCGAGGCGCGCGTTGGAAGCGAGGACTTCGCTCGTTCGTCCTCGCGTCTCGGGTGTCGGTGCGCGCACACGCCGAGGTCATACACGGAACGCGAATGGTCACGCATTCCGTGTGGTGCATTCGCTACACCGACTTACATCGCGCGTCGAGTTTAGAACGCGAGCTCGACGCCGGCAGTCAGATCGATGTTGAAGAGGAAGCTCGGGAACATGAAGTGCAGCTCCGGCGTGACGCGAATACCAAAGTTGCGCACGAAGCGATACCCAATGTTCGCGCCGACTTGGACACCGGCCAGACCAGAGACCACAAACGGCGTCCGATCCTCCCCACGCACTGCGGTTTGTGCAGGGCGAGGTTGAATCTGCCCGCCTCCTCCACCTGCAAATACGGATGCGTTGAGCCCAAGAGCCGAGGGCTCCGTGATCAAGTACTGAAGGCGACCGCCAATGAAGAGCATCGCAAGCGAGCCTTCGCCTGATTCGAACTGGATGCGCGCAGACGCCGCGATCGCAATCCGCTCGGTGACGTAGTATCCGAGGCTCAATCGGAACGCGAGCGTGGGCGCGAAACCCGCCGAGTTGATGCGAACCTGACACGGAGCAGTCGCATCGACCGTTATGCGATCTGGACCGACGTCGCCGCCACAGTAGACCCACGCGGAGGGCATGTACCCTGCCTCGGTTGGCAGCCGGGTTCGGGGAATTCCGTCGGGTCGCAGACTGTCGGCTGTTGTTCCCGAGTCCACCCAGGCCAGACCGAGCGAAACACCCACGTCCGCAAAGAATCGTGGGGCGTCACTCACGTCACCTGACCCGGCGTCGTGAGGCTGACAGGCGTTGTCCACACAGGACATCCCGGAATCGCATTCGTCACTGCTGTCGCAACGTGGGCTGTCTGAGCCGGACGCGCAGAATCCACGATCGCAGAACAGTCCTCGTTGGCATTGCGACGACGATGCACACGCGTCACCGAGTCCGAGGGACCCTGCGACTTCCTCTTCGTGTCCAGAACACGTGCGAGACGGCGGGCGCCCGGGCAATGCCGGGGGGCGGCCACTCAGTCGCGTCACGATCTCCACGCGGGCTGGAGTCGCGCGTGTGCCGAAGTAGCCAGCCGGGCTCCCATCTGCATCGAGTGCAGTGATGTAGTAGACGACGCGCGGTTGAAATACTTCGCGACACGGGATTTCGAAACCGAACCCATTGTCGATTCGCTGCATCTCCGCGCGCTCGAAGTCCACGCGACCTACCCCCTGATAGAAGAGGTACATCCGCTCGACGTTGGTGCCGGACGGGGCCTCCGCATATACGGGAACCGGCGTGTCGGCCAGCTGCTCCACGACTGGCGTGTGCACCAAGTCACCGGGCACGGGGCTCGCGTTGTTGGGCGGGTTCGTCGTGTTGTTGGGGTTGGTATTGTCCGGGTTCGTGTTGTCCGGGCCGGGCTCGGTGGGTCGCGCGCGTGTCCGTGCCGCAGCGAACGCTTGCTGGATCTCAGGAGTGCTGATCAGGGGGTCGAGCCTGATCGTTTGGTCCGCCTCGATCGCGCGCACGAAATGATCGATGCCGCTTGCCGTGTCCTGCTCGCCGCCGACTGCGACGACTCCGAGATTGACGTACGTGCGCGCGAGTGGATTGCCCGTGACGGCTCCGCGACGCGCGACTTGCTCGGCTTGTTGAAGCAGGCGCTTTGCCTGCTCGAGATCGAGCTGATCGTACGCGGCCATCGCGCGACGGTTGAGGTCGAGAACCTCTTGAACCGGACGCTGCGCCTCTACGCCCGGGGCAATGAGACCCGTCGCTATCAGGATGAATGCTCCGAAGATCTTCGGCATGTGTTTGTTCACGGCGTTCCTCCTGAATCAGTCCGAACGAACTCGACTCGTCGATTTGCGGCGCGGCCAGCTGCGCTCGTGTTGGATTGGATTGGCCGAGTCTCTCCGTAGCCGCGCGACGTCAGTCGCTCTGGGGCAACACCCTGAGCGAGCAGATACGCACGAACAGCGTCGGCTCTTCCCTGCGAGAGACGGAGGTTGCGCGCGTCGTTTCCGCGACTGTCCGTGTGGCCTTGTACTTCCACCGTGATGGTTGCGTTCTCTTGGAGCACTTGGGCGACCACATTTAGAAGCGGGAACGAGACCGCGCGAATCACCGATTTGTTCGTCTCGAAGAAGATGGTGTTCGAAATACGAATCGCCATCGCCGTGACCTCGACACCCTCGTACTGGCGCGGGCATCCGTCCGCCTGAGCCGGTGGAGCAGGCTCGTTCGGGCACGCATCCGCATCGTCGAGAACTAGGTCTCGGTCGTTGTCGTTCTCTGGGCACCCGTCGACATCTTCAAACGTGTCGAGATCTTCCGGATCAACGGGACATCGGTCCTGCGCATCCAGCACGCCATCCAGATCATTGTCCGGCTCAGGACAACCATCCGAATCGAGAACCTCGTCGAGGTCCTCGCCGAGTGAGTCGCAAACATCCGCGTCGTCAGGGATGCCGTCTCCGTCGGTGTCTTCACGTTCGGGACAACCGTCGGTATCGTCCACGCCATCAAGGTCTTCCGGGATCGTGACGCAGCGGTCCGTGGCATCGAGGATCCCGTCTCCGTCGGCATCGCCGGGCACAGAATGAATTACAACGTTCTCCGCCGTGCAACGGCCGGGTTCCGAAACCGCCACGGCCGCGCGCGCGTTCTCCTCCGCAATCGTCACGTGCTGCGCAGCCCGCTCGGTGTTTCCTTGGTCGAGCTCCGTCACCGCGAACTCGCGATGCGCACGAGCGACTGCCAGCTGACGTGGAGCGCAGTTCATCGCACCGCGCGCTTCTGCATCCGCAAGGACGGGATCGAGGGATTGAACGCGCGTCCGAAGCGCGCTGCCGCCGCATGCGGAGGCCAGGAGGACGGCTGCTATGGCGGCTGATTTCAAACCGAAAGTCTGCGCCACGTTGCTGATCGATCGGCTCATCGGCCAGCGATTTCCGCAGCGCGTTTCGCGTGCTGCTCGGCGCGCTCTGCATATCGCACGGCATCTTCCCAGGACGACTCGGACGCTTCCTCGCCAGACTTCGCCAGGTACTCGAGAGCACTGAAGTAGTCGTAAGGGGCGGACGCGGCCGCTCCTCGGGCACGCGCCGAGTCCATCGCGGTGCGAGCCGACAAAGTAGTCGCGGTGTGCATCACCGGACCGCACGCCGCGGAGCTTCCGACAACTGCGCACATCGAGATGAAGCGAATGATGGCGGTCCTGTTGATTTCAATCATGGGGGCGTAGTTTTGTGCGTCGGCAAGTCGCATGGGGCCCGCCGTCGAATTGCGAATCCGATCAGTCGCGGGAAACCCCAACGTTTGCGCGGGGAAGCTAGCTTGCGCACCAATCTGCAGTCAACCCAACCGCTCCCAATTTTCCCGACTGCTTGCAGGTCGGGAACAGAGTGACTTCCCCGACTGCTTGCAGGTCGGGAACAGAGTGACTTCCCCGACTGCTTGCAGGTCGGGAACAGAGTAACAAAAGCTCGACAAGGCGCTTGCTAGAGCAACACTTGCGGCGCGAGACGGAGCGTCCTTGAGCACGAATGAGATCACAGTCGTGTTGTTCGATGGCACCTACGAGCTGCATCGGATGTGGTTTGGTGCACCTCCGCATCGCCGCCGGAGCGACGGCATGGAGATCGGCGCGTGTCGCGCGCTCTACCGGGCACTACGAGCCGCCCGCGACCGCCACAACATCAGTCACGGTGCTGTGGCGTTCGACCATGTGATCGAGTCGTTCAGAAACGATCTCTTCGCGGGCTACAAAACCGGAGAAGGCATGGACCCGGACCTTTTCGGCCAGTTCGATCTCGCCGAACGCGTCGCGCAAGCTGCGGGAATCACCGCCTGGCCCATGGTCGAGTTCGAGGCAGATGATGCCCTTGCGACCGGCGCCGTCGCCATCGCGAAGGACGCACGAGTCAAACAGGTTCGTATCGCAGCGGTAGACAAAGACCTCGCCCAGGTCGTCACTGGCGACAGGATCGTCATGTGGAATCGCTTCGAAGACCGGATCATGAACACCGATGGCGTGGCAGAGAAGTATGGCGTCGCCCCCGGGAGCATTCCCGACTGGCTCGCGCTCGTTGGAGACGACGCTGACGGCATTCCGGGTATTCCTCGCTGGGGCGCGCGCGGTGCCGCCGCGGTCCTGGCTCACTACCAGAACCTCGACCGCATCCCGGTCGATTGCAACGAGTGGCCCAAAGGGCTGGTTCGCGGAGCTGCATCGCTCTCCGCTCAACTCGAAGCGCACCGCAAAGAAGCTCGGCTGTATCGACAACTGGCCACCCTTCGAATCGATGCGCCGCTCGACACCACGCTTGAGGCGCTCGAGTGGCGTTCGCCGACAGCCGAGGCAAGCGCCGAGATCGAAGTCGAGCTCGAGCTCGGTTGAGAGTCCGCGGTCTCGAGAGCTAGCTCTTGCGCCTACGCGAATAGACCGCTCGCAACACTTCCACACCGCCTCCGAGGACCGCTGCCGCGACGGCTAGAAGCGAGAGCGACTCTCGCCCCGACGCAGGCTTGATCGTCCCGAACCGGAATTGATCGTGGGAGCCGATCAGAAGTGACCGTTGCGCGCCAATCCCGAGGGCGACCACGGCAAGCGTCAGGAAGAGCGCGGACAAAGACCAAGCAAGAACCCCGCGGTCGGACCGAACCAAAACCGCGGACGCGAGGAAGGCCAAAACGACCGAAGCCGTCGCGAAGAGAAAGCCACCCAGCGCCAAGGCAGACGGAACAGCCTGCGTGGCGATCACATACGAGACCGCCCAATCACCGACCAAGACATACGCGGCGGTCGCTACGGGCAGGACGACGAACAGAACGAAGGTAGTGTTCGCGCGAAAGGCGTACGTATGGAAGGGCGACCTCAAAGTCGTCCGCAACTCGGACTCCGCCAGGACCGGAGAGGCGCTGGCAATGGCGCAAGCGACTGAAAAGAGAGCGAGGAGCGGCACGTTTCGCGTTGAAAGCTATCAGAGGAGCGTCCGGAAGCACCATTTTGTACGGGCGCGCCCGCCTGCTACGTTTTGCGGACATGTCTGAAAACGCCGAAGAGCCTCGAGCGCTCGCCGTATCTACCGAGACGCGCAAGGCCTGGCAGCTGCGCTTGGGCGCGGTCCTGCTCCTGGCAGCGGCATTTGTGCTTTTGCTCAAGCTGCCGACCGCATCGAATCCGCTGTCGAACGTCGAGACGCAGCTCGCAAGCGCGCTGTCGAGTGGAGCGTTTGGCCTTGCGCTCGGAATGGTGTTTCTCGGGGGCGTCGGCACCGCAATGACGCCGTGCGTGTACCCGATGATCGCTGTGACGGTGAGTATCTTCGGCGCGCGCACTGCCAAGTCCCGAACACAAGGCGCGCTTCTGTCGGCGTCGTTCGTCCTCGGCATCGCAGCGCTGTTCACGCCGCTCGGATTGATCGCAGCGCGGACGGGAGGCGCGTTCGCGTCGTTTCTGTCGTCCCCGTCCGTCGCTATCGGCATTGCAGTCATGTTCGGCGCTCTCGGTCTTTCCATGCTTGGATTGTTCGAGATCGCGCTGCCTTCCGGTTTGCGAAATCGGCTCAACGATGCAGGCGGCGTCGGGTATCGCGGTGCGTTCGTGCTCGGAATGGCTTCCGCGTTGATCGCAGCGCCATGCACGGGGCCCGTTCTGCTGTTCCTGCTCGGCTGGGTGGCCTCTTCGGGCAACGTCCTGCTTGGCACGCTCTGCCTCTTCGTATACGCACTCGGTCTGGGCTCGCTATTCTTCGTCGTCGGCACGTTCGCTGTGTCTCTGCCGAAATCCGGCGCGTGGCTCGACTGGGTGAAGAGCATCTTTGCGATGGTCATGTTCACCGTCGCGCTCTGGTACATTCGCGACTTGCTGCCGCTCCGGGCGCTCAGCACCCGAAGCATGGGTCTGATCGCCTTCGCTGCGCTCGCGACAGCAATCGGAATCTTGGCAGGAGCGATCGACCTCCCGTTCGACCGTGAGCAACGGGCGCTCGCCTTCCGCAAGGTACCCGCGATGATGTTTGCCGTTGTCGGTCTGTTCGGCTTGGTCCTCTACATGACCGCGCTCGAGCCGGGTGCACGCATCCCGTGGCGGGAGAACATCGCAGACGCTCGCAGGGCAGCCAAGACCGACCGTCGTCCACTACTGGTCGACTTCGGAGCTTCGTGGTGTGGCGCGTGCGGCGAGCTTGATCGCGACGTGTTCGCGGACCCGCGCGTCGTCCGAGAGGCATCACGCTTCGTTCCCATTCGTGTAGACCTCAGCACCGGGAAAGCCACTCCCGAGAAATACGCGCTGCTCAAGGAATACAACCAGCGAGGCCTTCCGCTGGTCGTGATGCACGACTCACAAGGAATCGAATCCGCGAGGCTCGTCACGTACAAGACCGCGAACGAGTTCCTCGAGCTGATGCGGACGGTTCGCTAAAGTTTCCCTCGGGTTTCACCGTTGCGTAGTTGCATTCTGCTCGGAGAGCCATGAACAAGACTTTCTTCAGTTCCTTTCACACCGCCGTAGTTGGGCTTGTCGTCTGCACGGCGTGCTTCGCCTGCAATCGCCGCAGCGACGCGAAACCGTTCCCCATCGCCGACGGGGGCACGAACCAGCTCGACGCTCCGTTGCCACCCCTGCCCGATGGATCGATCTGCCGTCCAGGACGTGAGACGTGCGCAGACGGAATCGCGACGATCTGCAACTCCCAGGGAACGCAGACGACGACGTTTGAATGCAGTGCGGAGCTGGGTCTTACGTGCACACCGAACGGATGCGCGGGACCCTGCGCACCGAGGATGCTCGGCTCGACGTATGTAGGTTGCGAGTACTACCCAACAGTCACCTCGAACACTCAACTTGACTCGTTCTTTCACTTCGCCGTCGCGATTGCGGCGGCGACGTCCGAGCGAACCGAAGTCAGGGTCACGCGCGGCTCAGCCACTGTTGCGACCCGCACGATCGAAGGCAATCAGCTCGCTGTGATCCACCTTCCCTGGGTCAACGAGCTGAAGGGGCCCAAGGCACCAGCGACGCTGGTTCGGCCACCCACGCTTCCGAGTGTCCTCGCGCGCGGTGGCGCGTATCGACTCGTTTCCGATCGGCCGGTGACCGTGTATCAGTTCAATCCCCTCGAGTACAAACTCGCCGAGATCGGAAATCCTGAGTGCGTCGCGCTTGATTCTCCGCCCACGGTTTGCGGCTCGTTCACGAACGACGCGTCGCTCCTGTTACCCGCAAACGCGTTGGGCACGAGCTACGTCACCACCACGTGGCACGCCGCGCCGCTTGGACCGTCGTTCGTTGCAATCACCGCGACTACCGACAACACGCGCGTGACGATTCGTGGAGATGTCGCACGGGTGGTTCCAGGCACGACGGGGCTCGACAGCAGCGGGAGTGGAACCATCGACCTCATGCGAGGCGACGTCCTGCAGCTGCGCTCGACAATCGCTGCGACGGTGCCACGTACGCTCGCGGACGCGCGATTCTCTCCACACTTGTCGGACTTGCAGATCGAGGCGACACACCCGGTCCAAGTCATTGGCGGAGTCGACTGCGGCCTCGTACCGGACGTCCGGACTGGTTACTGTGATCACCTCGAAGACACGATTTTGCCGAGGTTGTCGTACGGAAACGAATACCTGCTTACCAACTTTGCTCCACCTTCGGCGCGCGCGAATCCCGGCTACGCATTGTCCATCCAGCAGGTCACTGGTCGGGAGACCACCGTTTCGTTCGATCCCCCCATCTCCCCTGCGATCACATTGACGGCCGACTCACCGCGCGCCGAACTCTTGGAAGTGCGGACGGACGTGAAAATCACTGCGACGAACCCGATCGCCGTTGGACAGTTCATTCACGGCTCGATTTTGGTCGAGCCGGAAAGCGAGAACCCATCTAGCGATCCGTCGATGATCATGGCCCCTCCGCAACGCCAATATCGGATGAGCTATACGTTCTATGCGTCGCCCACGTTCGACGCGAACTTCGTCAATGTCGTCGCTCCAAGTGACGCGACGGTAATCGTCGACGAGGCCGAGCTGACGAGCGACCAGTTCACTGTCGTCGGCGAGTCAGGGTTCCGCGTCGCACGAGTTCGCCTGACGGACTCAGGAACGCATACGATCCGCTCGACCATGCCCGCAGGTATCGTGGTGTACGGATACGGCGCTCAGACAAGCTATGCATACCCAGGCGGACTCGATCTCACTCAGGTACCGTTCTGAACGAGCTCGCTTCAGAACATGGGGAAGACGACCGCGATGGATTCGCGCGCGGATCGAACGCCGTCCATCATGTTCGCTGCGACGGAATCCAAGCGCCCGGTAAACGCGGAATCGTTCGAGGCTGCGGCTCCGCGTCGCACGATCCCTGTGTCCCAACCGCCCTGCACCGCTTGAATCTGTCGTCCGGCACCGTCAAGCGTTCCTGCGATAGCGCCGAGCGACGTTCCCGTTGATTCGACCGAGACCGCTTCGAACGAACCGGTCATCCCTCCGACCAGGTTTGCGACGAAGCCAGCACGCGCATTGTTCACCAACGTCATGTTCGCGAATCGCACGTTCGTCGCGGCGTCCCGAAGATGAAGCCCGTCACCGACTTCGATCACGCCGCCCGTTCCCACAGGCCGACGCGACATCGCAGTGCCGCCAACCATCGCACCGTCGATAGTCACGTCACGACTGTTTGACACGACGATTCCCGCGAATGTGTTGTTCATGAAGCGCGACGAACCCATCAGCGCGAACTGCGAAACGTTCGAGACCCAGACGGCGGCATCCTTGTTCGATTCGCCGGTCATACGGACGTGCTGAGCAGCACCGCCCACCTGCACATACCCGTATCGTGCGTTGTCAGACACGTGAAGATCCGCGGTCGTGACAACAGCATCACCCACGACGATCAGGCCGAACGACGGGAAGCCACGAACACCTTGAAGCGTCCGCGAGATGCTTCCTTGCGCGAACGTGACGGTTCCGCTGTTCACATAGACGCCGGTCCCGAGGATCTCCTGGACCCCGAGTCCCTGAAACGTCGCTTGCGCGCTTTCCAAGGCGACACCGTATTCTGCAAACCGAGAAACGGTCAGCCGCACGGCGGTAAGCATGCCGCCATGAACCGCGAGTCCAACTGTCGCCGTGAGCGTCGACCACTTTCCATCGGCCGCACACACACGCTCACCGTCGGCCGAACCAGGTGCGCACTCGCACGGAGCGCTCGGGCACTCCGACACGGGAGGAGCGGCCGCTGCTACTCGAAGGTATTTCGAATCGCTCCCGTCACCGACCACCGGACCCACGAGTGTCGTATCAGTGAGCTCGAGTGTGGCGTCGCGCGCTGCGATCGCGAGTCCGCGTGTCGCGCGAACCGTGACGTTCGAGACGACCGCGCGGGACGCCCCTTCGACAAGCACGCCGATCTTCCCCTCGGACTCGATCACGATGTTATCGAGGAAAGTGGGTGCCAAGCCCGTCACGAGCGTGACTGCGTGATCACCCGTTCCGTGAATCACACTGCCCGTCACGCCGCGCAGTTTCACGCCAGGAGGAACACGAAACGAACCTCGAACCGTGCAAGCAGGCGCTGTCACGACTTGTCCGGCCGTCGCCGCGGTTAGCTGATCAGCAAGGACGTCTCCCGAGCAGACGGCGACCGGGCTCGCACATCGAGTACTGGCACCGAGACACGCAAAGCAAGCAAGCAGGAGATAGATACGACGCATCGCGCCGCATCCTGGCGCCGGGACTACGTAACGACAAGCGAGCAGGGCTTAAGAACCTGACAGGTTTCCAGGGGATTCTCGGGTCGTGAACAACGACGCATACCCGCGTACACTGCGGTTTTGATGCGTGATCACCCGAGTGATGCGGACCTCGAAGCCTTTGCGCACGGACGCCTGCGCGGAGATGCCCTCGTGGTTTTCGACTCACACCTGGATGTATGCACGCAATGCCGCGAGGCCATCGTGGCGCACCTGCGAACGTCTCCTTCCGGAGCCGGCGCGGAAGGCTCTGGACGTGCCAGCGCTTCTGCCCAGCCCGCCTCGACCGAAGACCCTTTTGCTGACCTCACTCTTGCGGGTCGATACCGAATCATCCGGCGCGTTGCAGAAGGCGGCATGGGCGCCATCTATGAAGCCGTTCACACGTTGATTGGTCGAACGGTCGCAATTAAGGTCCTGCACCCGTCCATTGCGCACGATCGCGAAATCGTGCGCCGCTTCCACAACGAGGCGCGTGCAGCTGCAACGATCGGTCACCCAAACATCGTCGAAGCCATCGATATGGGTGTCCTCGAAGACGGGAGTCCATTTCTGGTCCTGGAGTTTTTGAAAGGCTGCTCGCTCGCTGAAGAGCTAACTCGACTGGGACCGTTGCCCGTGGAACGCGTTCTCGACCTCGCGACTTCCGTTGGTGATGCACTCAGCGCCGCGCATCGCAATCGGATCATTCACCGCGACCTCAAGCCCGCGAACATTTTCATCGAGGCATCGGGGCGAGTGAAGGTGATCGATTTCGGCATCTCCAAGTTCACCACACGATCCATCGAAGGATCGGATGTGCTCGATCGAACGCGCCCCAACATGATGATCGGAACCCCTGCGTATATGGCGCCCGAACAGTTCTCAGACGCCGCTTCGGTCACGGAGAGCGCAGACATCTTCTCGCTCGGCGTCGTGATTTACGAATGCCTGCTCGCACGGCAGCCGTTCCGCGGCGTTAGCGTCCACGAGATTCTCGTGAACATGATGACCAAGCCCGTCGCATCGTTGCGAACGGAACGCGATGATGTGCCTGCAGACCTCGATGACTTCGTCGTACGCGCACTTTCCAGCGAAGCCACGAAGCGTCCTGCGCTCGATGCGCTGCTGACGCTCTGTCGTTCCGCTCGCGCCAGAGCCAGCGCACCGGAGATCAGACGTCGAGACTCCCAACTCGTCGTCGGAATCTTCCTGGCGGAGTCCGTCGCGATGGCCGAGGTTACGCGCCTCCTTAACGAGGCAACTGACAAGCCAGTGCATTTCCGCACGTTCGAGCGCGGCATCATGAGTGGTGGGCGCGCCTATCATTGTGTAGTTCTAAGCAGCGAAACATGGCGCGGCGACGAGGAGAGTGATGCCCTCGCCCTGGGGATGCGCATCACGAACTCCAACCCCATCGCATCCGCGCTGCTCGTCGCCCCGTTCCGAATCGCACGCGCTGCGTCCTCCCTCTCTCTGCAGCTCACCGAGGACTCGGCGACCGACCTTGCTCCGCTCCTAGCCGCTCTTTCTGCAGACTCCGGAGTGCTGGTGCACCGCTCTATGGTTCCCACTGCGCGCAAAAGCTTCCGGCTGGACGTCCTGAGCGACCAGCTTGTTCGGCTCGCGGGCGCCCGGGATGACTCCGACAGCCCTGCAGCCCCACTCATCGGACGCGCTGCCGACTTGACGCAGCTCGAAGCGGCCTACGCAGATGCGTTCGATCAGTCGCTCGCAATCTTGCTGCATGGATCCGCTGGCGTCGGCAAGACTCGGCTGGTCTCCACATTCGCGGATACCGCTCGCGCAAAGGGAGCGCGCGTCCTTCATGTCGATGGTCGTTCAACTCGGGGCTTGCAGGACCCGCTCGACCTCGCGCGCGCGCTCGAGGCCGAGTCGAGGCGCTCCGGATTCTCCGCCTGGGACCACGAGCGCGATGCGCAAGATGAGGAGGCATCAGCGTCGCTCCCCGTTCAGGCGAGAGCCGCCCGGCAGCGAGACCTTGCGCGCACACGAATCGAGCGAGCCCTTGGATTGCACCCCGAGTCGAGCACGCACGACATGGTTTCGGTCAGCCAAGCTCCCACGCTACTGGTGCTCGACGATGTGGACACGTCATCGAGGAGCACGCTCGAGTGCCTCTCCGATCTCCTGGCTGAGAATCCGCGCGGAGTGCTTCTTGTCGGGACTTCACGCAACGCGCCGTCGAAGCGAGCGGACGCTGAACCGTTCGTCGGAGGAGACGCACGACAGCTGGAGGTACGTGGGCTGTCGCTCTCGGGAACGCGAGACCTTGCACGCGTGCTCGCGGCACCCGGCGTCGACATAGAGGCACTCCATCGAGCGTCCGACGGAAACCCTTTGTTCATCGAGCAGATTCTCGCCGCCCAGCATGATCGGACGGGGTCGACGGCTACGCCGCTCTCACCCAGCATTGAAGCAGCGATCCAGCTGCGACTCGACGACCTTTCAGCTCTCGAGCGCGAAGTCACGGAGGCGTTCGCCGTGCTGGACAGCGCTGCCAGCGCAAGCGACATCGTCACGCTTGGAAGTCCGCTTGCAGCGGAGGCGATACAACAACTCGTTCGGAAGAAGATTCTCTTGCGATCAGCACCCTCCGAGCCTGGTGTCGGCCGAGCGGATTCGCGCTACCGATTCGCTTCCGCGCTCGTGCAAGAGGTTGCGTACCGGGCACTACCAACCTCGGCACGACGGGATCTCCACCGACGAGCTGCGTCGTTGCTCGAATCGCTCCGAAGCGCCGACCATGATGCGCGCGCGATGCACCTAGAGCGCGCTGATCTCCAACTCGACGCGGCGGCTGCCTACGCGAAAGCCGCGACCAGCGCGATTCGGCGTGCCGATGCCACGCGCGCGCTTGCTCTGTCGGACAGGGCGCTCGCGGTCGGAGCGCCCGCTTCCGTCGCCTATGAGCTCCACATGGCTCGCGCCGAGGCGTTCGCGCTACTCGGATCGGTGCGTGATGAGGAGACCGCGCTCGAAGCGGCGATCCTCTCCGCGCGAACGGACGAAGAGACTGCAATGGCACTGTCCGAGCAAGCCGTATTGAGGCAGCGGCTCGGTGACGGACGCGACGCACTCGAGATCATCGGACACGGAATCGAGGCCGCGGAAAGAGGGAAGAGCGCAGAAATTCTGGCACGCACACTCGGCCGCCGTGCCGTCATGCTGCTCTACGCGGGAGAGGTAGCAGAAGCTCGTCGCGCACTGATTCGAGCGGAGGACCTGGTCCTTGGCCACTCGACTCATCCGGACGGAAAAAACGCGCACAGCACCCACGGGCCGTCTCGGATGCTGCGCGCTGAGCTCGCGGTGTGGAAAGGACAACTCGCGGCCGCTACGGGCGATCACGGAGAAAGGCGCCATGCGTATCTTGCGGCACTGGCAATCTACGAAGAGATAGGCGACTCACGAAGCGCCGCTGGCGCCGCGGCCAACCTTGCCGACGCCTACAACCGCGTGGGCGACTACGAAGAAGCAGTCCGAGCGCTGACCGTCGCGCTGGAACGTGCGCGCAAGATTCGCTTTCGCGCCCTCGAAGGATACGTGCTCACCAATTTGGGGTACGCGAGCCTCGGCCTTGGATTGTTTCGCGACGCGCAGCTTCACTTGGAAGCCGCTCGAAGCGCGGCCCGCGACGTGGGTGACAAACGGCTCGAAAGCTTCGTCGCCCTTTACCTCGCACGCGCGTTCGCAAGTGCGAAGAGAGGAGACGACGCGCGCCGGGAGCTTCGGCGTGCCAGCGAAATCGCGCATGAAGCAGGATCAGCCGCACAGAAGACCAGCGCGGTGGAAATCCTGGCAAACGTGACCCTCGCTGAGCTCGCCCTCTCCGACGGACAGATTGCAACTGCCCTGACCCACAGCGAGCTGGCGCTGCGCCAGCGCGACCAGCTTGGCGGCATCGAGGAAGACGAAGCCCTTGTGTACCTCACACGCGCCCGAGTGCTGCAGCTTGCAGGTCAGACCGAGCTTTCGATGGAGGTGCGTTTTCGAGGTCGAGCGCGTGTCGAAACCATGGCCGAGCGGTTCTCTGACAAAGATTTCCGTGACCGGTTTCTCAACGACGTCCCCGCACATCGGGCACTATCCCTAAGGCAATGACCATTGAATCCGCGTGGAAGTTAGCTTCCGAGGAATGGTCGGGAGTGAGCATTTCGCTCCCCGAGTTTCGAGCGTATGTCGCGGAAAGAGTCCGACCAGACCCGGACGTCGCGATGCCCACGGGCGGGGATTCGATGGACGACTCGAGCTTCGCGCATGCGTCCGATCTCTACCTCGCATGCGCGCTCGCCCAAGGAGACGCACGAGCCACGCAGCTGTTCGAGGAAAAAATTCTCCCAGGTGTCGATCTGGCGGTTCGGAGAGTCGACTCGTCGAGTCAGTTCGCGAACGAGATGCGTCAAGAGACTCTTGTTCATCTGTTCGTCGCGGCAAACGGGGAGCGCCGCCGCATAGAAAACTATCTCGGCCGTGGGCCGCTTCGCTCCTGGACGCAAGTAACCGCCATCCGTCTTGCGTACTCCGCGAAGCGCCGAAGCTCGCGCGACCCGTCTGCGTCGCTCAGCGAGGCCGACGATATGCCGCTTTGGTGCGACGATTCACCAGAGGTTGCGAGTCTTCGCGCCGAACATGCAGGAGCGTTCAAAGCGGCCTTTACAGCAGCTCTCCGGTCGCTGACTGCTCGCGACCGAAACGTGCTGCGCATGTATTTGATCGACGGCGTTTCGTCGGAGGACATCGGCCGCATGTACAACGTTCACCGCGCGACAGTCGCCCGATGGATTGGCGGTGCACAAGCGGCAATCCTCGTCGAAACGAAGCACCTTCTCGCTGCGAAGCTCGGTGCGTCGGACGCTGAAGTGGACAGTCTCATCCGCGCGATGCGAAGCCAGATCGACGTCAGCATCTCGACCGTCTTACGAGCTGCGTCTTAGGGATCAGCGGATCGGCGGTAGCTCGCCGGGGATCGCAACGGAAACCGTATCGACGTTTACACCGTTGTCTCGATAGACCACATCGCGAGTGACCGTCGTCACGTCGTAGTCGCTCGCGCGTATACAGGTCCCAACACTCGATCGGCGTATCTGACCCCGTCCGAGTTTTGCGAGAGCGCCGATGTCCACGAGCACGCCGCAGAGCGCTGAATCATCGATATCGAACTCTCGTAGATCCAACTGGGTCCCCTCGCCTACGAGAGCAACCCCAAAGCCGGCAGGCTCGCTTCGGCAGGTGCTTGCGGCACACGGGCGAGCGCGCGTGTTCGTGACGGTGACATCGGAAGCCGTGAGGTGGGACCCGCCCGAGACGTAGATCTGTGCGTCCGCGGCCCCCCCAAACATGGCCCTTTGGAGCGCGACCCGAGACCCAAGCCCGACGGAGAACGCGCGGCCCCATTCGTCACTGTTTGCGGCGGCCGTCGTGTTATTCACGACAACGTCAGACAGCTCAACGTCGGGCGATTCGTAGATGCGGATACCGGCACCGATGGCATCGACAATGGAGAGTCGAGCAACACGAGTCCGTGACTCGCGTACGATCAGCGTCATCCCGAAGCCATCCCACGGACGCACGTCGTGGACGGTGACGTCGTTGATATTGAGCTCGCCCCGCGTTGCAGCGATGGCGTAATGCGGAACGCCGGCGATATCCACGTTACGCAAAGTGAGAGTGCCAGTGTCCGTTCCAAAACCAAAGCCGACCGGAAGATCGGGACCTAGCGATGCGTCGACGATCTCGCGAAGCACTGCGTGCTCAAGTGTCATGGATCCGGAGTCGAGCACGACGCCCACGGAACCTTGTACGTCGCGAATCAAGATCCGGCGGCCCAGGATCGTTCCGCGTGTCGCGCTCAGTCCCGCGGAGGCACTGCTGCCCGGCGCACTTCGCACGTTCTGAATGACGACGTCTTCGAGTCCGACGGAGCCAAGACCCGTGGTGGCGACGGCAACCTCCACGTTGTCCGAGATCAACGCCTCCGAGATGGTCACGCGGCTCTGCCGCTCCGCGGAAACGGCGTACCCAGTTCCGTCGCCGTTGACTCGTGTTCGGCGAAGCACAGCTTTTGTCAGCGAAACGGCCGTGTTCTCGCCCGATGAGAGCAGCGCGTATGTCGTCGCACGATCGACGACGACGTCAGTCAGGGTGATGCTCCCGCTGTCTTGCGCGATGAGCCCTTGTCC
>CAZWQH010000041.1:0-18293 GCA_964635815.1 uncultured Sandaracinaceae bacterium
GGTACTTCTTGTCGTCGAGTGCCTTCATCGCGTGCAGCCCGCACGTCAATATCGAGACCAAGGTCGGCGGAGTGCGCAGCTTCTTCTCAGGAGCTGGCTTGTTCATCATGAAGGCGACGACTCAAGCTCCGGGTCAGCTGATCGTGGGCGGATTCGGCGCGATTCAAGAGATCCAGTGCGACAACGATCTCGTCATCGACACCGGACACCTCGTGGCTTGGGACGCAACGCTCGAATACAGCGTGACGAAGAGCGCCGGCGGTTGGGTCTCGAGCTTTCTGAGCGGCGAAGGCCTCGTCTGCGCGTTCCGCGGACAGGGGCGCATCTGGATTCAATCACGCAACGCAAGCGAGTACGGACAAGTCATCGGTCAGCTTCTTCCACCGGTGCAGAGGTAAACGACAATGCAATACGAATTCAAACAGAAGCCTGACTTCGCAACGATTCGCGTGCAGTTCGAGCAGCCCGGCGAGTCCATGCTCGTCGAGCCCGCCGCAATGGTCGCCCGCGACACGGCGATCGAGATGAAAACCGCGATGACCGGTGGCCTTCTCGGCGCAGCGAAGCGCAAGCTCCTCGGCGGGGAGAGCGTGTTTCAGAACACCTTCACCGCGACCGCGCCTGGGCAAACTCTGTGGCTTGCACCTGGGCCCGAGGGCGACATCGAAGTGATCAACTGCGATGGCCAGACCCCTGTGTTTCTCAACTCTGGAGCGTTCCTCGCGAGCGCACCGAGCGTGCAGCTCAACACCAAGTGGGGCGGCGCGAAGGGCTTCTTCACATCCGCATCGATGTTCCTCCTGAAGGCAGACGGCGTCGGACCGCTCTTCTTCTCGTGCTACGGCGGTATTCACGCGGTCGACGTCGGCGACTACGGATACGTTGTCGACAACAACCACATCCTTGGTTGGACCGGAAACCTCGAGTACAGCGTTCGCAAAGTGGGCGGGCTCAAGAGCCTCTTCCTCTCTGGCGAAGGTCTCGTCGCGGAGTTCCGCGGTCGCGGTCGCCTCTGGATCTCGACGCGAAATCCAGGATCGCTCGCTTCGTTCTTACACAAGTTCCGACGCGTGCAGCGCAGCTCTAGTTAGCACTGTTGGCGGCGCTCGGGACCCAACCGAACATCAAACGAAATCCGCCGGGGGCTCCCACCTCGGCGGATATTTTTTTGACGCCAGCGTCGTATGTCGCTGGGGACAGCACCCATCCTGAGCACAACTGACCACCTTCGATGCGCTCGCGATGTTGTGCATCGCAGATCGTCGCTTGCTCGACGGCGATAACAAGATCGTGGTTCGGCTTGGCCGCAAGATTTCGAACCGTGACGCTCATCACCAGCGGCGCCGTCTCTGCGTTGATCGCCCCGTCGAACGCGTATACGCCGCCTTGGCGCACGAAGCCTGGCGCGACCGAGGCCGGTCTTGGCGCACGGCCGGCCGTCGCGAAGGTCAACGTGCGTGAGTTGCCGATCGGCAGGCCCGAAGGAAGCAACAGAGTCGCACCGTTTGCCAGCACGAACTCGGCGCCTGCCTGACCTACCGTTCCGGTCGCGCGGTCCCTACCCGTGATTTGTGGAGTCTGCGCAACGACCCGAGCTCGAGCCACGTGCGAGTTCGTCGCGAGAAAACCGACGACGATGACAGTCATTCCGGCGAGGACTCGCGGGAGAGTAACGATATGACGCATGCGCGTACTTTACCGGGCGCCGCTCGTGACGTCGACCGATGGAACCGGACTCTGCTTCGTATAGGCATCTGCATCGGTGTCCGAGTCGGAATCGATGCACGCATCCAGAGTCGTCCCTGCGTCGCTCTTCGCAGGCGGTGGCGCAGCGTCGTAACGAGCCACGGCGGCGTCGGCTACGGTTCCGCTTCCGCTTCGACCTGCGTCGCCCGCGTTTGCGGTCGGGGTGTTGTCCGTCTCGTTCGGATCTTGGCGCCCGCCGTGAAAGCCGTTGCCGGGATTGTTCGGAGGAGTCGGCTGCGGACCGCCGACGCAGCCCACGCACACGCTCAAGAGCATCGCGAAAATCGCAACGACCCGTGATAGCTGTACCGTCCCCCTTGCAAACATAAGCGAGCATCATTCTGCCACGAAGTGCTTCAAAAACAAGCAAGGCAGCTCAGTCAGCGGACTGAAAAGACAGCAGTTGCGAGGAACTTCGGACCGCGGTCACCCGATGGGAGGGCGAATGCTGGTGGGCGGAGGCGAGTTCCGCTCAAGCCACCCGAGAAGCGCGCGGATGCTGCCCGTTGCCAGCGCCACGGAAGTATCCGCAGCACCGTAGTAGAGACGAATCGTATCGCCATCGTCGCCGATGGTGTAGCCACACGGAAACGCGACGTTACCCACGTCGCCCTTTTGTTCGTAGCTCGTTTCCGGACCAAACACCCAGGAGTCTCCGCGGGCGATACATACGTCGGGCTTGTCGAGCGCAAAGAGCGCGAGCCCAAGTCGATAGAGGGCGCCCGAAGCGGTGTGTCGCACTCCGTGATAAATCATGAGCCAGCCATCGGGGGTCTGGATCAGAGGAGGCGAGAGTCCGACTTTGTTTGCGTCCCACCAAGCTCCGCGACGAGCCGAGAGCATGAGCTTGTGCCCTCCCCAGTTCCGTAGGTCGGGCGAGTACGAGATCCAGACGTGCGCGCCGGTGTCGTGAATCGGACGGTGGATCAGCGCGAAGTTTCCGTCGATTCGAACCGGAAGCAGCGCCGCATCCTTGTCATCGGGTTGCATTACGAGGCCGAAGCGTTCGAATGTTTTGAAGTCCTCCGTGAGCGCCAACGCTACGCCCGGTCCACCACGACTGAACGCGGTGTAGACGACGACATACTTGTCGAGCTCCTCGACGAAGGTGATGCGCGGGTCCTCGATGCCCCAGAGCTCTTCTGGGAACTCGATCGGGTTTGGCATCAACGTCGGCTCCGGATCGATGACCCAACCATCAAGGCCGTTCGCCGATCGCGCCGCACAAAGGTGCGAGTGCCCTCGTCTATCCTCGACACGGCACAAGAGAAGCGTTGACCCGTCCTTCAATCGGGTAGCGCCCGCGTTGAAAACCGTGTGTGCTGGGTACGGCCACATTTCGGCGGTCAGGATTGGATTTTTGGAGTGTCGTTCAAAGAGGACTTCGTAGCCGCGTCCGAGCGTCATAGTGTTTGTGCATGTTCCTTCTGTGCCGAGAGCTGCTGCGGGAATCGGTTTGTGAGGCCAATCTCGTTCGTTCGATCCGCGGCACGCATCTCGAGTAGGGCCAACAAGAACGAGACAGTCGATTCCGCGCCCTGATTCTCGTTCACGCGGTCCTCGTGAAGACCGTCCCGGCATCCGCCCGTGGTGGCGTCATAGAGTGATCGCTGCAGGTCGTTCTGTCCGAGGTACCAATCGAATGCGCTGCGCGCACGCGATGCCCAAACTGAGTCGCCTGTAGCGCGCTGCGCATCCAAACACGCCGAGATCGTGGCCGACGCTTCAACGGGTTGCTGATCG
Source organism: uncultured Sandaracinaceae bacterium (assembly GCA_964635815.1). Taxonomy (GTDB): domain Bacteria; phylum Myxococcota_A; class Polyangia; order Polyangiales; family JADJQN01; genus CAZWQH01. Next base: position 3,490 of record CAZWQH010000041.1, read on the forward strand.
AAGGCGCTTCGCTCCGCGCCTTTCACGTAGAAGCCATTCGATCCGATAGGTGCGAAGTATCCGTCGGCCGATTTCTGAGTCGCCACCAACCACTCAAGCGAGTGCACGCCAGCGGCGACCATGTCTTGCCGGTCCATCCGTGATCCGGACACGATCAAAGCCTGCGACAAGCGCGCGTTGCAGTAGGTGAGTCGATCTTCGAACCAAGGCCACTCCGAGCATTGCGAACGTCCGTAGAGGTCGAACAAGCGCTCCGCCACGTGTTGGCGCACGGACTGTACGCTCGTGTCGCCCTGAAACGCACGCAGGTACTCGTCGATGCCGAGCAACACGAATGCCCATGAGCGCGGGCTCGAGAAAGTTTCGACGGCCGGAAGCGCTGCGTGAAAGAGATCGTTGGCCAAGCTCTGTCGACCAGGATCCGCGGAGCGCCCAACGACGGTCCCGAGCGCCCAGATTGCGCGTCCGTGACTGTCCTCCGAGCCGCACGCCTCTTCCCAGGTGCGTGTGTACGACATGAAATTTCGAAAGCGCCCCAGCGCCTGATTCCAAGCGTGGCGGACGAACGCCAGGTAGCGCGCTTCGAGCGCTCCCACGTGTCTGCGATCGTCGGTGCCGGCGTCGCTCACCAACGTCATGACGACGAGAGCACGAGCGTTGTCGTCGAGGCAGTAGCCATCTTCGTATCGCGGAACGCTGAACGCTGCATGCTGGAGAATCCCGGTCTGATCGGTCATCAGACGCAAGTGATCCAGATTCGTCTCCGGGAGCTCCGCTGGGCGCGTAGCCAACGTCTTTGCCTGAAATACTGTTCGCAGCCGCTCCGTGTGGTCCGTTCGAGCGTGCTCGAACGTCCGCGCGTAGGACCGCGCCACAGCGGGCCACTCCATGTCGTGGCCATACGCAGCCGCACGGGCACAAAGTGCGAACCGCTTTTCTTCGTTGCTGAAGAGATCGATCACCGCGTTGGCTATCGCACCTGGATCGCGCCAAGGGACGAGCACGCCACGACCGTCCGCTAGTAGCTCTTTTGCGTACCAGTACGGTGTCGAGATCACGGCTTTGCCGGAGCCGACCGCGTAGGCGAGCGTGCCCGACGTGATTTGCTCGGGCTTCAAGTACGGGGTGACGTAGACATCGGCGGCGGAGAGGAACTCAGTGAGTTCAGCTTGGCTGACGAACCGGTTGTAGAAGATCACACTCGAGTCGACGCCGAGTGTTCGTGCACGACTCTCGAGCATGAGGCGATAGGTTTCGCCGTGACGCTCTTTGACGTGCGGGTGCGTCGCCCCGAGCACGATGTACGTGGCATTAGGATGCACTGCCAAGATCGCAGGAAGAGCGTCGATGACGTTCTCGATGCCCTTGTCCGGGGAAAGCAGTCCGAACGTGAGGATCACACGCTTTCCCTGGACGCCGATCCGCTCTTTGCTCGACCGCGCCTGCGGAAGCCGCGGAATACCGTGGGGAATGAGGTCGATCCGGTGGGCTGGCACTCCGTGAACGGTGCGCATGAGCTCCGCGCCGTGCTCGCTCATCACCACGAGCCTTTCGGAGAGACGAACGATCTCGTCCATGACTAGCCGCTGCGAAGAATTTGGCTCGGCCAAGATCGTGTGAAGCGTGGTGACCACAGGCATGCGTAGCTCGCGAAGCAGCGCGACCAAATGACTTCCGGAGCGTCCGCCGAAGATCCCGTACTCGTGCTGAAGCGAGACGACATCGACAGTGTTCACGTTCAAGAAGTCCGCAGCTCGACGATACGAACCAAGGTCGGCTTCGGTGATCTCGAAGCGGACCTTCTCTGGATACGCGTGATGACGACCGGTGTCGTTCATCGCCAGGACGAAGCACTCGAGCTCCGGGCATTCTTTCGCGATCACACCGCTGAGATCGGTGGTGAACGTCGCGATCCCGCACTGCCGCGGCGCGTGATTGCCGAGCATGGCAATCTTGCGGACCGCAGTTGTTCTGGAGGCCGATGGTGGGATCGAGTCGATGGGGTTACCGCAACCGATTCGCTATTTCTTTTTCTCTTTGCCAGTCGACGCGGACGCGAAGTCCGTCTGACGCTTGGCTTGCTCAGTCTTCGCGTCCGTTTTCGCCGCGCTCTTCTGGTTCTTGTCGCGCTGCTTGGACTTGGGGGACTTGTCGCCCATAGGAATCTCCTCTCGAAGGGGCCGAGCCTCACCGTCCGTCGGCGAATGCATCGGCTCGAGTGACGAGCTATCGCGAACACCATGTTCGCTTCGTAGCGATGAACATGCAGCGAGCACCGTCGTGCGCACGTCATCTTGGAACATTGGCTCTCCAACGTTCGACGAATCGAGTCCTGGCAAAGCACGTCTCCAACGCCCAGGGACCGTCGCGCGCGCATGCGAATGATGGCGACGATCCCAACGCGCACGCGCGGGTTACGAGCGCTTTTCTTTCGCAGCTGGAACGGGCATCGGCTGAGTCTTCGCCGCTCCAAGCTTCGCGTCTGCCTTCTCGGCAGCTTTCTCCGCGATTTTCTCGGTGGTGTTCGCGACAGTCGAGATCCACTCATTGACCTGCTTTTCGGCGTCGTCTTTCATCACGCCGTAGCGTTCCTGAAGCTTGCCGAGAAACTGGTCTCGCTTACCCGCGACGTTCTTGAGGTCGTCATCGGTGAGCTTGCCCCACTTAGACTTCAACTGACCCGTCATCTGGTGCCACTGACCTTCGATTTGGTCCCAATTCATGCGTATTCTCCTTGGCCCTGTAAGCGGACCCGCGACCAATCACGCAGCATCTGTGCCGGGACGCGAACCGGCTAACTACAGCGAAGTATGGCTGTCGAGGTGTGGCAGTACCGTTCAAAGTGAGCGCAGAGCGCTCACTTCGAATCGCGCACGCGGCGTCGCGCTACGAGAATATCGTCGCATCTAGACGTCGTCTGCCGCCGATCAGCCCGTAGCTCTTGAGCTTGCGATACAGAGTCGCCGATCCAATCCCGAGCTGCTCAGCGGTGTGAGTCTGATTTCCACCGTTTAGATCGAGCGCAGCGAGGATGTATTCCTTCTCGATCGCATCGAGCGTTCGGACTTCGCCGCGAATCGGCATAGTCGGAACGGACCGCGGTTGCTCTCCCGTTGCGGATCCAAGCGACACTTCATCCGGAAGGTCTTCCGTCTCGATTGAATCTAGGCGAGCTATCGCGACGGCGCGCTCCATCGTGTTCTCCAGTTCCCGCACGTTCCCCGGCCAGTCGTATCGCAACAGCTGCTGCTCGATGTGCGAATGGAGTGCCAACATCGCGCGGTTCATTCGGCTCGACGACTGTGCGAGGAAGACGCGTGCTAACGGAAGCACGTCCTCCGAACGGTCGCGGAGCGGAGGAACCCGCAGCTCGATCACTCGGAGGCGATAGTAGAGATCCTGCCGGAATGCCCCAGCCGCGACGGCGAGTGCCAAATCGCAGTTCGTGGACGCGATGAGACGGACATCGATCCGTCGGATGGCGTTCTCGCCTACTCGGCGAATCTCTCGTTGTTGGACCGCGCGTAGCAGTTTTACCTGCATTCGCGCCGAAACCTCGCCCACCTCATCGAGGAGCAAGGTGCCCCCATTGGCAGCTTCGAAGAGTCCGACTCGATCCTGCGTCGCACCTGTAAAGGCCCCGCGAACGTGCCCAAAGAGCTCGCTTTCCAGAAGCGTCTCGGCGACCGCGCCGCAGTTGACCGCAATGAAAGGCCCTCTCGCTCGAGGGGATTGGTCGTGGACGAGCTGAGCGATGCGCTCCTTGCCTGATCCGCTCTCGCCAGTGAGCAGGACGGTCGAGTCGACTTTAGCGACACGGAGCGCCAGCTCCACGAGCTTCGCCATGGATTCGCTCTTTGCGACGATACCGAGCTGCTCGATCGCGTGCAGGGCAGCTTCACGGCGGCTCGTCGTCACGCGGTCGATCAACTAGGGGCGCTCATTCGATATGAATGACGGTACTCCATTGTGATGGAGTAGCTAGGTCAATCGCGTCGAGGCTGCTGCGATATGTCTTCGACATTTCGCGCCTCAACCCCTGGCTCGGAACGTGCGCGTAAGGCGGCAAATGGCCGCCAAAGAAATACTCTTCGACAAAGACGCTCGCATGCACATCGCGATGGGAATCAACACCCTCGCAAACGCGGTTCGCGTCACCCTGGGCCCGCGAGGCCGAAACGTAGTGCTCGAAAGCAGCTACGGAGCACCCACGATTACCAAGGACGGAGTGACCGTCGCCAAGCATGTTGACCTCGATGACGCGTTCGCGAACATGGGCGCGCAGATGGTCAAAGAGGTCGCGTCCAAGACAGCAGATGTCGCGGGAGATGGAACTACGACAGCAACGGTCCTCGCGCAGGCAATCTACACCGAGGGCGCAAAGCTGATCGCATCGGGTGCGAATCCGATGGATCTCAAGCGCGGAATCGATGCAGGTGTCCAAGTCATCGTATCGGAGCTCAAGCGACAGTCGAAGCCCACCCAGGGGCGTAGCGACATCAAGAAGGTCGGCGTCATCAGCGCGAACGGTGACGAGACGATCGGCAACTTGATCGCAGAAGCGATGGAAAAGGTTGGCAAGGAAGGTGTGGTGACCGTCGAAGAAGCGCAGTCGATGGAAACGACTCTTGAGATCGTGAAGGGCATGCAGCTCGATCGCGGCTACTTGTCGGCGTACTTCGTAACGGACGCCGAGCGAATGGAAGCGATCCTCAGCGACGCGTACGTCCTTGTGCACGAGAAGAAGTTGTCCACGATGACCGAGCTCCTTCCGTTGCTAGAGCTCGTCGCCAAGGCAGCGAAGCCGCTGCTCATCATCGCTGGCGACGTCGACGGAGAAGCTCTGACGACTCTGGTCGTCAACAAGCTGCGTGGCGCGCTGAACATCTGTGCGATCAAGGCGCCTGGATTCGGCGACCGTAGCAAAGAGATGATGAACGACATCGCGACGGTGTGCGGAAGCAAGATGGTCTCGGAGGAGCTCGGTCTCAAGCTCGAGAAGCTGACGCTCGCGGATCTCGGGCGCGCAAAGACGATCACGATCACAAAGGACACGACGACGCTCATCGGCGGCGCGGGAAAGAAGGCGGACGTCGACTCGAGGATCGAGCAGTTGCGCACCCAGGTGGCTGACACGACTTCGGACTACGATCGCGACAATCTTCAAGCGCGGCTAGCGAAACTGAGCGGCGGCGTTGCGGTTCTGAGCATCGGAGCTGCGACCGAGATCGAGATGAAAGAGAAGAAGGCGCGCATCGACGATGCTCTGCACGCCACGCGTGCCGCCGTCGAAGAGGGAATCGTTCCCGGCGGCGGCGTCGCGCTTCTTCGCGCTATCCCAGCGCTCGACAAGCTCAAGCTCGAGGGTGATCAACAGTTCGGCGTGAACATCATTCGCCGCGCGATTCAGGAGCCACTTCGACAGATCGCTCGAAACGCAGGCGTCGACGGCGCGGTCGTCGTCAACAAGGTCATCACGCAGCGCGGCGCGCTCGGGTACAACGCTGCGACAGACACGTATGAAGACCTCATCGAAGCGGGTGTCATCGACCCAACGAAGGTCGTCCGTGTCGCAATTCAGAACGCCGCGTCGGTGGCTTCGCTGCTTCTGACGACCGAGGCGATGATTGGAACCGCGCGCCCCGAAGCAAGCGCAACGCACGAACATGGTGCGCAATGAACAACGAAGAACCCGCCTCGCGCCTTCGCGAGATCCTCGCGACGATGGGACGCGAGATCGCACTTCTCCCCGACGGAACCTCCGCCGGGACAACGAACCCCCTTCACGATCTGTACGCCAAGCTCGTCACGCAGCTCGCTCTGGGTCCTGAGCCGGAGCTACGCACATGTCCCAACTGCAGACGCTCCGGAATGGCTGGTGCAAAGGTCTGTGGATTTTGCTGGATGAAGCTCGAGCCGCTTCCTCGAGCGGCTGCGACTTCCTAGCTGCGCTGGCAGATCGTGGCGGCTGGATCTAGAACCCTCGATGCGCACGATCACGCTCGTCTTGGTCTTGGTCGGTTGCGGCTCGAGCACGCCACCGTTCCATCCCGAGCGTAGTGGTGCCCCGCAACTCGCGCCTGCGGCCGAGTGGGAGAGGCTCACATCAAGGCTTCTCGGAGAATGGGAGGCCACCGTTCCAACAGGAACCGTGATCGCGTCCTATCGGTTGGTCTCGAATGACAGCGCACTGGTCGAGACGTTTCGAACCCCCTCTGGGCGCGAGACGATCTCGATCTATCACCTGGATGGCGAGCGCCTGTTGATGACGCACTACTGCGGACAGACGAACCAGCCGCGGCTGATGGCCACACACGCAGACGCGACCACGCTAAAGTTCGATCTCATGGGCGTGACGGGCTATCAGCCGAGTGAGTCCGTGATGCGCTCGCTCTCCATCTCCTTCGGCTCCCAAGCTTTCGACCAGGCGTCGACCTACCGGTCACCGACCGGCGAGCTCGAAGAGGAGATTCTCCACTTCGTTCGGACACCCCGAAACCCTGCTTGACCGTCCCCTTGGAAGATCTCCAGCGGGGCTCGCGCAAGACCACGATGAACCGGTAAGCTCCGGCGCAATGTCTCAGGATGGGATTGCCCCGCTGGTCGAAACCCTCGGGTCGACACGAGCGCTGCCGGCGGAAGTGCTTGCGAAGATTCCGCTTCGCTTGCGGATCGTCTCGATGGTTTTTCTCGGAACCTTCATTCCTGCGTATTGCTTCGCATGGAAGTTCACGCCTGCGCCCATGATGCCGCCTGCGGGACGAGTCCTCGGACACATCGGAGCATGCCTCGCCATCCTCTCGTCGGTCGCGGTCGTCTCGTTCACGAAGCGTTTCGCCGACCGCCCGCGGACACTCCTCACAGTCGGACTGGCCTACGAGCTCTCCGCGTCGTTCGCGATCCTCCTCGCGGAGAGCGCGATGCCATGGCGTTCCTTCGACATTCCGCGCGGCACCTCGTGGGTCGTCTACTGGATTCTGGTCTTCGCCGTCGTTGTTCCCGTGGAGCCGCGGCGTAAAGCCATCGCGTCGGTGGGAGCAGCCACGTTGTCGATCGTCGCGCTCTACCTGGGGACGATCGTCGAAGGAAACTCGTGGCCTTCGGCTAGCCAACTGGTCCTCATCGTGTTTCCAAACTTTCTCGCGGCTGTGACCGGAGTAGCGCTCTCCAAAAACGTTCACGCTCTCGGCGTGCAGATCGCGGATGCGAAACGCTTGGGAAGCTATCAACTTGTTGAAAAGCTCGGACAGGGAGGGATGGGGGAGGTCTGGCGAGCCACGCACCGCCGACTGCTGCGACCGGCTGCGGTGAAGCTGATCCGAATCAAAGGCACAATCGCAGAAGTCGAAACTCAGCGATTTGAGCGCGAAGCGCAAACCACCGCGATGCTCACCTCACCGCATACGGTTCAGCTCTACGACTTCGGCCACAGCAAAGACGGGACGTACTACTACGCGATGGAGCTACTCGGGGGGAAAAACCTCGAGGAGCTGGTGGAGAATGGCGGCCCCATTTCCGCGTCTCGTGCGATCCACATCCTCGTTCAGATCTGCAAGTCGCTCGAAGAGGCACACGCCCGCGGACTTGTGCACCGAGACATCAAGCCGGCGAACATCATTCTGTGTCGGCAGGGGCTGCAGTTCGATTTTGCGAAGGTGCTCGACTTCGGGTTGGTGCGCCAATCGAACACGATTCCGAACGACGCGGTGGAGCTCACACTGTCTCCAAGTGCGACACCGCAGCTGACTCTTGATGGAGTAATCAGCGGAACGCCCGCGTACATGCCGCCAGAGCAGGCGAGCGGCCGAGGCCCGATCGACGCCCGATCGGATCTTTATTCTGTAGGCTGCGTCGCGTACTACCTCCTCGCAGGTCGCGAGCCGTTCCAAGCAGAGACGACGATGCTGATGCTCATGGCCCACATCGTCGAAGTGCCAAAACCGTTGAGCGATATGCCGAATCAACTCGAGAAGGCCGTGATGCGGTGTCTCGAGAAATCACCAGCCGCGCGTCCACAAAGCGCGTTGGAGCTCCGGCTGCTTCTCCAGCAGGCAGCTTCCGAGCACGCGCCCTGGACGGAAGGGGATGCGCGGAGCTCGTGGGTGAGCAACCAAGAGCGACTCTCATTTGTCGAGGAAGGCGTGCTTCCGACTGAACGCGAGATCCTTATCTCGAGTTAGCGGGCGTCAGTTGATCCCTAGGATCTCTCGCGCGCGCGAGGGGCTCACGGGCTCTCGTCCACGCGTCCTGGAGATGGTGGCGGCGCTCGCAACGAGCGGCGCGCTTCCTTCGGAGAGCACGCCCTTTTCGAAATAGATGTTGTCCTCGAGGCCCACGCGAACGAAACCCCCGAGCTCGATCGCAAGCTCCGCCATCGGGAGCTGGTGACGGCCTACCGCTGCGATCCCCCACGTGCTGCCGCTTGGAATCTGCGAAATGAGAAAACGCGCGACTTCAGGTCTAGCGCCGACCGCTCCGGAAATTCCCAAGACGAATTGGAAATGAAACGGCTCGGTGAGCAAGCCCTCTCGCGCGAGACCGAGCGCGTTGTCGATATGCCCTACTTCGTAGATTTCGATCTCTGGGACAATCCGCGCTTGCTGGATGCGCTTTGCGATGTCGCGCATGATCGGTCTTGAATTTTCGAAAATCTCGTCGCCGAAATTCACGCTTCCGCAATTGAGAGTCGCCATGTCGGGAGCGCACGCGAGCGGCTGGACACGTTCTTCCGCCGTCATTCCGACGGCACCACCCGTCGACACTTGGATAACCACGTCGGTGCGCGCGCGAATGGCGTCGATCGCTTCGCGGAAACGATCCTCGGACTGAGTCGGCGTGCCATCCGGATTTCGAACGTGAAGATGGATGACGGCAGCACCCATATCGCGGCAACGCACAGCTTCGGCTGCAATCTCTTCAGCGGTTATCGGCAGGTGCGGGGTTTGTTCGCGCGTGACTTCGGCTCCGACGATCGCCGCCGTCAGTATCACTTCCTCTGGCTTGAAATGAGCGGCACTCATCAGGGCCCGGTCCACGAGATTCGCTGGAGTTCTTTCGGAACGACGCAGGTTCCCGATGCGCGGCAGACGATGACGGGAGGTCGAAGCACGTGCGCAGCGCTAGGCGCACCGCCCTCGGCGCGCGTCAGCTCAATCACTCTTCTGGCCTCGAAGCGCATCTTTCGACTCGTTTTTCCGACTTCGAGGAGTGAGCCTTCGATCTCGAGATAGTCGCCCGCTCGCACTGGAGCGAGGAACTCAACCGCGTCGTATGCACGGAAGAGACCTTCGTCACCGTCGTGGCGAATGAGCAGCTCCGTCGCGACGTCGCCGAAGAGCTGCAGGCACTTGGCGCCATCGACGAGCTCGCCCGCATAGTGCGCGTCGTGCGCTCCGACGCGCAGTCTCAGAATGCAGGTTAGGAGCGGCGCGTCAGACATCGGTGGGTGCCCGGGGACGGAATTGAACCGCCGACACAAGGATTTTCAATCCTCCGCTCTACCAACTGAGCTACCCGGGCAATCAGCTTGCTCGGAGCGCAATGCCCCTTGCCAGCGGGCGCACAATACCGGGCGCAGTTTTGGTGTCAAGCGTGTGAGAAGTCACCACCCGAGGGCGACCCTCAAAAGAACTTCGCAACGAACTTTGCGAAAAGTGGAAAAGCAGAGACAATCGGCCGGCCAATATGCCGCAGCGCGCTCTTGCTGCTTTTCAACGTCTCCTCGCAGATGCCGCCGTCGGCGGTCCCGCAAAGGTCGATGCTCTCGTCGCAATGTCGCAGCGAACATTGTTCGTGCCGACATGGTCGCCGGGATCGGAAGCCTATCGAACGCTGGTTAGTGCCGACGGCACTAGCGCGCTCGCGGTTTTCTCTGCAGAGGATCAGCTACGCGAGGCCGCTCACCGTTTTGGGTGGGCGATGCCCGATGGGCAGATTCCATTTCGCGAGGTCGGCGCCCGCGCTGCGCTCACGTATGCGATCGACAACAACCTGATGATCGTCGTCGATGTCGCGTCGGCGAACGCGCTCGAAGTTCTACCAGCCGAGATGCGGCCATTGCTTACACCTGCCGCGCGGCGGGACAGCACCGGACCTTTCGCAACCGCGGGAAGGATCTCGCAGACCCTTGCCGCTGCCGTCCGCCCGAACCCCGGAAGCGTCCCCCCGCCCCCGCCTTCGGGCTCCTCCGATATCCCGCCCGTACTTCGCAAGAGCACGCCAGTTCCCGCGAATCCAGCTACGCGTAGCAGCACTCCGGCGGCAGCCGTTCCGGTCACGCGTAGCAGCATCCCTCCTCAGCCGGTAACACGAAGCTCGCGCGCACCGCGCCCGACGGGCGAGGCCGACGAGGGGCGTCAAACCGAGGGATTGCGTCGTGGTTCTTCCACGTTTGCGGCACCGACGCGCATCGGCGCTATGAATCCCGGGCCACCGGATGACTTGGTCGAAGCGATCCGGATCGTTCTCCGGGGCTATCCCGAAGTCGAGTGGGCCTGCGCAGCGCTGATTATTCATGGCAGCGACGCGGGCATTCCCACAATAGCCGTTCGAGTCGATCCAACGTATCGCGCGCGCAAAGACGAGCTCCTCGGTAAAGTTCGCGAGACGTGCTCGAACTACGGCACCCAGATCGCGGTGACCGGGATGGATGATCCCACTCTTCTCAAAGCCGCGCGGCAAAGCGCGTACATGTTTTACCCGTGGAAGCGTTAGAGCCTCCCGGCTCGCTCCCACCCCTGCGCAGAGCTAGCGGCGGCGCGGTCCCAGGAGAGCGAGGGCGCGAGCTCGTAGATGACCTCTCGAGCGTCGAGTGTCCCGCGCTCACGATGCGACGTGCGCGTCGTGCGGAGCTCTCCGGCGCAACCCACGACCCTATCGTCTGGACACACGCGACCGGCGTAAACGTGTTCGATGCAGACGACAACCGATACGTGGACATGACCGCTGGATTCGGGGTCGCCGCAATTGGGCACACGCATCCGAGAGTGGTCGCGGCAATCGCAACGCAGAGTAGCAAGCTGCTTCACGCGCTCGGAGATGTTCAGCCGGCAGACACGAAGATTGCACTGCTACGCGAGCTCGCGAAGCTCGCACCGGTTGCCGGCGCGCGCGTCATCCTGGGACTCAGTGGAAGCGATGCTGTCGAAGCCGCTCTCAAGACCGCGGTGTTGCACACCAAACGGAGCGGCGTCATTGCATTCGAAGGCGGTTATCACGGGCTCGCGCACGGGCCGCTCGGGGCATGTGGGTACAGCGAGGCGTTTCGCGCCCCGTTCGCGGATCAGCTCAATCCACACGTGCTGTTCGCTCCGTATCCCGGCGAGCACGATGACGTGCGCGATTCGATCTCGCAGATCTCTACGCTCGTCGCGAAAGCAGATGCGCGGTCGATCGGTGCAATTCTCGTCGAGCCGATTCAGTCACGCGGCGGTGTGCGAGTGCCTCCGCAGAATTTTCTCCCTGCGCTCGTGGAGTACGCGCACGCGAACGGAATGCTGCTGGTCGCCGACGAGATCTACGTGGGGCTGGGGCGCACCGGAGAGCCCCTGACCCTGGGCGCAGACCTGTGGTGCATTGGAAAGTCTCTTGGTGGGGGGATGCCTGTTTCCGCGTGCATTGGGTCCAACGAGGTGATGACCTCGTGGGGAGCGCCGGACCACGAAGCGCTTCACACCGGCACGTTCTTCGGAAATCCTGTCGCGTGCGCTGCGGCGCTCGAAACGCTGGCGGAGCTTCGAGACGCCCGTCTTTCCGAACGTGCAACCCGCGTTGGCGTCCTGCTGACGCATGCGCTGACGAAAGCGCTCAGCGGGAAAAAGGCTTTCCGAGAAGTTCGCGGTCGAGGACTGCTCCTCGGCGTGCGTCTGGAAAGCGATGTGATTGCGTTACGGTGCGTGCGCCTTTTGTTGGAAGCAGGCTACATCACGCTTCCTGCGGGGTCGCCGCCTGACGTCGTTTCGCTCACTCCGCCGCTCACTCTACCCGAGAGCTTGATCGATGGATTTGCGACCGCGTTTGCGGAATCTCTCGATGCTGCCACCTTCTGAAGGTGCATTCGCAAACATCAGCTGATCCGGCGTCGCACCAGACGCTCGTGAGTGCGAAAGTGGAAGCTGCTCGCGCCGAGCTTCGCACTGCGTCTGCCGACATGATCCGGCGATGTGCTGGGGGGAGCCAACTGCCCGCCGAGCGCGATGCGCTACTCGCGAGACTGCTTACGTTTCAACTCGAGCATGTTCCCGTGTTTGCGCGTTACGCGCTCGGAACGGAACCCGGGGAGCAGCCAATCAATATCACGCACCCCTGATCAAGTACCGGCGCTCTCCACCGAAGCGTTTCGTGTTGCGCGCGTCGCCAGTTTTCCGCAGGCGCTGGACCTGCGAACCTTCCACACCTCCGGCACGACCACAGACGTCTGGGGCACTCACGCTTTTTGCGACCTCTCTCTGTACGACCTTGCAGCACGCACAGCTGCTGCATTCGGCCTCTTCGCGGGATGCCCACGGATGCGCATCATCAACCTTGCTAGCTCAACACAAGAAGCTCCGACCTCGTCGTTGTCCTACATGCTCCACCGTTTTGGTGAATGGTACGGTCTGGACGACAGCGTCACGTGGTGCGTCTCGAACGGCGGCGTCCAGGTCGACCGACTTACGGACGCGCTCGAGTCCGCTATTGGCGCCAGCGAACCTGTCGCGCTTCTTGGAACTTCTTTCGCGTTCTTGTTCGCTGACGAGCAGCTCGGTCAGCAACGTTTCGAACTTCCACCTGGAAGCTTCGTCATGCAGACAGGCGGGTTCAAGGGGCGGACGCGCGAAGTTGCCCCACTAGAGATGCGTTCCCTGATGCGTTCTCGCTACGGCGTTAGCAACGATCAGATTGTCAGCGAGTATGGAATGACGGAACTCTCATCGCAGTTGTACTCACTTCGAGGTGACACGACGTATTGGGTCCCGGGTTGGGTACGCGCAACGCCCGTCGATCCACAGACACTTCTCCCGGTGCTCGACGGGCAACGCGGGATTCTTCGAATCGACGACCTAGCGAACGTCGACTCCGTTTGTTCGATTCAAACCTACGACGTTGCGATTCGTTTGAACGACCGCATCGAGCTTATTGGCAGAGCGGAAGGAACGACTCCTCGCGGGTGTTCTTTGCGAATGGAGAGTGTGCTCAACGATTTCCGTCCGGGGAGCGAGCGCAGCGGTGAAGGGGAGCGGTGATGCCGACGAGAAACGCCATCAAGCGAGCCATCGAATCGTGCGTACGCCATCCTGGCGACGACGCGGTCCGCGATCGGATCGCCGAATGCGTTACTCGTGTAGCTCACCGCTTTACCGATAGAGGATCAGCGTGGGGCTCGCGCGCGCGCGAAACGCTGCCGCATGATACGGGCCTGTCACCCGCGATGGTCGATTGGGGATTGTGTGCCGAGCTCGAAAGCTACGGCGACGTGGCTCGCTTGTATCGAGGTACCCCGTGGCTTGCACCACGAGCAACGCTCGTCGTGAGCTCGGCAAACGTTTTCACGGCCCCGATCACACAGCTGGTGCACGCACTCATCGCGGGAGGCGCGGTTCTGCTGAGACCGTCGTCACGGTCGAACGCGTTACCGGCTCAGTTCGTCGATGCGCTTCGCGAAGACGATGCCTTCGTTGGAGATCGCATCGCTGTGCTTCCGAGCATCTCACTCGAAGAGGTCCGGGACTCCATTGTCGACATCGATGTCGCCGTAGCATACGGGCGCGATTCGTCGCTCGACGCCATTCAACGCGCATTGCCGGCGCACGCGCGTTTCATCCGCCACGACTTCGGATACGGCGTCGCGCTCGTCGTCGTCCCGGCCGATGCAGCAGACGACGGTCACGACTCGCATGCGATGCGCGACGCCGCAGATCGGCTCGCAATGGACATTGCCGCGTACGACACTCACGGGTGCATGTCACCCGTCATCACCGCGCTAGTCGGAACTCACAATCAATGCCGATCTTTCGTCGATCAGCTCGAGAGATCCCTGCGCCGCGTCGCGGAGCGTCTGCCGCGTGGAAACGTCGAAAACATCCATCAACGAGCTCAGATCGCTCAGTGGAAGGCCACCGTGAGATTGCGTGGCTCTGCACGCGATCTTGGAGACGCGGGTGCTCTTGGCTTCGTTGGCTCCGAAGCGCTCCCCTCCCTGGGGAGCAGTGCCTTCGGTCCGGGACATCGTTGCGTCACCATTGCGCACTCGGAAACGATCGAAACAGCAATCGATACCCTTCCGCGTCGTGATCGAATCACCACACTAGGCGTCCTGAGCATCGCTCAGCTCAGCGAGCTCCCCGCGACAGCGAAAATCTCCTCGCGACCACACGTCCGCGTTTGCACGCTCGGCCAGATGCAGCGCCCGCACATCGCCGACCACCGCGACGGCCTTCATCCCCTCGCAGGCCTCGCGACGCTGTCTTGAAGCAGACCGGCTACGCCCTGTTTAGGGTGGGTTGCTTGACCTGCGCCCGAGCGCGCCCGCACGAACCACGAGGGAGCGTACGCTTTGGTACGTGACCTAGTGTTCGGAGGACGTAAGCCGGGCCCAGGTCAAATGCCCCCCCCCTAAACACCCATGTAGAGGCGGTGCCCGAAATTGCGTTCGAGATCCCCTGAGAATATTTTGTTCGCGGCGCTTTCGATGTCGTACTCAACACGCTTGAACTCGAAGTCTCGCGTCACGGAATCGAATACGACGTAGCTCGCACGGTTGTCGTAGTCGCGCGGCTGGCCGACTGACCCGACGCTAACGATGTATTTGGTACCGGGCTTGAGCG
>CAZWQH010000042.1:0-18213 GCA_964635815.1 uncultured Sandaracinaceae bacterium
GGCGCTTGTCGGAGCAACGATTGCCTCGTTCGTGCTCGTCCGGACGTATCTACTTCCACCAGAAACCGCAGGACAGGATCTGCAGGCCGTCGTAAAGGAGCATCCGCGCGATGCTTTCGCCGGACTTCTGATCGCGATCGCGGCAATTGTCATCGTTTCGCAACTCTTTGGCGCTCTCATCCAAAAGATCGGTCAACCGGCTGTCATCGGTGAAGTGATCGCGGGCATCGCCTTGGGGCCGTCGCTTCTCGGAAAGTTCGCTCCAGGCGCGACGCGTTGGTTGTTTCCCCCGGACGTAATTCCACTGATCGGGTTGGTCGCTCAGGTTGGAATCATCGGCTACATGTTCCTCGTCGGTCTCGAGCTCGACACGAAGGCGCTCCGGCGTCGCGCTGATGTGGCCGTCACCGTTTCACACGCGAGCATATTGGTTCCGTTCGCACTCGGGACGGTGCTTTCGGCATGGCTGTATCCGCGTTACTCGTTGTCATCGGTCTCACCTACGGTTTTCGCACTGTTCGTAGGGGTTTCGATGTCGGTCACAGCGTTTCCGGTCCTCGCTCGCATCCTTACTGAGCACGGGCTCACTGGAACCAAGATCGGCACAATTGCACTTGCATGCGCGGCGGTGGACGACGTTACCGCTTGGTGCCTGCTCGCGTTTGTCGTGAGTATCGCCACAGCAGAGTCTGGGTACATCGTGGCTACGCTAGGCCTCACCGCTCTGTATATCGTGTCGATGATCGTCGTAGCGCGACCGTTGGTGATCCGGTTCGCGGACGCTTACGAGACAAGTCGTATAGCCAAGACCACGGCATTCACAGTCGTATGCATCGCGCTCCTGCTATCAGCCCTATCCACCAAGGCAATTGGCATTCACGCTCTTTTCGGCGCGTTCGCTCTGGGCGCGATAACGCCACACGACTCAGGGCTCGCAAAAGACCTCAAGCTGAAGCTCGAAAGCGTCGTAGTGACGTTCATGCTCCCAGCGTTCTTCGCGTTTACCGGGCTCCGCACGCAGATCGCACTCGTCGATACTTGGGAGGCTTTCGCGGCATTGGGTTTGGTCGTCTTGGTTGCGTCGGCGGGCAAGCTCGGTGGAAGTGCCGTAGCCGCTCGCCTGAACGGCGTGGCCTGGCGTGAAGCTTGCGGTCTCGGTGTGCTGATGAACACGCGAGGTTTGATGGAGCTCATCGTGCTCAATGTCGGCCTCGACCTGGGAATCCTTTCACCGACTCTGTTCGCGATCCTCGTTCTGATGGCCGTGATCACCACGTTCGCGACTCCACCCCTCTTGCGAGCCCTGCGTATCGACGCCAACGCGACCGGCGCCTTAAACACACTCGCTCCGCCTCCGATTCAATCGTAGGCGTTGTCGTCGGCGTAGAGGTCAACGCGGAAGTCATGCGCTCAACTATCGTCACAACATATCTTCACGACGGGACGCAGATAGGTTAGCGTACCCGAGGTGGGTCGCGATGATAGAGTCCTGTTGCTTTCGAGCAGCACACAGCTCCGAGAGCCCGTTTCCACGACACTTCGATCGGCCGGCTATGAGGTATTCGAAGCACAAACGGCCAATGAAGCACGCACGTGGCTTCGCGGAAACCGTGTAGACATCGGCATCATCGATCTTGGTGCGACATGCCCAGGTGGAAGCATCGAAGTTCTGAACCTTGTGTCCACCATCACCGACTCGTCGGGTGGTAGTTTTCAATCGTTGCTCTTGGCGCGACCCGATCGTGAGCCCCAGTTGAGAGCGCTTTTCGACGAACACCGTCTGCGTAATTTCATCACAGTCGGAGAGAACGAGGCCCTCGATCCGATCGAAGTTGCAGTCACCGTGTCGAAGATCCTCAACAACGACATCTTCGGCTTGGACCGCTATCTCTCGGAGATCCTTAACGAACGTTCGTTCACGATTCGATCATCCGACGAGAAGACGTCGGTGATCGCCGCGACGGAAGATTTCGCAACCGAAAGCGGCTGCAATACGAGGATCTCCCAGCAGATCGCAACCGCAGTCGATGAGCTCATCACCAACGCGATCTATAACGCACCTGTGGACTCCAAGGGTTATCGGCGTTACGCGCACATACCAAGGCAAGTGCCGATTCTTCTAGAGCCAAACGAGACTATACGCATCCGAATCGCAACCGATGGACGCCGTATAGGACTCTCTGCGCTCGATCCTTTTGGCAGTCTGACCGCCGATCGCGTAGTCGACTACCTCGCGAAATGCTATCTCGGGGGTGACAACCAGATCGATTCGAAGGAGGGCGGTGCAGGCCTCGGCCTTTACTTTTTGTTCAACCTGCTCAACAGCTTTGTTATAAACATCGCACCGGGACGTGCGACTGAAGTGATCGGTCTGATCGAGATCTCGAAGTCGTTCCGGACTTTTGCGAAGCGAGCAAAGTCGTTCAACATTTTCGTCGAGCGTTCTGAAAGGCAGGGGATCTGAGATGGAGTACACCGTCCATCCGAGTGAGAAACGAGTCGTCCTGAAGGGCACGGTTACGGAGAACGACGATCTCTCACCGCTCGTATCTCAGATACCGCACGACGCAGTCTGCGACGTCAGCGGAATCACGCGCATCAACTCCGCCGGCATCCGTCAATGGCTCCGTTTTATCCGGGCGCTCTCCGAAGACGTACAGCTCTCGTTCGAAGGCTGTACCGTACCATTCGTAACTCAGCTCAACCTGATCGATCGATTCGTCGGCACGGCCCGCATTGTGAGTTTGTATGTCCCGTATTTGTGCACGACGTGCGATGCAACGCACGATGCGTTGATTTCGATGTCGTCAGTCGAACAAGGTCGGATCCTTGGAGACCCGCCTCAGTGTTCGAAATGTGCGATTCCGATGGAGCTTGACATCGACATCGATGACTATCTGAGCTTTCTGAACACCACCAAAAAGTAAGTACGCGTGCTCGATGATACGTGCGCGCAACGTCGTACCTCGGGTACCGATCACAGACCGGGTGTGCCTTGTCACGGATAGCCAAAGTCCTTCTAGCCTCCAGCAGCGTTCCTCTGCGGACGCCGGTCGCGCACATGCTGCGTTCGGCTGGCCACAACGTCATCGAAGTCGATACCGCACAGGACGCGCGCCGCTGGCTACGGATACACCGTGCGGATATGGGGATCATCGATCTCGGCACTACCGCATCTGGCGGGGTTGAGGAGCTCCGCGAAGTCATCGGCATGCTCGGCGATCGCACGAACGCCGTGTCTCGCACCGAGGTTCTGCTGCTTGCGCGCCCCGAGCGCGACGCTCAAATGCGGGCGCTCTTCGACGAGCACCGGCTCCGTAACTTCATCGCTGTTGGCGCGGACGAAGCGCTCGATCCGGTCGAAGTAAGCGTCACGGTCGCGAAGATTCTGAGCAATGACATTTTTGGCGCCGAGCGCTACCTCTCGCGAGTAACGGGAGAGCAAGTCTTCAACATTCGAAGCTCTACGATGAAAGAATCTGTGATCACGGCCGCCGAGGAATTCGCAACCACGAGTGGCTGCAATCCTCGAATCTCGCAGCAAGTCGCCACAGCCGTCGACGAGTTGATCACGAACGCGGTCTACAACGCTCCCGTCGACGAGATGGGAAAGCCACGCTTTGCGCACGTCGACCGGACTGTGCCGGTGGAGCTCGAAGCATCCGAGGAAGTGTGTTTGCGTTTGATCTGCGACGGTCACCGCATCGGAGTATCTGCGCGGGACCCGTTTGGAAGCCTCACGCCCGAGCGGGTACTCGAGTACCTCGCTAAATGCTATTTGCGCGGTGACTCTCAAGTCGATGCGAAAGAAGGTGGTGCGGGGCTCGGCCTTTACTTCCTCTTCAACCTGCTCAACAGCTTTATTCTCAACATCTCTCCTGGGAGGGCGACCGAGGTGATCGGCCTCTTCACGATCACAAAGTCCTTCAAGACCTTCGCGAAACGCCCGAAGTCGTTCAACATCTTCGTGGAGCACCACTGATTCGCATAGGAATGACGCGAGATGAGTGAGAAAGAAAACAGCGCGGTCGACCACGCAGAGCTAGTCGCACTGCGCGCGAAGCTCAGAGCTTCCGAGCAACTTCTCGCCGACTTCATGAGCGATCGCGGACGCGCCCTACTCACCCAGATTGAGCGAGCCAGTGATCTAGCCGCGAGAGCCCGCCGTGCGGAGGTTCTCGACGGCGCCACTCGCCTACTTCGACACGGGGCATTCCGTGCTCGCATGATTTTCGAAGCAACTCGAAGCACGGAAACCGGCCGGCCGCTTGGTTGTTTGTTCATCGACATTGACGAGTTCGAAACCTTCAATCGCAAGCAATCGTACGAGCTCGGCGACGAGGCTCTCGACGTCATCGGACGCAGTCTGGAAGGGTTGTGGCTGGCGCGGCCCGCGGACCGTCCGCCCATTCTGGGTCGCGAGGCAGGTGACTGCTTTGGAGTACTTCAGCCAGCCGCAAACCCAGAGGAGCTGGAATGGCGAGCCGAAGAAATTCGTATGATGATCGAGCGGATGCCGCTTGGATCTGGCCGCCTCACCGCGAGTGTCGGTGGAACCATGTTCCGTCCGGGAGAGCCTGTTGAAGAGATGGGTCGTCGTGCGCAGCGCAACCTCGAGATCGCAAAGAAGACGATGAATACGGTTCTGTTCGAATGAGAACCCGGCGACTTGGCGCAACGGGCCTACGCGTCTCCGAGCTCGGTCTTGGAGCGATGAGCTTTGGAGAAGGGCAGACAGGTTTTTTCCAGGGGATCCAGGCGTCCGACGTAGAGAGCGCGTCGATCGTTGACTGCGCTCTCGATGCGGGCGTCAACTTCATCGACACGGCGGATGTCTACGGAAACGGAGCGAGCGAAGAGTTTCTAGGGCGTGTCCTGCAGAAGCGGCGCGATCGCATCGTTCTCGCCACAAAAGTTGGCGGACCGATGGGTACGGATCCGAACGCGCGTGGTCTATCGCGCCGCCACTTGATCTCGGCTTGCGAGGCGTCTCTGCGGCGCCTGCAAACCACTCATATCGATCTCTATCAGGTCCACTGGCCCGACGCGGAAACGCCAATCGACGAAACCGTTCGCGCGCTGGACGACCTCATTGCTAGCGGAAAAGTTCGGTACGTTGGAGCGTCGAACTTCGGCGCGTACCAGCTTCACCAAGCGCTGAGCGTTGCTCGGGGATTGTGCACAAACGCTTTTGTCAGCGTCCAACTCCAGTACAACTTGCTTACTAGAGACATCGAAGACGAGATTCTCCCGATGTGCGCAACGGAAGGCATCGGGGTCCTGCCTTGGAGTCCGCTCGCGTCTGGAATGCTGAGTGGAAAGTACGTCCGCGGAAAGACAGCGCCGGAGGGAACGCGCCTCAATCAGTGGGCCCAAGTTTTCGATCGCAACGACAACGAACAGAGCTGGAACGTCATCGACACGGTGCGGAGAGTCGCCGAGAAAATAGGCTCTACGAGCTCCCAAGTCGCGATTGCATGGCTACTCAGACGTACGGGTGTCTCAAGCGTCATCATCGGCGCGCGGTCTTCCGCGCAGTTGCAAGACAACTTGAGCGCGGCCTCGCTGGCGCTTCTCGAGGAAGATCTCGAAGAGCTCTCACGTGTCAGCATTCCGCCGCCTCGTTATCCCTTCGGTAAAGTGACACGGCCTCGGTGAGAGCGTCCGAGCAAGAAAGCTAGCGTCCCGCGACTCCGGACAGATCACGTAGATCGTCAGGCCCCAGCCCATAGGTGGCTAACGTGTACCGATGCTCTCCATGCTGGCCTTGTTTGTTCTGCTCGAGCCACATTCTAGCCTTGCTGCCAGATTCGGCCGTCTTCTCGACGTTCAAGAACTCGAGAACTTTGTCGAGTGTAACGAGCGGAGATGCCAAAAGATCCGAATACATCATCTCGATGTAGCTGCCGGGCCGCGCAATGGATTTGAAGTTCGCCAAGGAACGTTGCGCGTCGCGGAGCCAATCGACGTACTGGCTGCCGATCTCTTGCAGGTTAACCGTTCTGGCGCCCCGCACCAACAACTCAGAGCTTCTCAGGCTGCAAAACGACGGGACAGCATCGGCCGGGTCTCGGTGAATCAAGAGCACGCGCGCGTCCGGATACACCGAAAGCAGCTCGCGAAGATTCCACAAGTACCACGGTGACTTGAGCACAAGCTGTGCGGCGGACACCTCGGAACGACGCGCAAGAATGTGTTGAAGCTGTCGGCGGTGGTAACGATAGGACGTGGTCATATCCTGTGTGCGGAACCACGCCTGGTACGAAGGCACTCTGTATCGCCCGATGAAGTTGGCGCTCAAGAATGTTGGCTCCCAGAGGTGGTGACACTCCTCGAACATCATCGCGTCACGGTAGTGAGCGCGCCTTAGCGCGGGAACCTTCTCGTACTGCTGATCCTGCTGCCGCTGCACAATGTCGATCATTGCTTCTTGGCTGAGCGAACCATCCAAGCGTTCGACCGGATAGCGCACCTCCCAGTAGCGAAGCCCACGAAACGTAGGGTGCGACATCAGAAGGCGATGAAGCATAGTACTACCCGACCGAGGCTGCGAGACGATGAATATGGGCCGCTCGATCGGAACCTCGAGTGTGCCCGGTTTAGCGATCTCGTTCGCAACTCCGTGTAGACGGTTCTCGAGTGCAGTCACAATCGATTTCCGCGCCTCCAGAAACCCTTCGGCAGTCAGCCCTCCTTCGGTCCGCAGGGCGTTAGCAAGAACGTCGAGACCCTCCACGAAAGAATCGCTGCCGAAATTGACGAGGTTCGTGCTCCTCGAGGACGAGGCCATCACGGCATCCGACGCCAAGCGCCACCGACGCGGCACGGTGTTCGCCCGCACGAAGGGCGAAACGCATTGGTCGAGCAAAGCGGCGCCCAAAGAACGAGAGAGCTCCGTTGTCTTCGCTGCACTCACGCTTGGCCTAAGTGCGTATGAACAACAGCTCTATACTTCGCGACGATGGTGGTTACCTCACGTTCGTCAGCAAGAGCGCCCTCGCCGAGCATCGTGTTCAGCAAGGAGATGCCGTGTTTTCCATCCCGGTCGCGAGAGTGCTCAGCTCGTTTTGCCACCATGATCAAATGGAGGTGCGGAAACAATTCCGAGAACGCGAGCAGATAAGTGCGCTCGGCACCCGCGTGTTCAAGCAACATCTTCGACAATCCCGGCAACATTCTACCTCCCTCAGCCCACTCATCGAGTGGCACCTCGTGGAGAAGGGCGTGACGCTTGGGCACGATGTAGATCGACCCGGCGGGCCAACGCGCCGCAACATGCATTACGGACCACCGCGGTCCGTCGTAAATCATGAGATGCGGTTTTGCTATGGAATACGCGCAAAACTGACATGAATCGCTCATCGATCGGCTCCATGAATGCGGTCGCTAGGTCTTATCGCGAATTCGTACGATTTGGTGTTCGCGAATTGCTTCCGCGGTCGCGCACCCCGCAAGCGTCGCGGCGCGCTTGGTCTCATCACGAATGAGCTCGAGAACGCACCTCACACCGTGATACCCATTCACCGCTAGTCCCCAGAGAACAGGCCGACCAATCAGCACCGCTTTCGCACCGAGTCCCAACGCGACAAGCACGTCAGTTCCGAACCGAACTCCGCCGTCCATCATGACCTCCGCGCGTCCGTCGACCGCGGAAACAATCGCCGGCAGAGCAGAAAGCGCTGCAGGGGACCGGTCGAGCTGGCGTCCTCCGTGGTTCGAAACGATTACCCCACGCGCACCCGACGAGACCGCGCCGACCGCGTCGTCAGCTCGCACGATTCCTTTTACGATAATCGGCAGTCTCGATCCCGATACCAGTGACTCGAGGTCCGCGAGCGTAAAGGAAGGCTCGACGCGGCTTCGGATGAACTCTCCCAGGCTCAAACCCTTTGTTCCTGTCGCGGCAAGATTGGGAAGCGTGAAGTGCTCGGGTACTGAAAAAGCATTTCGCAGATCGGCAACGCGTCGACCGTGGATGGGACTGTCGACCGTCAGAACGATGCCTGAATATCCTGCGTCGTGTGCCCTCGCGACAAGCTCCCTCGTCATGCCTCGATCCCGAAGCAGCACGATGTGAAACCATTTCGGCCCCGGAGTCGAAGCCGCGACCGCCTCAAGGCTAGTCGTGGAAAACATCGAGAGAACGAACAGTGTTCCCAAGTCGTTTGACGCACGCGCCGCACCAATCTCGGCATCCGAATGCGCCAATCCGTGGAAGGCACACGGAGCCACGAGCACGGGGAAATCGACGGCTTGCCCCGCAATTGTCGTCGAGAGGTTCGGCTCTGCAACACCATGAAAGGTCCGATACCAGAGCTCGTACTTGGCAAACTCATCACGGTTCGCGCGGAGGGTCACCTCTGTATCCGCACCGCCACGGAAGTAGTCGTACACGCCGGGCGACAACGTTTCGCGAGCCGCTCTTTCGAAGTCGTCGAGCGTGTGTAGCTCTTTCAGCATTACGGATTCACCAAGTTGAGAGGAAACGATCGTTGCTTTTACCCATGGAGGTCAATGAGAAATTTAGATACAACCTGGGGAGTACTTTGAAGCTTCGGTCCGCACCCACTGAATCGACGATCAACCTGTTGACGGGTCAGTTCGACGATCCCCTGACATCGAAGAAAATCGAAGTCTACGACAACACCCTTCGAGAGGGAGAGCAGGCGCCGGGTGTTGTGTTCTCGCCCAACGACAAGCTAGCCCTCGCGCGAGAACTCGACGCGTTCGGCACCCACTGGGCAAACGTGGGTTTCCCAGCGGCCTCGAAGCAAGAACGAGACGCCGTGGAGTTGATCGCGAAGGCCGGTCTACGAATGAAGATCGCGGCTCTCTCGCGCATTTCAGATAGCGATATTGACGCGACTGTTGACTCTGGTGTGCAGATGGTCTCGTTGTTCCTCGGCGGGTCTGACGTCCATCTAAACGACAAGCTGAAGATCGACGAGGCGACCGCTCTCGCACGCATCGAAGCAGGCGTCTCACGTGTGCGCGAGCGGGGCGCGCAAGCAGCGTTTACGATCGAGGACGGATCCCGCACTCCGATGGATCGCCTCCTGAGAATGTTCCGCTGCGCGGCGGATGCCGGCGCGGACTATCTGATCCTCGCGGACACAGTAGGGATACTCACTCCGATCTCAACGGGCCGCATTGTTGCGAAGCTCGTGAACGAGCTTCCGAAACCCATTGGGCTTCATTTTCACGATGACCTCGGCCTAGCCCTCGCGAACACCGTCGCCGGTCTTCACGCGGGTGCCCAGATGGCGCACACAACGATGACAGGTCCGGGCGAGCGCTCGGGGAACGTGTGCCTAGCAGAGCTCGCTGTGGTCTTGCAGCTGAAGTACGGCACTGACCTCGGGTTGCG
Source organism: uncultured Sandaracinaceae bacterium (assembly GCA_964635815.1). Taxonomy (GTDB): domain Bacteria; phylum Myxococcota_A; class Polyangia; order Polyangiales; family JADJQN01; genus CAZWQH01. The sequence continues at coordinate 9,368 of CAZWQH010000042.1, forward strand.
GTTGGAGCTGATCGAACAGCTCGCGCAGCGGGTTTATCGAATGTCCGGCACCACGCCACCCCCGCACAAAGCGGTAACCGGTAAGTGGTGTTTCACGCACGAGTCCGGGATTCATGTCGCAGGAATGCTCGCACACCCCGAGACGTACCAGCCCTACGCGCCGAGCATTATCGGCCGCGAGCATCATGTCGTGTTTGGAAAGCACTCTGGCGTAGCGGCGCTTCGCTACGCCGCCGACGAGATTGGCCTTCGATCAAGTGAAGTCTCACTGAAACGAGTGCTGGATCGCGTAAAGACCGGGGCGGAATCACAACGTCACGGAATAACAGACGACCAAGTCCGCACGTGGTTGCGAGAAGAGAGTGAGCGTGATCGTGAGCCTTGATGTGACAGCGCCTTCGAGCGGCACGTACACGCACCTGTTTCGTGAGCTGAAGCTCGGTGCAACCACGATCAGCAATCGGATCATCATGGGTCCGCATCAGGCTCAACTCGGCACTGACGATGGTCTCCCGAACGAACGTCTACGACAGTATCTGCTCGCACGAGCGCGCGGGGGCGTCGGCATGATGATCACAGAAGGCGGGGTGATCATGCCCAACTCCGTGCGGGAGCCTCCCGTGCTGCGTGCGTACCGCCCAGAGTACGCCGAACGGTGGAAGCCGATCGTCGACGACATTCACGCGCAAGGCGTCGTGCTCGTTGGGCAGCTCATTCACTCGGGCCGTCAAGCATCGAACTATACGAATCCAGCAGACTCACTCTGGGCGCCCTCAGCGATCGCGTGTCCGGTCTTCCGCCAAGTTCCCAAAGCGATGGAAGCTGACGACATCGAGACTTGCATCGAAGCGTACGCCACGGCTTCGCGCAATCTACGGGCATCCGGTTTCGATGGCATCGAGATCCAGGCCTGTCATGGATACCTCATTAACCAGTTCCTCTCTCCCTACTCGAACAAGCGCACGGACGAATACGGCGGCTCGCTCGAAAACCGGATGCGTTTCCTTCATCGCGTAGTCGCGCGCGTTCGAGACGAGATCGGTCCCGGCGCGATGCTCGGGGTGCGTCTGGAATCCACGGAATACGTGAGCGGGGGGCTCGACGTGGACGAGTCGCTGTTGATCGCGGCGTCACTCGAACAGACCGGCGCGATCCAGTACCTGAACGTGTCGCAGGGAGTGCGCGAGACCTCGGAGTACGTACGCGCGCCGACTTTCATGCCACCTGCGTACGCAGCGTCCGTGACGGGCCTTTTCAAGAGCGCTGTCCGGCTCCCTGTCTTCGCGGTCGGACGGATGCGTGATCCGGAAATCGCAGATCGAGTCATTCGCGACGGAATGGCGGATGCGATCGTGGTCACGCGCGAAATGATCGTCGATCCAGATTTCGCTAGAAAGGCTCGCGAAGGACGCGCGAGCGAGATTCGCCCGTGCACCGCGTGCTTGGAATGCGTGTTCCACGTAGCCAACGGCCGTCCGCTTCGCTGCATGTACAACGCCGAGATCGGTCGTGAAGGCTCCCCCGTTAGCGCGCCCCAAAAGAAACAGCACCTACTCGTGATCGGCGGCGGCCCAGCAGGGTTGGAGTTCGCTCGTGTATCAGCCGAGCGCGGACATCGAGTAACGCTGCTGGACCGCGGGTCCAAGCTGGGAGGTACGATGAACTTCGCCGCGGAAACGCCCGGACGCGAGGATCTCGGTCTGATGGTCGACTACTACCGACGCGAGCTCGTGCGCTTGCGGGTAGAAGTGAACCTCGAGACCAATGCGACCACCGAGTCCATCGCGGCCATGAACCCGGACGTGGTCATCGTGGCGACCGGCGCGACCCCGCTCCTTCCCCCTTCGCCCTTGCTGCCTGAAATAGCGATTGAGCCTGGCGCCGTAATCATTTCGTACCTCGAAGCAATGGATCGCGCGTGGCCCGAGGGCTCACGCGTCGTGCTGGTTGACGGTGAGTACGACACACTCGCTATGAGCGTTGCCGAACGGCTCGTCGCCCAGAAGGTTACGGTTCACTTCGTCACCCCGGCCGAGAAACCTGGGCTGCGTCTCGACGTCTCGACCTCCCGAGTTTGGTTTGGTCGGTTGATCTCGCGAGGCGTTACCCTCGTACCGTCCTACACGCTGGTCGGGGTGCGCGCGGGAGAAGCGGTCCTAAAAAGCGTCAGCGGAGGTCGTCCCCTGACGCTTCCATGCGAGGCGGTGGTGTACGCTCACACTCGAGTTGCAAGCGACGAACTCTATCATGCCGTGCGAGCCACAGGCGTCCGCACGCTACGCGTTGGCGACTGCGTTGCTCCCCGCACGGCACTGTTCGCCGTCCATGAAGCCCACGCTCTAGCCACGACAATCTGAACGACGAGACCATGACCGCACCGACTAAACTCACGCAAGTCACCGGCGGACGCATCATTGCGAACGCCCTCAAGAACCTTGGCGTCGAACGTCTGTTCGCGCTCCCAGGCGCACAAACCATGGGTCTCTACGACGAGGTCCGAAAAGCGGGCGGGATCTCTATTCACTCGGCTGTGCAAGACGGCGCCGCAGTGGGTCTCGCGGACGGCTACGCACGCGCGACGAATCGTCTCGCGGCCGTCAGTGTGTACGAGTTCGCAGGCTTCGCGAACGCCGTCTCCCACGTCTACGCGGCCCTGATCGATCGCACCCCACTCCTCGTTCTCGGTACGCTCACCGATCAGCGGCAAGCGGGTCGTGGGTGGTCTGCAGAGATTCCGAACATCATCGGATACGCACAGCAGGTCACCAAGCTCGCGATCGAAGTCCCCAGGGTGGACCGGATCGAAGAAATGCTCCGCCGGGCAGCCGCCGTCGCGATGACACCTCCGTACGGGCCGGTATACGTCGGGATTCCCGCAAACCTGTTCGTGGAAACGGCATCCGACGTTGGGTCCTCGCCGAAAACGCTTACCGCCGCCGCGCCCCCACTCTCGTCAACCTCTGAAAGTATTCAAGCGCTGGCCGATCGGATCTTACGCGAGGACGAGGTTATCATCGTCGCCGGCGGTGACATCGCAACTCCGTACGCCCTCGACGAGCTCGGCGCACTTTCCCGTGACTACGCGATTCCGGTTTATCACGACCCGTACTTCGCACGCGCCCCCATGCGCTCCGATCATCCCTTCTATTTTCGTACCGCGACTCCGCGCTCAGAAACGTACCGCAACGCAAAACTGATCGTTGCGATCGGCGCCAAGCTCGGCAAACGCTTCTCCTACTTCCCGTACGAGTTCGTCGCCGATGGACAAGCGCTCTGTCACATCCACAGCGATTCGTCCGAGCTCTTGCGCGTCTATCCGACTGAAATCGCGATCGAGTCAGAGTCGGGCACCGCAGTTGCAGCCCTGCGCGAAGCCCTGAGCCAGCGCGCTACGTCCACGCACAAGACCATGGTCAGCGAGCGTGCTCGCAGACTCGAACCGGTAAAGGCTCGATTCGACCGCGATCGTTTCGCGCGCCGCGAAGCTCGCCTGGCACAGTCTCCAGCTGATCCCAGTGGAATCCTCTACACCCTCGGCCAGAATCTTCGACCCACCGACATTCTCGTCGACGAGACCATCGGAATGCGCCACTGGTGGCCTACCTACCTGGATCTCCCAAGAGCGGAGAATCTCATCGGCACCAATGCGGGCTTCATGGGATGGGGCGCAGCCGCCGCAACAGGCATCGCCATGTCGATGAAGGAAGGGAAGGCAGTTCTTCTCGCCGGGGATGGCTGCTTCGTCATGGGCCCTCAAGCGCTGTGGAGCGCAGCGCACGAAAAGGCGCCGGTTGTGTTTATCGTACTGAACAACGGCGGTTGGATCTGTCTCAAGGTCTACTACGACGTCGTCCGCAACGCGACCGGCACACCGATGAACGAAGAGCGGATCGGATGCGACTTCAACGATCCCCAGATTGACTACATGGCCATGGCACGCGGATTCGGAGTTCCTGGGCGCCGGGTAGGGTCAGCGGTGGAGATGTCCGCAGCGATGAAAGAAGCTTTCAGCGTGACCGGTCCGTTTCTGATCGACGTCGTGCTCGCTGAGCACACGGAGTCTGCGCCGTTTACGCCGTAGTCCTCACGACAGCTCGGTGACGATGATTGCTATGTCGTCCTCTTGAGGAACGCCATCAAAGAATGCCTTTGAGTCGGTTTCAATCGTCGTGAGGAGCTGCTCGATCGAAACGTCCTTGGTTTGTTGAAGCAGGCGCGCCAAACGCCGCGCTCCGTACTCGTCACCGGCGGGATTCAATCCTTCCACAAGCCCATCGGTGAACAGCACAATCCGATCTCCTGGCGAGTACGCTCGCTTCGTGACCGCGAACTCGTTTCCGCGACCATCTCCCAGGCGCGCGCTTCGTGAGGTTAGGGAGACAGGACGCTCGTGAGGTGCTTCCGCACGAATCAGGTACGGTGGATTGTGGCCCGCGACGCAGTACTCGAGCTCACGAGTCGACCGCGTGATCTCCAACGCGAACGCAGTCATCGTAAGCTGTCCTCTCGCACTCAACGCAATCACGTCGTTGAGCGTCGCCATAAGCTCGTTGAGCTTCACCTGACCAGTGCTGTGCACGCCGGCCCCGTGCGCCCAGATAGTGTCCAAGCAACTCTTGGCCACGGTGGTGATCATCGCTGCCCCGACACCGTGACCGGTAACGTCTCCGATGAAGATGAAGAGGCGATCACCGTGATCCGCGTATGTCCAAAAATCACCCCCACAGAAGCTTGCGGGCTCGAGAACGCCGATCAGGCTTCCGCCCTGTGTGGCCACTAAAGTGCGTGGTGGGACGATTGACATCTGAATCTCGCGAGCAACCGCGAGCTCCTTCTCGAGCGCTTCTCGACGTGCTTCCGCGAGCCGGAGAGTGGTATTGCGAACCTCGTCGATCGTGGCCTTCAGCTGCGCGTTGGCCGCTTCGAGCTGCCGCGTACGGTCGAGCACCTTTGCATCGAGCTCTGCGTTCAGAGTCGTAATCGTTCTGAACTGGAGGGCGTTTGCCAGGGCGCTCGCCGCTTGCGCGGCGAAAGATTCGAGAACCGACAGGTCGTCTTTCTCGAAGGACGCTTCAGTCATTCGAGTGTCGAGATAAAGTGCGCCGATTCGGTTTCCAGCCTGCTCCAGTGGCGCGCACACGATCGAGCGCAGCTGGTTGATCGTCACGCTCTTTCGCTCGCGCAGCGCTTCGTCGCGCGTGATGTCGGAAACCGCTATGGCGCGGCCCGTCTCGTCCACGCGTTTGATAACACCTTTGCTGATTCGCGCTTCGGCTTCGGTAAGGTGCTGCCCGTCGGCGCTCTTTCCGAGTCGGTACTGCAGCTCATCTTCCCCTGATTCGCGCAGGAAGATGAATCCGCGCTCGGCCCCAATGAGGCTCAAGCTGGCTTCCAAGATTCGCTCGAGAAGCAAGTCGGGATCACGTGAATCGCGAAGCATCAGGCCGACTGCGACGAGCTCTTTCAAGACCGTGTCGTCGCGCGATGCTTGTTGAGTCGGAGCAACAGGTTCGTTGGCGTACCCGAGAGCGACGAGCTCTGCGTCGACTTGATCGACGAAGGGCTTCATCCGGCGATCCGCGAAGATCGCGCGCGCGCGCCGCAGCCACGGGAGTGCTTCCGCGGGAAAATGCCCTTGCAGGGCACGGGCAGCATCGAGTTGCGTAAACGCCAAGTCGACGGGGCGATCTTGATCGACGAGCAGCTTCATCGACTTCTCGAAGAGCCGCCGGCTGCGACCGAACCTACCGCGGCGCCATTCGAGATGTGCCTTGGCGCGATACCCGTGCGCGAGGTGGCCGAGCAACCAACGCTCCCGGGCCAAGCCGCGCTCGATGTCTCTGGCAGCGCCAATCACTGCTTCGCCGGAAAGTCCGCCAGACGCTGCAAAATAGTCCGCGTCCTTCAGAATCGCTTCAGCCTGACCAAAGTACGCGTCCCAGACGTAGACCGGCAGAAACGACACCCCTGGCGTCTCCAGAACCTTGATGGCCGACGCGTACTGAGCCCTCGCTTCCGCATACCGGTGCTCTCGTGTTCTCGCAGATCCCAGAATCTTGTAGCCTTGAAAGCGTTCGAGGTTGAGCTTTCGCTCCTCGGCGATCTGAAGGCTGCGGGCGAGATGGGACTCCGCCTTCGCGTTGTCGCCACGAAGGAACAACAGGTCCGCGAGCTTTTGGTTCCCGTTGGAAATCGTGCCGAGCGCTTGAATTCGTTCGCCCAAAGTGATGAGCGCGCTCGCGTGCGCTATGGCCTCATCGACCTCACCAAGGGCGCGATGCGCGATGCAGGAAAATATGTGGACGTTCGCTAGCTCCCACATGTTTCCGAGTGCAGAGAACTGCTCTCGGGTTTGTTTCATCCATGCGAGACCTTCGCGGTAGCGAGTTCCCACCACCATGATCTGGGCGGTGTACTGGGCATTAACTGCAGCTTCCAAATGCAGGTCCAGACTGCGCGCGATCTCTGCAGAGCGGCGCCCATGTCCAAGCGCCGTTTCCCACGGGGTCCGCGGCTCGAGAATGAGGCTGACGAGCAGTGCTCGGTGCGCAAGAGAGAGCTCGCGCGACGGACCCAGAGTGGCGGCGCGGGCCAGCATCTCGTACGCGACGTACCGAGCGCGACGCGCATCGTTGTTGACGAGAAGAATGTAGATGCGACTAAGAACATCGCACGCAAGCTTCGTTGTCGAGTTCGCGCTCTTCTTGAACCCGCCGAGTCGGGACCACCAGTAGCGGGCGCGCGCGATCAGCGAGCCCATCCTTCCCTCGGGAACACGAACGCCAAGGATCTTGAGCGCCTGGGTGAGCTTCTCGAGCGCACCTGCGGGGTTCCCTGCTCGACCTTGCGATGAGGCAAGCTGCGCAAGAAGATCTGCGCGCTCTTCGGTTTTCAGATCCGTCTCGAGGATGCGCTCGTACTCTAGCGACGACTCCTTGTAGCGGCCGAGCAGATCCAAGACCTGCGCAAGCTTCATGCGGAACTTGTTGAGCTCCCGAGTCTCGACAGAGGCGACTTCGCCTGCCTGATCGAGCGCCCGACGATAGTAGATGAGCGCCTGATCGTTGGCGTAGCGTGATTGAGCGAGCTCGGCTGCTCGAACGCAGTACCGCCAGGCAAGCTCCGGGCTACCCGTGTTGGAGGCGTGCTCTGCGAGATCGAAAACGGCGTCCGGACGCTCGCTCGTGGCGTTCGTTTCCTCGAGAAACACGACGACTCTCGTGTGACTCGATCGCCGTGACGCTTCGTCCAACACTCCAAGACACGCTTCCCGAACGCGGTCGTGATGAAAGCGGTAGACGCCTTCGCGAGGGGGTTGAAGAAGATTGTGTTCCTGCGCTTGTTGAAGCGCCGAAAAGCAAATTTCCGGCTCGAGATCACTTGCCTCCGAGAGGAGGTCGAGCCGGAAGCCTTTGCCCAAGAGCGCCGCGCACCCGAGCACCATCTGTGTTCGTTCGTCGAGCGCTTCGATACGACGCAAGACGAAATCGATGATCGATCCCGGAAGGTTCGTCGATTCCAAAAGCGCTTGATCGATTCGAAGCTCGCCAACATCAAGTCGCAGCGCACCAGAACCCAACAACGCCTTCAGGACCTCGGTGACGAAGAGCGGATTTCCTTCTGTGCGCGCGTGCACACGCTCGGCCAGGCTGGCAGGCACGGCCGATCGCGATTGGCGCAGGCTCTCGGCAATTAGTAGCGTGGTCTGAGAGAGATCGAACGGCGCGAGCTCGATGTTCGCGACCCCTGGACGCGTGCCGTGTCGCTTGAGCAAGTTCTGAAGTGGGTGGTCTTCACCGACTTCTTCAGCTCGATACGTTGCGAGAATTAGAAGCGAACAATCCTTGACGGTATCGATCGCGCTTTCGAGCACGTCCAGCGTACCGAGATCCGCCCACTGAAGATCGTCCAAGAACAGCACTAGCGGCGCTGAAGGCGGAGCTAACGCGGCGAATACACGCCCCATAAGCTGAAGGAAGCGGAGGCGGTCGCGTCCCTCGCCGAGGTACACCGGATCTCCTGCGTCAGGAAAAACCGACGCGTATGAAGGTGCAATCTTGACTAACTCAGCAGCGAGATCGCCTGCTGCTGCACGAAGCCGCTCCAGCGTTGCTTCGCGCTCCTCCGCGGGCGCGCGCGAAAGCTGCTTCAAGAAATCGGTCAGCGTCTCTGAGAGAACGTAGTACGGAAGTCCGCGTGCGAACGGATAGCACTTGCCGCTCGCAAAACGAGCCCCGGTGGTGATGGACCTGTTCTGGAACTCCCGGAGAAGCGCGCTCTTTCCCACACCCGCCACTCCGCCGACGAAAATCGCCTCGGTTCGGGTCTGCCGCGCGCGACTGAATGACCCTTCCAAGATCGCGAGCTCGGTCGTTCGTCCGACGAATACCTGTCCAAGGTGCTGCGACGCCTCGCCACTCGCATCCAAAGGAAACTCTGGATTCGGATCTCCCGATCGGATTGCTTCGACAAGACGCTCAAGGTCGTGGAGTAAGCCAGCGGCGCTGCGGTATCGATCCGCGGGATTCTTTTCGAGCAGCTTCTGAATCATCCTGTCGAGCAGTGGCGGGATGTCTGGTCGTCGATCCGATGCTCGAGGCGGTGTGGCGGAGACATGCATCTTCATCAGACCTGCGATGTCGTCCGAGTCGAACGGAAGCGTCTTCGTCAGAAGCTCGAACGCGGATATTCCGACCGAGTACAAGTCGGAGCGTGCGTCGATCGGCCAGTCCACAAGCCCTGTTTGCTCGGGCGCCATGTAATGCGGAGTGCCGGTGATCAACGAAGAGTCCGACGAATCAGCCGCAAGACCGAAGTCCGCGAGCTTTGCGTCCACCCGATCACCT
>CAZWQH010000043.1:0-18112 GCA_964635815.1 uncultured Sandaracinaceae bacterium
GGAATCGCAACTCGGCGCGAAGGAGGACGAAGACATCCCCGCCTCGCAAGATGCCCGTGGCGATCTGTGTGCCTGCAAGCGATGAGTAGATGTCCTCCGGAATGAGCGCGTCCTGAAGAAATCCGCGCATGCTCTCGACGCCCCCCAAGAAGAACTGTCGGTCCGGATACGTGCGTGATGCATTCGTCAGATGAATGACGCGGCCAAAACGAAACTGAGCGGCGAACACGACATCTCGCGTGACCGGCACGTAGACGCTCGCCGACGCAGACACTCGCACAAACTCGCTGACGAACTGATCCGAGCGCCCGTTGATGATGAACTGCTCGCTGTCGAGCGTGCGGGCGTATTCCGCAGTAGCGGAAACTAGCGTTCCGGATGTGGGCACGAAGGGGTTGTTGCGTAGGTCGAGCGTCAGCGTCGTGCGCAACGACATAAGAGTGCTCTCGCCACGAGGCACGCGGAGAAACCGTTGCAAACGTGGATCCCCGACGGAGGAGAGGAACCGATCAAGATCCTGTCCCGTGAAGATCGTAACGTCGTTGTTCTCGATCGACCCTGCCGGGCTCACCGTGAAACGAGGTAGCGGTCGCCACGCAACGCCGAGCAACGCTGTGTTCTTCTGAACACCGAAGTCGCGTTCGTTGTCCCGGATATGCGAGAGCTCGAGAGACACTCGCGTGTTAGGCAACCAGCTCACGTGTGGCAACACAATGCCAACTTGGAGCGTGCGCTCGAGCCGGTCGGCAAGAGAGAGTTGCCGATATCGCTCTTCGATGACCGGATCGAACGAGAAGAACTGGTATGCGAGCCGGAACGCGAGGTTGAGGCCCACGCCCACGCCAAAGAGATTGCGATAGCCGTACTCGAAGCTCCCGCGCGCGCCCTGCCCCGTGCTCACTCCGATGGAACCGTCGGTAAACTGCGGCGTTCGCTCGACCACCGCGACAACGACGTCCTTCAGCGCGCTGGCGACATCGGCCTCTGCGGGCGCCAACGTAACGCTGCTGAAAATCCCGAGCTCCGTCAAACGTTCCTGACTCGCGGTCAGCTGCGAGGGCCGTAGGAGATCTCCAGATCGAATGGTGATGCGCTCGCGGATCAGATCCGGGCTAGTGCGCGCGGCGCCTCGAATCACGATGTCGCGAATGCGCACCGGAGAACGCTCCTGAATGCTGAAGATGAGGATCGCGCGCGAGGCATCGGCGCTGAGGCGGCTCTCCACTTCGACCTCCGCAAAGAAGTAGCCTCGCTCCCGATAGAGATCTGCGATCCGTACGCGAGCCTCTTCGATCGAAAGATGAGCGTACGGATCATCCCGATACAGATGCATCGCATCTGCGATAGCTGCGCCGCTTACCGCTCGATTTCCCAGGATGCGAGCTTCCGCGAGAAGCGTCAGGACACCCTGCTCGATCGGGATGACGACGGTTGCCTCGAAGCGTCCGTCTCGTGCTTGCACCCGTCGAAGCTCGGGGTCGCCCACGCGAACACGCGTGTATCCGCGCGCCTGGAAGAGGTCCCGAATGTGCGTCTGAGCCTCCGCGTAGGCCGGTGGGTAAAACACCGTGTGCGGGTCTGGCGCCTCGCGTACCCGACCGCGAGGGATGACGGATGCCGACGAAGCGTTGCTGTCTTGAGATCTGCCGGCGACGTCGAACGAGTACGAATCGACATGCGCGACGCTCATGCCCTGAACGAGAGCTTCGTCGAGTGAACCGAAGACTTGATCGCGGAGAAAGGACTCATCGAGCGCGACCGCGCCGGGAAACACTACGTCCGCGATCCGAACCAGAGGCCCTGCGTTCGCGTCGATATGAAGGACGGCCGCGCGCTCGCCGCCGATGGCCCGCACGTTCACTCTCGCGTCGAGATGCCCCAGGCGATGGAAGAGGTCCTCGACGCGAAGCGCGACCGGGCGCAGCACGCGAGGAACAAGTGCCTCTTCGCGAAACGGGAGAGACTCGCGGATAGATTCATCCGTGAGAGGGGTGGTTCCGCGAAGAACGAGCTCGTACCTCGGCCCCATGTGGCTGACGAGCCGGAGGCGGACCGGGGTTTCGTCGGTTTCACGGACGCGAGCCGAAAGCGTGGCTTCGTAGTATCCGCCTTCTCGAAGGTCGCGGACAGTCTCCCGGACCGCGATCTCGATCGCCTCCTCGTCGACCCGTGCGCCCACGAGTGACTGCACGCGCGCGGCGTGCTCGGACGGGAGCGCGTCACCCTCGAGTTCTACACTCGCGATTCTTGTCGGAGTGCCCTCGATGATGTGCACGTACGCGACGCGTCGCCCGGGGTCGATTGCGGCACGCAACTCGAGACGAACCTGCGCACGTTCATAGCCGCGCGCTCGAAGAAGCCGCTCGACGGCTAGACGAGCCTCCTCGGCCTCGGCGAGCGTCACAGTCGAGTTGTTCGCGAAACCGAACGCGTGAAGAACTTCCGCGCTCGACACGCCTTGCGACCCGAGAACCTCGACTCGCCAGAGCACGAATCGCTCGGCCACCGGCGAGTCGTCGGCCGTCTGCGCGCTCACAATTTGTGCGGGCACAGGAATCGAGAAGACCGCGAGGCCATGCGCGAGTAACGCTATTCGAAGTCGAGGTGCCAACGTAGATCAGCGCCGAGGTTACCTACGCCCGAGGACGTCGTGGTGTTGAGATTGTCGTAGCCCGTTTGAACGCTGACCTGGTCATTCAAACGCCATTCGAGATTGCTTCGGAACTCACGGGATTCACCGATATTCGAGGTTGCAGAGAGCCAAACGCGATCCGCGAGACGCTTTCCTACCGTGAGTCTCGGCTCCATTCGAGCCGTACGAACGGAGTATCCGCTCGTCACACGGGCATCGTCGAACATGGGTAGCAGGCGTCGGAGCTCTCGGTCTGCACCGGTCAGCGTCGAGAGGGCTTCGATCGCTGCCGTTTGCGCGGCTGCATCCGCGCTGAGTTGCTCGGCTTCAGCGCGAGTAAGCCCGATGGTCAGGAGAAGCAAGATGTCCTCTTGGCTGAGGTCGGGCTCGCTCGTCATGTCGAGTCGGAACTCGTCACGTGAGCCGCGTGCGTAAAGACCGAACCGCCACGAGGGAAGCGAGATGTCTGCTCCGCGCCGGAACTGAGTAGTAGCGCGCAGCTCGAAACGCGGATTGAAACGTGTGGGATCGTCGAACTCGAGCGTTCCGCGAGTCACGTCGAAATCGGTGGTGCGGAATCGAAGAACACCGCGGGGGACAACGAGTGTCCCTACTGCGCCGTACCGCTGATCGGTTCCAACGATCCTGAATGCTCGCTCGCTGTCTTCGATCCGAATCTCGCCATCGATCAAATTGTTCTGCACGCGAAACGGCGTACGACTGCGAACCCGAAGATCGAATGCGATGCGATCCGCGCGAGGGTCGTAGCTCTCCACTTCTGTGAGTTGGCTCCGTGTCAATCGGCCGAGCGTGAAGTTCTGGCCGAGATGAAGGGGGCGCGAGTACGTAAATCGCTGAACCTCGATGTCTCCGGTCAACCTTGGGAGCCCAGGTCCGCGCTGCCAACTCAGCACGGTGTCCGCATCCAGAAGGACATCGAGCCCGACAGGCGTAGGAGGAGTGATGTCCTGTGCACGGATCCGGAGCGTGGCCGAGTGCGGAGAGAGAGAATCCAGAACTAGCTCCCCATCTGCCGCGATCGTGCCGCTTCCGAGATGCGCAGAGGCCTCGGTCACGAATACTCGCTCCCCTTCGAATCGTGCCCGGAGCGCAACGTCACGAATCGACACGGTGCTGCCGACGAGTGCGAGCTCCGTGATTCCGGCGTGGAACGCTCCCGTGATCTGCGGAGAGAGCAGCGTGCCGCCGATGCGAACGTCGAACTCGGCGCGCCCCGGCGACCGTTCAATGGAAGACAGGAAGCGGGGCGCAATGCCCAAGCTGAGTTCGCCGCGCATGCCCACGTCGAGATTTGCAACCCGCGCCGTTCCGCTGAGCTCGATGAACGACCCAGGCGCCACGAAGCGTCCGCGCTCGAACATGAGCTGACCACGCCGGAGCGAAAGAATGGTTTCACCATCGTTGGCGATGCGGGCTTCACCCGTCTCGAGCGAGAGCTCCGAGAGACGCGCATCGATGTCCAGTGTTTCAGGTTCGAATGCGTTGCCATTCAGGAAGTCCAGCGATCCGCTGGCACGTGCTTCGAGACCGCGGACGTACGCCATAGCGAATCGCGGAAAGAACTCGTGGAGCAAGACACCGCCGAACTGAACGCGCCCGCGAAGAGGTTTCTTCGAGGTCCGCCCGATCCCGAGGTCGACGCGGAAGCGACCATTTAGCGCGCTGCCGCAAACGACGTACGCCATCGGACGATCGAGCGCAGGAAGGAGACCCTCGCGAGTGTGAAGAGGAGGATCTGCATCCCATGGAGTCGTCGCTATTGCGCGACGTGCCTGAAAGCAACCTGCAGAACGATCCGCGCGAGCGCTCGTCCTTGGACGCTGATTCACTCCAGCCGCCAGAGGCGGCGAACCACTCGCGGGTTCGGTCGAAGCGAGAATCCACGGGTCGTTGCGCTCGAGAAGGTTGACGACGAACCGTGCGTCTCCGATCGGCAAAGTGCCGAGCCTCACCGCGTTGAGCTGCAGCTCACCGCGCACACGAGGAACCGCCAGCGAGCCTTCGATTCTCGCTGAGAACTGACTGGTTCCGCGCAGCGTCGGCAGGCGTTCGCGAATACCCTCCGTAGCTTCGAGCGGGAGCCCTTCGATCACAGCCGTCATGTCGAGCTTGCCGCCCAGGTGCATCGCGCCATCAAGCGAAAGAGTTGCACCCGCTTTCGTAAGAGTGGCTTCCGTGATCGTCAGCTCGCCGCCTCGATAACCGTCCGGCCAGCGGAGCCACTTCCAACGTCCCGACAATCGTCCACCGTCGAACTCATAGCCATCCAAATTCGCCGTGCGGATGCTGGTTGCTGCGTTCACGAGCAATGTGCCGTCGGGTCCGTCTCCACGTCGACCGAGCGTGTATTGAATCTCGGCCGCCCCTCCTACAGTTGCCTGATAGGAGGTGAATCGTTCGTCAGTTTCGTAGCCAAGCGCGTAGTAGAAATCGCGCAGATGGAACGCGTCCGTTTCGAGATTGCCCGTCATTGCGAAAGCCGAGTCGCGGAAGTCGAGCGTGAGATCGCGGATGTCGAATCGTGAGTCTCCGCGATTCGCGTGAACCATCGGAGCTCGCATCACGAGGTTGTCTTCCTCCAGATGCCAGTCGGTCTCGATCGCACCGACTCTCTTCCCGTCGAACGTGAAGTCCGCGATTGAGGTATGTCCGCGCACCTCTTGCTCGTGATACGTGCCGTGAACCTCGACGGTCGTCGTGCCGACACCACTGATCGGAAAGTTGAGCAGCGGTGAGGCGTCGCGAATGTCGACATGCTCTGACCGAACCGATGTGTGCAGCTGCCCTTTGAACCCGAGCAACAGATCGCCTGTGACACGCGTGTTCGGAAGCTCGCCAACGATGCGCTCAAATCGCAGTCCATCTTCGCGAACGCTCACCGTCGCTCGAATCTTGGCGCGCGGTACCCCAACGATGCGCCGGGCGGGTGTCACGCGGAATCCGTCCTTCGTCACAAGGAATCCTCGCGTTTCAGCGCGAATTGGCCCCTCTAGATTTGGTGGATCCAGGGTGCCTACGAGGCTTATCTCGGAGCGTTCGAAAATCCACTCGACGCTAGGATGCGGATTGACGCCGAGCTGCTGAATGAGACGCGTGAACATGACGTCTTGCACGTCGATCCGCAGCGTCATCGGAAACGTGGGCTCGAGCTTCACGTTGCCGTGAAAACTTGCCGTCCCGCCGCCGTCGATGATCCGAATGTCGCCGCGATCGACCGTTACGACGTGATCCGCGACGCTTCCTCGCACGTCGATCTCGTTCAACGAAAACTGTTCGACGGTAAGCCCGCGGACCGCGATCGTCGCTGCTCCCGTGGGGCCCGCGCTGGGGTCGTACTTTCCTGTCCATGTTGCACCAAGGCGCCCGGACATCGGCGGAAGCACGACATCGGTGAAGCCGAGATTGGTGGCCAGAGCTCGTACGTGACCCGCATCGATATCGACAGTGAGCGCGCCTTCACCGCGTTGAGCAAACGGCATCGGGATCGTGGCTCGCTGCACGTGCACGCTACCCAATGAGGACCGAAGCGCGAGCCGCTTGATCGAAAGCATCTTGGCATCGAGTCGCCCTTCGACTTCGAGCGATTCGAGTGTCTCGCTTCCCCGCGCGTGCGCAAAGGTGCCACGCGCCATTCTCGCCTCGACATCGACTACGAGACTTCGCGATACCGCGACTTCTACGTTCACGTCCGCAATCTCGGCTCGCGAGCTCACCTCCCCGTTGCGCATCTCCACGCGGACCCGAGAGTCCTCGATCAACAAACGTCGGAAGGGGATCTCGGTCTTCCCTCCTTCTGTAGTTCGCACTTCTGGGAAGTTGAGAATCACTCCGTTCGCGATCGCGATTCGGGCGTCGGCGTGTTGGACGGTGATTCCGGAGATATCCAGCTTGCCCCGTAGCGCTGCCCAAATGGATGGTCGGATGATCGCGTGCTCGGCCGTCAGCAATCTTCCGCCCGTGGGATGAGTGAGTGTCGTGCGACCGATCAGAATCGCAGGCGGAAGAAGCCCGATGCGCACGTCGTCGATCGTCGCGTTGAGCTTGAGCTCGTCGTGAATCGCGCGCACAGCTGCCGCGGACGCTTTCGAACGCGCGTACTCGGTCTGGGCGAGTGCAACGACGGCGAAAGGGAGGACAAACGCCAGTCGAACGAGGTTGCGAAACCACCGGCCGCGGCGCTTGCGAGGTTTTGTCGCCTTTTTCGAAGACGGCGTCGCAGTCGCGCTCGCAGCGGCGCTATGTTCACTTCCTTCGTCGTCCGGCGTGCTGACAGACGAAGGCTCGCTGCCGTCGCTCGAAACCACGGGCGTAAGCTTACGTCTTGGGCGCTGCGGGCACCAGTTCAGGCCTTCTCAAAATGAATGCGCGAGCAAGAGCGGTCATAACCGTTCTAGATTCACATCGCACATCGTAGGCAAAAACTACCCGCCCGCGGTCTGCGCGCGAGCTCGGCTCGGTCCGCACCACTTCGACGCGCGCGATCAAGACATCGCCTGGTCGTACAGGCGCACGCCAACGCAACTCGTCGACACCATCCGACCCACCGCTCGCGAGCTCCCCGGAAAAGTGATCGAGCACCGCGCGATGTACTCGCGCGGCCGTGTGCCAACCGCTCGCCACCAATCCACCGAACGGTTCTAACGGCGCACCTTCGAGATGAAATGGGTGCGGGTCGAACTGCGTGGCAAAACGGACGATCTCGTCCCGTGAAATCTCGAACGAGTCCGTGAGGAACACCCGCCCAACCGCGAGGTCTTCAAGGTAGATCACGGGAGGACAGTACCACGCGATACGCACACCTCGCGCGCGTTGCGCGGTCGCGGGCTCGCACTATGTTCGCTCGATGATTTTCTCAGCATCGGGAGCTCGTCTACCATTCGCGTCGCTCTTTGCCGCCTTGATCGTCCTGGGTTGCGGCGGAAGCACGCCGAGCACTGGAGCGACCAACACGCGCGACAACGCCACGTCGCCAGGAAACATTCGGCCCATCGCCGACGCCGCCCCGACCGGGCGCCTGCCGCAAGACGTGGTGCCCACGAAGTACACGCTGTGGATGCAGCTCGTGCCGACGCAGGACCGTTTTCAGGGCAGCGTGACGATCGATTTGGCGCTGCAGGCTCCGCGCGCGGTCGTTTGGCTTCACGCCGAGGGAATCAACTTCTCGAACGTGCGCTTTGTGCAGGGCGAGACCGAGACGACCGCTCGAGCAGAAGCAGCGCAAGGCGTACCTGGTGTCGTTGGACTTCACCCGGAGCGTCCGCTGATGCCCGGCACGTACTCGCTCAAGATCAACTACGACGCGGCTTTTGGCCGGCAGCTACGCGGTCTGTATCGAGTGGATCACGCCGGCGAGTCCTATGCGTTCAGTCAGTTCGAAGCGACCGATGCACGTCGCGCGTTCCCGTGCTTCGACGAGCCCGTCTTCAAGACGCCGTTCGACACGACCCTGGTAGTTCGACGCACGGACGTTGCGATTACCAACGGCGCGCAGGTCGAATCTACGGACATGCCTCACGCCGATGCCTGCACGGAGGCACCCTGCGACACGACTCCACTCAAACAGATTCGCTTCAGCACGACGCAGCCCCTGCCAACGTACCTGATCGCGTTTGCGGTTGGTCCGCTGGATGTGATCGAGGCCGCGCCGATTCCCGCAAACGATGTGCGCCCGGCCGCCCTGCCGTTCCGCGCCGTCTCCGCGAAAGGAAAAGGCGGACAGCTCGCGTACGCAATCCAGCAGACACCCGCAATCGTGGCGGCCCTCGAGCGTTACACTGGCGTGGCGTATCCGTACGACAAGCTCGACATCATCGCGGTGCCAGATTTTGGTGCTGGCGCGATGGAGAACGCGGGAGCGATCACGTTCCGCGAATGGCTGCTCCTGCTTGCAGACAATGCCCCTGAGAATCAACGACGCGCCTTTGCGAGCGTGATGGCACACGAGCTCGCTCATCAATGGTTCGGCAATCTCGTCACGATGCCGTGGTGGGACGACATTTGGCTCAACGAAGCCTTCGCGTCTTGGGCTGAAGCCAAAATCGTTCACGAGCTCTACCCCAACTACGAGCGAGACATCGAGTTCATCGTCGATGGACACAGTGCAATGAGCTCCGACTCACTCATCACGGCTCGCCAGATTCGTCAACCAATCGAATCCAATGACGACATCGAGAACGCGTTCGATGACATCACGTACGACAAGGGCGGCGCGGACCTCGGCATGTACGAACACTTCGTTGGCGCGGACAAGTTCCGTGAGGCGATTCACGCGTATCTCGAACGGCATAGATTCCGAACCGGGACGTACACGGATTTTCTCGAAGTGCTCGATCAGCACGCTCCGCGACCGGTCGGAACATCGTTTCGCACGTTCCTTGACCAGTCCGGTGTGCCCATCGCGAGTGTATCGCTCGCGTGCGACGCAGGCTCCGCGAAGCTGACCGTAGAACAAAGCCGCTACCTGCCAGTCGGATCCGAAGGCGACTCGAATCGTACGTGGGAGCTTCCCATCTGTGTGCGCATGAAGACGGCTCGCGGACTAGAGACCTCCTGTCACGTCGCAGTCGGCGCGCGAAGCGAGATCGACCTTGGACGGATGCCGTGTCCGACGTGGTGGATGCCCAACGCCAACGGGCTCGGCTACTACCGCTTTTCGATTCCCGCCGAAGACCTGCGCAGAATCCCCGTTGCGGAGCTCACGCCGGGAGAGCGTGTCGCTTTTGCGCGCGCTCTGACCGCTGCGTTCGCCTCGAACTCGATGCCTGCGGATGAAGTCCTGCGAGCACTCGTCCCGCTCGTCTGGGATTCGAGTCGTCATGTGGCCACCGCTCCCATGGGACTGCTGCAGTTCGCTCGTGAGAACGTGTTCTCCTCGGCGGCTGATCAGCGGAAAGTCGACCAGTTCGGGCAGCGTTTGTACGGCCCTCGCTTCCGAGCCCTTGGTTGGGACGCTCGCCCAGGCGAGGACGGAAACACGACGCTCATCCGCTCTAGCGTGCTTGGATTCCTCGCGCTGCGCGCGTTCGATCCTGCCGTTCGTCGCGAAGCTGTGCGTCGTGCACACCTTTACGTCGGATTTGGCGGAGACGGTCAGGTCCACGAAGACGCTGTCTCCTCCGATATCGCAGGCATCGTGCTCGCAGTGGCTGGTCAAGAGGCGAACGTGGCCTTCTTCGACCACGTCCAGGGGCTGCTGCGAACCACCGAAGACGCGGCCATGCGGATGCGCTTTCTTGGTGCGCTCGTCAGCGTCCGCGACGCAGCCCTCTCTTCGCGGGTGCTCGCTCTTGCCCTCGATCCCCAGGTGCGCTTGAACGAGGTGTTCGCGCCGATTCAGGCACAGCTTTCTGACGACCGTACACGCGACAACGCGTGGGAGTGGGTCAAGCAGAACGTCGAAGGCGTCGCGAATCGCGTCGGCGCCGATCGTGCGGGACGGCTCCCGTTGAACGCCGCTGTGTTTTGCACGCGCGACCGCGTCGGTGAAGTTCGCACCTTCTTCGAGAGTCGAATCAACACGATGGAAGGCGGACCGCGAAACCTTGCGTCCGCTTTGGAGCAAATGACGCTCTGTGCGGCGAAAGCCGACGCGCAGCGGGCCGCGTATCAGCGTTTCTTTGCGCGCCCGCCCGCGGTCCCAACTGCGCCGCGAGTTTCGCCACGCGCAAATCCGTGACCGCCCTTTCGCAGCGCTCCGCGCATGGGTTCGGTTTCGTTGCACTCGCCCTCGTCGCATGCAGCGGGCCCGCTTCGGTTCCGGCCGATGCGGGTCCAAAGGACTCTGCGGTCGACGCGGTTGCTTCGTTCGCTGTCGCAAAGCGTTGCCCGAGCACTCCAGGATGCGCGACGAACGAAGGGCCTCTGCGCGCAGGCGCAGCCCGCGTCGACATTTCCCCGACCATCGACGACAGCACCGAAGTCCCCCTCGTCGATCGCAACGGAAACGCCACGTATGATCCGTCGGACGGCGACACGTTTCGCGATACCAATCGCAATGGGCGATTCGAAGGGGTCTGGATTGGTGGCAACCAAACCGGCCGAGCGGCTCGCAGTGTACGCAACGCGCAGTGGGCATCTGCGTTCGTCATCACGAGTGGCGACACGTCGGTGGCTTTCGTCTCGCTTGATCTCGTCGGATTCTTCTACGACGAGATCCTCACGATACGCGAACGCGTCCGCGGCACGAACCCCGACATCGACTATGTGGTCGTCGGCTCCACACACAACCACCAAGGCCGCGATACCGTCGGGATTTGGGGACAGACCGAGCTCGAGACCGGGCGGAATGCCGAGTACAACGAGCTCGTCGTCGCACGCGCCGCAGATGCCGTCCGGCGCGCCGCGGAGAATCGCCGCGACGCCGTCATCCAGTACGCGACAGCAAAGCTTCGCGACAAACCCGGCGGGGTGAATCGGTACGTCTCCGACGTCCGGGACATGAACGTCATCGACGACGAGATTCGTGTGATGAGATTCCTCGCGCGGGACGCCCAAACCGAGACGATTGCCACGTTCGTGAATGCGAGCAGTCACGCAGAGTACGAAGGCTCGGCCAATCCGGAGCTCTCAAGTGACTACGCGCACCACATGCGCGCAGCGATCGAGTCAGGGACCCACGGCCCCGACGGACAACAGCGCGCAGGTGTTGGCGGCATCACGGTGTTTTTCCAAGGAGCGATCGGATCGCAGATCGGCCCGGGTGCTGCGGCGCCAAGGACATGGCCCAGAGATGCAGAGGCCGCACGTGACCTTCCAAGCCGATCGCTGGAGACCGCGGAAGTCGTGGGCAACCAACTTGGGTACTTCGTGCTGGACGCCCTCGGTCCGAGCGGGGGCGGCGTGACCGAGACATCAGCGGCGATTTCCTTCCGCACCCACGAGCTGTTTCTCACGATCGAGAACACTGCGTTTCAAGGCGCACTTGCCGTGCAGGTGTTTACCCGCGGCCTCCACAATTGGACTCCGTCCGAGCAAACGTTTCCGGGCGTCAACGAACCACAGGTCAAAACGGAGATTGCGGTTATCGACATTGGGCGCGCACAACTGATCACTGTTCCGGGCGAGCTCGATCCCGCAGCGTTCGTGGGTGGGTACGACGGATCGTTTACGCCAGTGCGCGCCGATGGCACCCCCGGACTTCTCGTCGATCCTATGCGCGAGACCAAGCCGGACCTCCAGCGGGCGCCCATGACGCCGTATCTTCGTGATCGCATGCGCAGCAACGCAGACTATCGATGGGTGCTCGGCCTCACGAACGACTTTGCGGGCTATCTGATCCCAGCGTTCGACTACAAGCTTCACGACACGGTCCCTTACTTCGAGCGCGCGCGCGGGCACTACGAGGAAACCAATTCGCTAGGTCCACGTGCGTGGCCCGAGCTCGAGTGGCGCCTCAACCGCTTGCTCGCAGAGTGATCGCACACGCCCAGCGCACCGGCCGCGGCACAAAGGCGCAGCAACGAACGCGTGACGAAAGGCGATCGCGCGAAGTTGCACCTCGCGCACGCCGCGAGGGTTGACTCTCTCGCGATCACGGGTAGGCAATCGCGCCCCCCGGCAGCTATGCGCGTCGCAATCCTCACCTGCCTGCTCGCGCTGTTTTTGCCGACCGCTGCGCTTGGATATGCGCGCACGCGCGTCTACATCGACGGCGCGACCTACCCCGTGGTCTTCAACGATGGCGACACGTTTCGCATCCAAGATGGCGACCTCGCGAACAACAGCGCGCGACTCTCGAACTTCAACACACTGGAAAGTTACGGACCCGTGCACCAATGGGGCACGTGGGATCCTTTCGAGCTGTATGTCATCGCAAAACGCGCGGCAATCAATGCACGCGCGGCGGGCACCTGGCACTGCACCTCGAATCGCGGTCAGCGCGACGTGTACGGACGGCTTCTCCTCGAGTGCCCGGACCTGATCGTCGACGCGCTCGGCAAAGGACTCGCGCACGCTTACTCGAACGACGACACGCCGGGCAAACCTGAGTATTTGCGCGTCCAGCGAGCCGCGCAGGCGGCCCGTCGCGGCATGTGGTTGAAGGGAATCCCTCAGTGGATCGTTACGTCCACCCACTCGGCATCCGAGCAGACCGGCGAAGACACGCGTGGACCTTCGAACCGTCTGATTTCCACGATCGACGCGCACACGGAGTTCGTCAGCCACAACGTTCGGTACACCGAGTGTCAGCCCGTGTGTTTCGACGAGATTCACATCGATGCGGAGAAGCTCGACGCCGGCGTGGCCGCGTTGCAGTCGAATCCGACGACGCGCCCGTTGGTTGCGGATCTGAGCATGCTGCATCAGCAGAACCTCGTATCGCGATTCGCGCGAACCGACGAGTTCCCAAGCTGGGTGCCCGGCGAAGATCGCGTCGCCTTGCGCAGCGTGCTCGGCGCAATGAAAACGGCTGGCGGATTCACGCCGACCGAAACGGTTCGCGCGTCATGCATGAAGCATGTCGACATGAACCGCCGGTTCACCAACTCGCGCGGGCGGCGCGCGATTTGTCTGGAGCATCCATGAAGCGCCGATCTGAGTTCTTCGTCGCGGCGCTCGCATCGATGGTTCTAGGGTCTTCGTGTTGGCGACAACCGATTCGCCCCGTAGCTGGCTACGAGACCGACGACTTGTCGTGCACCGACGAACGCGACAACGACCGTGACGGTCTGGTGGACTGTGCAGATCCTGACTGCCTCACTCAGGCGTCGGTGTGCGGACAAAGATTTCTGGACCTGTCGCGGGTCGAGATCGAGAACAACTTCGGACTGTGCACGGACGATGTCGACAACGACACGAACGGCCGTTTCGATTGCGGCGAGCGCACGTGCCAGAACATTCCCGAGACGTGCTGCAGCCTCGAGTTCACGGACGCGACGTGCTCGGACGGAATCGACAACGACGGCAATGGATTCGCGGACTGCGTGGATCGCGGCTGCTCGAGCGGACGATTCGTCACGGTCTGCACACTAGAGCAGAAGTGCACGGACGGCGCGGACAACGACAACGATACGAAGGTCGACTGCGCCGATAGCGACTGTGCTGTCAGCGAGCCTTCGTGCGGGTTCATGGGCCCAGAAACCACGCTGGCTCGATGCATGGACGGCGTGGACAACGACGGAAACCGTTTCATCGACTGTCGTGACTTCTCGTGCACACGCGTCGCAAATGGCGCGAGCCCAGAAGCCATCGCGTACTGCCTGGCACTACCGATGGACACGGAGACGACGTTGGACAAGTGCCGCGACAACGTCGACAACGACCGAAACGGTTTCATCGATTGCTCGGATTTCTCGTGCACTCAAGCAACCCGCGGAGCCACACCCGAAGCGGTTGCGCATTGCGCGAGCCTCGCGGAGAACACGGAAGCGAAGTGCAAGGACGGCGTCGACAACGACGGGAATGGTTTCAGCGACTGCGCGGACTTCTCCTGCACACGCGAGACGAATGGCGCCACGCCAGAGGCGATTGCCTACTGCGCGATGTTTGCAGAGAACACGGCGGAGAAGTGCCGCAACGGGAAAGACGACGACGGGAACGGCTTCGCGGATTGCGCGGACTTCTCCTGCTCGAAGGCCACTGACGTAACCGTGGCGCAGGCGTGCTTCGAGAGCGCCGCCGCCAGCGGCGCTGAAGCCACGGCGCGATGCACGGACGGTATCGACAACGACAGCGATGGGTTCAGCGACTGCACGGACTGGGACTGTGCGTGGAACCCGATGAACGCAGACCCAAGGTGCGGCATGGAAGTCCCTCGTGCGTGTACGAACTGATCTGCAACGGATGCTCAGAGGAATGCAATGACGAATTTGTTTCGTAGCGCAGTAACGCTGGTTTCGATGGTGTGTTTTGCGAGCGGTGTTCACGCGCAGCAGGCAGGGCCCGTTCCGCCGCAGACCGACGTTCCGGCAAACGAGATAGAGGTTCCGCCCTCGCAAGAGCCAGTGGCGATGCCGCCCGCGAGCATTCAAGCGCCTGCCGAGATCTGTGACAACCGTCGCGACGACGACGGCGACACCATGGACGACTGCGCCGATGCGGATTGCATTCACAACGCGCACTGCGCATCGGGTGGAGCTCCGGAGAGCAATGCTGCGGCCTGCAGCGACTGGATCGATAACGATGGTGACGAAGCCGTCGATTGCGACGATGACGACTGCAACCGCGACGACATCCCACGATGCCGGGGTTCTTGGAATCAGCGATCCACGCCTACGGATGCGCGCCAGCCGACCTCGAACACGCTGACACCCGAGCTCAATCTCCCGGAGCTCCGCGAAGGAATGACCGTCGAGGAGCTGATCGGACTCGGAAGCGATCAAGACGGTGAACGGACCGACGAGCGTTGCGGCGACGGCGTCGACAACGACAGCGACGGACGCACGGACTGCGAAGACTACGGATGCCGCTTCGATCCTCAGGTCACGATCTGCCAGGTCCAACCGGGTTTTCGAGTCGGCGTGGTTGTCGGCGCAGGCTTCACAGCAGAGCACACAGATCGGATTGCGCGCTTTCCGGGCGATGATGGCTGGCAGTTCGACGCTCGCATCACGCGCGTGCAGCTTCGACTTCTCGGCCCGATCCCGTTCATTCAGAACAGCTTCTTCATCGTTCAGATGCAGGCAGAGCGACAGCCGCGACTTCAGTTCATCGCGTTCAGCATTCACCTTGGGAAAGGGCATTTTCTCTCGATCAACTCTGGATCGGGAAACCTGTCTCCCATTCGCATCGTTTCGGCTGCACGTCAGCTACTCCTGGACGCGCCTTTCTTTGCGATCAACCCGTTCGAGCAAGACAACGGCGCCGCCCTCGAATTGCGCGGTCCCATCACCGACGAGAACACCCTGCAGTATCGTTTGTTCGCGGCGGCAGGCTCAGGAAACTTCACAGGCAACGTCGGCGGGCGATTCTTCCGCGTCGAGGATCGGAACTTCTCGTTTGCGGGAGGCGGTCAGATCCAGATCAACCTCGCCGGCACGTACGATCGCTTGGACAATCCGTTTCTCTACGTCCCCGCGCCGCTTACGTGCGCAATCTTGATTGGTGTTCGCGGCGATCAGCGGCCGGCGGAACAGTTCCTGGGTACCAACCTCTTCTTCGCGTTCCGGTGGAATCGCTTTCTGCTGAACGTGGAGAACTACAGCAAGCGAGAGTTTGCATTCGGTTCTTGGCAGAACGGTCTGATCGCGCAGGCTGCGTTCTTGGTCTGGCCGCGTCACATTCTGATCGCCGCGGATTTCTCGCACCTGATCACTTCCGACTACGACCGAAGGCCAGCGTTCTCCGAGGACTACCGCCAGGCACTCGATCAGTGGCAGGTGCGCGGCGCCGTTCACTGGTACCTGTACCGGAACGTGCTTCTTCTGAGCGGTGTCGCTCGCTACACGAAGATCGCGCGGAACCTAGATCGTCCGACGGATCCGACCGAGGAGATCGAGCTTCGCGTCGAGACCCAGTTCCGATTCTAGGACCGCTTAAATGAAAGCGGCGCGAGCCGGCCTTCCGCCAAAGCTCGCGCCACACGCAACTCTCAGTTACGGCGTGAGGTTGGGACGCTCGGTAACAAAGAGCGTTCCACGAATGGTTTCACCGGAGCGGTAGCTGCCGACCCAGATGTCATAGTGACCGGCGGGTGCGTTGGCGATGTCGACGAGCGGGTTGTTACCGGCGAAATCGTCGTTGCAGTGCCAACGACCAGCGCCGTCATTGATCACGAGGGTGGTGTCGCCCTGAGCGCGAACGAAGAAGCGGAGCTGACTCGATTGACCGGTCCAGTTGAGGACAAAGTCTGGCCGTGCGCTGACGAAGCCCGAACAAGCGCTTCCCGCCTGCGTCGTGGCCGCGTTGATAGAGCCACCCGAGGCGACGGTTACTTGGTGAGGATCGGCCGCGAAGCCTGCAGTGAGGTTCGCGGATCCGAAGTTCGGGGTCGTCGAGTTCAACTGGAGCGCACCGGCGCCGGTCGGTGCCACTGTGGGCTGGCCAGTGGGGGTCGGCTGACCGATGGCAGTTGGCTGGCCGGTCTGACCACCCGGAGCAACGCCGAGGGATAGATTCGCGCGCTCGGTGATCACGAGCTCGCCGTTGGATTGCTCGCCTTGTCGGTAGCTTCCTACCCAGATGTCGTAGTGGCCTGCGGGCGCATTCTGGATGTCAACTTGCGGGTCGTGCGCTGCGAAGTCGTCGTTGCAGTGCCAACGGCCAGCCCCGTCGTTGATGATCAACGTCGTGTCGCCGTCCGTGTTTCGAACGAAGAATCGCAGCATCTGAGAGGTGCCAGTGAAATTCAAAACGAGGTCTGGGGTCGAGGTGACAAAGCCCGTGCACGCGGCGCCCGCCTGAGTGCTCGCCGCTTGAATCGAGCCGCCCGATCGCACACGAACCGCGTAGGGGTCGTTGGCGAAACCAGCAGCCAACGCATGGACTCCGAAGTTCGCGGTAGTGGAATTGATCGTCAGACCTGTGCCGCCCGATGAAGGCGTGCCTGAGATTGGTGTGGGCTGTCCAGTCACGGTTCCGTTGTTGGGATCGACCACCGTCGCGTTACCCGTGTTTGCGCCCGGATCGCTCACGACGACGGTGCGTCCGCCACACGCCTGCGCAGATACGAGTGCGAGCACAACCGAGAGAGACGACCAAACACGGGAGTTGATTACGTTCACATGGCCTCCAAGGGACGGGACCATAGCGGATCGTAGGACGTTTTGACTATAGTTCCCGTCTTGGCGACAGGACGCTTCTACCAACGTGGCGACCAAGACGAGCTTGCCGCGCTCGCGATGTTCTCGTGCGTGACGCTTCCGGATTCGGAGCGCGAAGCCCGCGACCTCGCCAATGCTGCGCGCGTGTACAGCCGCGTCTGTCGAATGGGCGTCCGGATTCCGTTTTGGGCGGTTCGCGACGTAACTTCCCTGCTGTCGCACCCAATGGAGCGGTTGCGCCTAGGAATTTCACCGACCGCGCAGACCCATTCAGCGATGGCCACGGAGCATCGTGCTCAAACTACCGCGTGGGCCACCACGCTTGCGGCGGTGGGCAGCAGCCCCACAACCAAGAGCATCGTCGCACTCTCGCTTCAGGAGCACGTTCTGGCAGCCCTGGTGGGATCGCTCTGGACCAAGCTCGAGGAGCACCGACAAGTCGCCGAACCCGACGCGAACCCGATGCCCGAACCGATTGCCACGCTCACGATTCCGCACCCGTTGCAAGCGAGCCCGCCAGCGACTCTCGAGCGGCACGCATCGGACACCGAGCTCCTGCGGTACTTGGCGAGGTATTCGGCGTACGTCGGCACCGCGTTCGAGTTCCTGGACGTCGAGACGTGCCGCTTGTTCGCAGTCACCTCGGACGAGAACGGCGCGGACGCATCGCTCGCAGACAACATCGCCGCGCTCCTGGACCCGGGCTCCGCCGATGCCGCAGCGTTCTCCATGGATCTACTACCGGCTGTGCTCGAGATCG
>CAZWQH010000044.1:0-17956 GCA_964635815.1 uncultured Sandaracinaceae bacterium
GCCTCCATCGGTGACGACAAGCTTCAGCGGGAAGCGACCGGTCGCGTGCGTCCGGAACGCTTCACCCACGGAACTTCGGAGCAGCGCTCGCGATGGCTCAAAGTCGGGCTTGAGTCTGGCGACTTCCGTCAGTGCGATACGTTTGCGCAGGCAATCTAAGCCGCGCCGCTCTAGCTGCTCGACCATCGATCTGCGCAACGCGCCGCGCGTGAAAGCAGGAGATCGCGTTCTCGCGCGTTCTCCGTGAGGGACGCCGCACGTTCGAACTCGCGTTTTGCTTCTGCGAGGCGACCGAGCTTGAACAGTAGATCACCGCGCACGCTCGACACGTGATGGTAGTTCTTGAGGACGGGTTCGCCCGCGAGCTCATCGACAAGCTCGAGGGCAGCGCCGGGACCCGATTCCATGGATACAGCGACGGCGCGATTGAGCTCGACGACCGGAGAGTGTGTAGCCTCGACCAGGGCATCGTACAGCGCGACCATTTTCCCCCAATCGGTTTCGTTCGCACTGCGCGCGCGTGCGTGGCATGCAGCTATTGCGGCTTGAAGTGCGTAGACGCCGCGTGATGTCCGATGTTCTGCGCAGAGTGCGTCTGCGCGATCGAGCGCCCCAAGACCTCGCGCGATGAGCATGTAGTCCCAACGCCCGCGATTCTGATCGAGGAGCGTCAGGGGTTCGCCGCTCGGGCCGACACGTGCTCCAAGTCTCGACGCTTGGATTTCCATCAACGCGACGACTGCGTGCGTCTCGGGATCCTTCGGGACCAACGCGCACAGGACGCGTCCAAGACGCATGGCCTCTTCGCAAAGTGATGCGCGTGTCCATTCCTCGCCGCTGGTGGCTGCGTATCCTTCGTTGAACACCAGATACAAGACTTCGATCACAGAAGCGACGCGTGAGGTGAGATCTGCGCCGGTCGGCACTTCGAACGGAACGCGAGCCTCGGAAATCGTATGTTTCGCGCGCACGATACGCTGCGCCACGGTGGGTTCCGGCTGCAGGAACGCGCGCGCAATCTCTGCGGTCGCGAGGCCGCCAACCAGCCGCAGCGTCAGTGCGACCCTAGATTCACGAGACAGCACCGGATGGCAAGCGACGAGCATCAGTCGAAGAACGTCGTCACTTGCCGTGCTTGGGTCGGCGAGGTCCTCGATTTCGTAGGAGGCCTCGCCCGCGGTCTCGCGCGCAATAGCCTCTGCTTTCGAGGCCATCATAGTGACGCGCCGAAGCTGATCGCGGGCGCGGTTCTTCGCCGCGGTCATCAACCAGGCTCCCGGATTCTCCGGGACGCCGGACTTCGGCCAGGTCTCGAAGGCCGCGACCAGCGCTTCCTGAGCGACGTCCTCGGCCGTGTCGATGTCCCGCAGGAGGCGCACGAGCCGGCCGAGAATCCTCGGAGACTCGATGCGCCACACAGCTGCGATCGTCTTCGCGTGAATGTCAGACATCGGCGATTGCGAACCGTGTTTCAGGATTTTGTGCGGCCCTCGATCTCGGTGCGGAGACGCTCATCGTTTGCGCGAAGCTCTGGTGTGTATTCCGCTCCAAAGTCCTCTGGCGAGAAGACTCGGCGCAGCTCGACCTCCGCGCCGCCGTCGAACGGTGCGCGCTTCAGCCACTCGACAGCTTCTTCCATCGATCGGACCTGCCAGAGCCAGTAGCCCGCAATGAGCTCCTTTGTTTCCGCGAACGGTCCGTCGATGACCGTTCGGTCCTTACCCGAAAACCGAATCCGCTTCCCGCGGACAGAGGGGTGTAGGCCATCGCCTGCGAGCATCACACCGGCTTTGACGAGCTCTTCGTTGTACTTGCCCATCTGCGCCAAGTCTTCCTGTTTGGGCATTACCCCGGCTTCGGTCTCTTTGTTTGCTTTCACGATAACCATGACGCGCATAGCAGCCTCCATTCGTTTGTTTTGCAGTCGGAGGAGGTCACTGCGACCGCCTTCCGTCAAGACGACGAACGGAGACGCGTCAGATCGACATCGTTAGCGAAAAAAATGAAAGACCGGCACCCCCCAAGCGATCATTGTTCGCTGAAATAGCACCAGTGACGGAACGTACTGAATGGGATGCGGAAGGTTGTCGCCGTCCTAAGCGGATTGGTCGTGTTGCTCCTGGTCATCGGCGGAATCGTGCTGAGTCGCTCGATAACGCCGGAGCAAGTCGCGCATTCACTCAGTCCGGACAACCAACGGCAGGCGGTTCACTCCGGCCAGAGTCCGTTGCCGACCGCGCAGGATTTTCGCGTCGAGACCGTGGACCGCATCCACCTGAATGGATGGTTCATTCCTGCCCGCGCGCGGCTGCCGCAGGGGTCGGTAGTAATCTGTCATGGAGTTGGAGCGAACGTTCTCGCAGGCGTAGGGCTTGCAAAGATGATCCTCGAGCTCGACACGCTGAACGTCGTGCTCTTCGATTTCCGCGGACATGGTCAAAGCGACGCAGCGACCTTTACGTATGGGGCGCGCGAAACGCGAGATGTTGCAGCGGTCGTCCTATGGGTGCGTGAACGGACGGACTCACTGCCGGTGTCTCTCGTCGGATGGTCCGCGGGCGCGTCGACGGCGTTGCTCTACGCTGCGGAGGATCCGCACCTGGCCAAGGTCATCGCGATCAATCCGTTTACCGACCTGCGCAGCATTGCCTTGCATCGGCGTCCTTTCTTCGTGCCGGAAACGACCTACAAAGACGGCCTGTCACTCGTGGAGAAGCGCCTCGGTTTTCGTTTGGACGAAGTTTCACCCCTTCGATCTTCGGCGCGCGTGGTTTCGCCGGTGCTCCTCATTGTCAGTGAGGACGACACGACGATCCCTTCATCTCAGGGGCGAGCCATATCGCGTCGCTTGAACGCGCGATCGGAAACCTTGTTCCTCGCGGGCGTTGACCATGACGATTGGTGGCGAACCGCTGAGTTCGGGCCGCGTGTGAGAAAGTTTCTGAGCGGCCACACCTCGAACTGAAGGGCTCAGCGTCTTCCAGCTGGGCGATTCAAGAACTCTCGTCGTAGCGCGGTTCGGGTGCGTTGTGCGTTGCGAGCGGCGTTCGCGCGTCCTTGGCGGGCTTGCGGTCCTTGTGGACTTCCGAGCCGGGCGCGCCCTTGACGAAATCCTCGGACGTTCTGCGGGACACTTGACCCCGGGCGTTCTGCAGATGCGGTCGACGCGGAAAGTGCGAAAACTGCGCTGAACATCGCGAATGCGATGATGACCTTTGTCTTCACGATCAACCTCTGCGCCGATACCAAGCAGGGCTCGTGCCACACCGTCAGCGTGCGCGAGTCGCTAGATTCAAGTGCTGCACACCGGTCGTGAACATTGCTGGTGCGGAACCGACCGCGACGATCGCGCACGATCCGGGCGGGGGCGCGACGGAGCTGAATGAAGCGTAGTACAGCCGGATCTCGTTCTCGGTTCGCAGGACGGACGGTCCGTTCAGAAATCCGAGATTCTCCTGCGGAATGGACGAAGACCACTCGAGGTCACGCGCGCTAGGGAGTGCGGGAAACGTAACGCCATCAGTGGTCTCGAGTGACCAGAATCCCATGGTGTCGAAGAGGGCGCTGGGAATCGTCGCTTTCTCCGCGTCCGTGTCTGCGCTGAACCAGATCCTGAACTTGCCGGAGCGCTCGTCGTAGAAGCCTGTCGGTTGTCCAACGACTCGGGTCTCGTGACTGATCACCGGATTGCCGTTGGAAGACGTCCAATGGATCAGATCCGTCGACGTTGCATGCGCGATCCCGAACCGGGTGACTGGTGTGGCGCCGTCCGCTGTCGTGCCGACACCTGAGAAGAACAAGTGATGCACACCGTCCTTCGTCATGACCATCGGGTCGGCCACTGCCCCGTTTCCAACGTTCGCGACTCCCGGAAACGCATCGCGCGACATGAGCACCAAGCCATCCGCGTTTCCGTACGGGGCGTGCATGTCTCGGTACGGAGAGTCTGCCGCAGGGAGTCGCGTAAACGTGCGGCCGTCTGGCGAGTAAGCGATTCCGATCTGCCACGCGGGCACAACACCACCGAAGAGTTGGCTCAAGGCGCGATTGCCGCCTGCATAGACCATGACGTAGCGCTTGTCGGCGGCAGCGGAAGGTTGCTTGATGACGACCGGTGTTTCCACGACGGAATGATCCCACGCGCTTGCGAGAGGATTGACCTCGAGCGCTGACGTTGCGCTTACGGTCCAAGTCACACCGTCGGTGCTCTCCGCGTACTTGATCACGAGTGGCGCGGACGCAACACTCCCATCGCACGTTCGCACGACGACGGACGAGTACCACATCTTGTAGAGCCGATCGTCGGCGTCGTACATCACGTGTGGATCGGCGATCGTCCACTCGCGGTTCGAGTTGGTGGTCGCACGCCAACCCGAGAGGATCGGGTTCTGTGCGCACCGCGTGAACGCAGTGCCAGGCGTGCCGCAAGCGGAGCCCGTCAGCGGCGAAGCGTCAGTGAACGCCGTCGTATCTGCGACAGCATTCGAGTCAAAGGAGGCGTCGCGGGTTGCCACGTCCATCGTGAAAGCATCGGTCTGTGTGGCGTCGATGTTCTCGACCGCGGAGTCCACGCTGGCGTCGCTTGTCCGAGATGGCACGGCGTCGGTCCCGCAAGCGGCAGACGCACAGACGACGAAAAGCAACAGAGCAGGGCGAATCGAAGCGAAGAAATTCACGAGCCCAATCTACGTAAACTTCGGCTCGTGTCACGCCCTCACGGGCAGTCGAACGTGGACCGTGGGTCTGGGAACGTCCGAAGCCCGATGGGCCCACCGAAACCTGTCGTGTTCGCTTGGAAAGCGATCGGCATGCCCGTGAAGGAATACGACTCGTCTCCGCGAACCGCGTAGAGCGTGGCGCCGAGCATGCGGCAAACGGAATAGTCGAAGAGGTCGCTGCGGAAGAACGAGCTCGTCTCCGTGAGTGCGAACGTACGTCCGCCCATGATCACCGCGTTTGGAGCTGTGATCCGAACCAAGTTCCGTTCGACCTGCGAAAAGAATCCTGTGTCGCCTTGGAATGAGAACGCAGCGTTGCTCTGGATGATGTTGTCGGAGAAGCGCGCGAAAGTCGCCCGGTCGAGGACGAACCCGCTTGCGGCCGTGATGTATGTCCGCTCCATGGACCCAACCGAGCCTCCCAGAATGGCGAACCCAATCGTTCCGGAGAGGGAACAGTCGATCCATCGTCCGGTCGCATCAGAGTTGTGAATCACGGCGAAGTTCCCCGGGCTCCTTACGACGAAATTTCGAAACTCACGTCCGGACGTCGCGCCGCCGAGCGCCAGCGAGACTTGGCCATTCTCGAGGGCAAAGTTCTCGAGGGTGATGTCTCCGCCGTTGATGATGAACTGGTTTCTCGAGGACGAGATCAGCCTCGCACACGTGCCTGCGGGAGAGTCGAGCGTGCACGTCGGTAGAAGATCGCCGGGTCCTCGCAAACCTCGCAGATACAGACCGGGAATATCCAGATCCGTTCGCGTGGGCAGGGTAACTACGACGGTTGGCTCGAGACAAACGAGCACGTGACCTTCGCTCGCCCGATAGGAGCTCGCTTGCGCACGCAGCGAGGACCAAAAGGCAGCGAACTCCGACGCGGTCATATCGCTGGAGATCGTGACGTCGCACAGGGTGGGGCGCTCGACCGGCGTTGCCTCGGTGAATGTGCCGATTGGGACGCAAGCCGAAGCATTTCCTGCGAGGTCTGCGACCTGACCGTAGAACGTCGTCGTGCTGTTGTCGGGCACCCACGGTCGAAACTCGTTTCGAAAACCGCCTCCGGCAAACTGCCCGGCGTCGCATCGCGCAGCGACGACGATATGGGTGCAGGTTGGGTCGGTCGCAAGCACGCACATTCCTCTGTCACGGGTTACGGAGCCGCTTGGGTTGAACTCGGCCGGGGCCATGTAGCGAACCATCGGAAAATTTTCGTCCGAGAGGTTGGGTGTGTCGATCGTCGGTGTGAGCAACGGCCCCGGTCCGGTCTGATCGAACACCACGCGGATTGCATCCTGTCCCGCGATCATGGCTCCACGCACGCTGAGTCGCTCGCCTGTCACCGTCGCGTTCAGGATCGCGCCATCGCTTCCCGGCAATGGATCGAGTGACCACCGTCCATCCGAGCAGTCCGCATCCGCGAAGGTGCCCACCGAAGTTGTGAGGTTCATCAAGTTCGTCGCGCACGTCCCACCTATGACGACTGGGGTATCCGCGACTACGGCACCCGGAGTCGAAGCGGGTTCGTCGATCACGATGGGAACCGGAATGAGCTCGATCGACAAGGAGACCTGAAAATTCTCGTTGCCCGCGTCACGAAGTCGAGCCGCGGTGAAAATGACACCAATCGATGCGGACCCTTGCGTCATCGACTGCGGATCGATCGTGAGGGCCGCGCTCCAAGTGCCGTCCGAACAATCGGAATCCACGAGCCCGCTACCGGTCAGGTTGGTGATGTCGGTTGCGCACACTCCGAGAATGGTCACGCGTGGGTCGTCGGTGACTGCACGTGGAGGCACCGGATCGATGATTGCGAAGTCCGGACTTCCTGCGTCCGCGTCGGGCGAGGCCGCGTCGGGCGAGGCCGCGTCGGTGCTCGGGGCAGAGGCCTCGACCACATCGACCAAGTCCTCCACGTCTGGCGGAGCGTCCGGCGCCGTATCTACCACCGAGCTCTCGACGACGAAGGGGCCGTCGAGTGAGGCCTCGAGAATGTCGGGCAGATGTGTTTGGTCGAACGTGGCAGCTGCATCGATTGCGTCGAGCACGTCGGCCGCTGCGGCGTCGCGAACATCGAGCGCGACCGACTCTTCCGCGTCGTCCAAGATCGAGGCGTCACTGCGTGACGCATCCGCACGTTGGCGAAAAGAAACTCGCCCACACGCGCTCGATGCAAGGAGCGACGAAGCGATCAACGCATAAGCAACCGCGCGCATGTCGAACGCAAGTATACACAGTCTCTTTGGACATCTCCGATTCGCCGGCCGCCGTTCAAACGTTGCAGTAGCAGAGGTTCTGAAGATTGAGCGGATGTGAGTTCGTACCGGTGCAACTGAGAGGCGAGCCGTCGAATGCGATCGCTCGCGTGCAGCCGCCACCGAGCGACCGGCACTTGCTGTCGCATGTCTGATTCAGATTCACTCGATACAAGTATTCGCAAGTACCGGTCGTGCATGCAGCAGCTTCGGAGTCGCGGGAGTTCCGCGGACAACGCCGTCCGCATGTCCCGCAGTTCTCGAGCTCGCGGAGCTGGGAGCAAGTGCTCGTTCCCGAGCAGAACGTTCTGTCGAAGTCGCATGCGGGAGCGCCGTTCTGGCATCTCGAATAGGGAGCTGTCACGGGTCGATCGCACGCGCCGCAATTCAGAATGTCGGTGCGCGTGTCGATGCACGTGTTCACTGTGCGGCAGTATGTGAGGTTGCCGCTGTTGCACACACCGCGGCCTCCGGTGCATCGTGCCGTCGACGGGAGCATGTTTCCGCACGCGCCACAGTGACTTGGATTGCTCTGAAGATTCACGCATCCCACCCCTGCACAGTCGGTGTATCCGCTCTGAGCGCATGCGAGGCCTCCTCCAACGCAGACGTTGGGCACAACCGATCGACCGCACGCTCCGCAGTTGTTGGCGTCACGCGTGAGATCGACACACGTGTTGGAGGTACTGCAGAAGGTAAGCCCGACTCGACAAGCTGGCCTGCCATCGATGCAGATACGCGGAGAAGGGGTGCTCGTGCGACACGCGCCGCAGTGGCTGGGGTTCGACGTCAGGTCGACGCAAACGCCTCCACACATGGTTTGCGACTCCACGCTGCATCGTATCGGCACGGTCACATCACGCGCGCCGCGCTGGCTGGCGTTGTCGACGAACTGTGCCCGCACGACGCGAGACGTTCCGGCCGACGGGGCATCGATGGCTCCGATCCGGTTCAACGCATCGAAGGTCACCGTGGCGGTGAACATCCCCGCTCCTTCGCTTCGAAACGCACCGAGGCGCATTCCCGTTGCACCTTCGAGAAGCTCTCCGCCGATGATGTCGGCTACACCGTCGGGATCTCCGACCAAAGCAACGACACTCACGCTGCCCCCCGGTGAGAGCGTTCCTTCGACTACGAGACTCACCACGTTGGGTCCTCCGGAAACCCTCGTCGCGTCTGCAAGCGGGTATGTCGAACCACCTTCCGCAGCATCGAACGGTCGTGAACCTCCTTCGGACGAGCTCGGCAACGTAGAGTCCTCACGTCGCGTCATGGCATCCCCCATGCCCGGCACCGTGGCATCTAGGGAAGAAAAGTCGTCCGGGCCCCCGGATCCATTGCTCCTTCCGCGACAGCCCGAGCTTGAGGAGATCACGTATCCGGCTAGGAAAAGAAGGATCAGGCGTGCAACTTGCGGGGCGTGCTTCATACGGGCACCGCCACAGACGCAAGAACCTCGCCGAAATCTTGGAGCGTTGGGACTAGGGAAACGTCGAGCACAATTGGAGCTGGCAGTCAAAATCGTCAGGTGTGATGTCCGCAATTGACACGCTTGTCAGAAGTGGCGCGGACACGGAACTTGCGCGTCCGTACGCTGTCTTTCAGCAGTGCCTCGATCTTGGATGTTCGTGCATCTCCTGACGGCCGTGACGGTCGTGTTGGGTGCTGCGTCCCGCGCTTGGGGTCAGCGCAGTTGTGAGCTGAGGGGATACGCGGAGGTTGTGGGTGCTCGGCTCGTCGACGAGCCCGAGCCGTTGGAGCTTCACGGACAGATGACGGTGCGTTTCAATGGCCGCGAGGCCGCGATCGAGTCGCACCGACCCCTGCGTTACCGGGCAACCTCGCTTGCCAGGCAGGTTCGAGCGTACGCGCGCGGCGCTCGCTCGTGGGGTCCCGTCCGACTGGCCGGAGCGACCCCGGTACAGATCGAATCCGTGACCTCGCGTTCTGGAACGGCGCGGGTTGCGCTCGAACCTGGCGGCGCAGTGCTGCGCGTCGAGCTCAGCGTGCCGTGTGAGGAGATCTCGATCGACCAACCTCCCGAATCCAAGGAGGAGGACCTCGACTCCGTCGAGAGCACTGGAGGTGATCTGGTAATTTCGACGAGCCGCATCGTGACGATGTACGCGCGGCCCACCATTGCGTCGCGCAAGGCGAGGGTCACGATGTCGTCGCGAATCCCGCGCGAGTTTCAGCGCTTCGAGGTTGTCGAGCGGACTCCAGGGTGGGCGTACGCGCGAAGCTCGTTCACGAGCCTGCGACTGGAGGGTTGGTTCCGTGCCCAAGACATCCGGCGGGCACCGAGTACACTCGCGAGCCTGTTCGGTACGCGGTGCATGGGGACGATGGGAAGCTGTGGTCGCGGATTCATGGGTCGGACCCGTTACCAAGGGGATCTGCTCATCGCGGCCGGAGCGGAGATCCGGGTGGGGTCTCGAGGGCGCGTTACTGCGGTTGAAGCGGTCGGCGCAGTCGGATGGTTGGTTGAGTTTCCGTCCGCGGACGGTGCTCCGGGTCTCACTCGCGTCCTATTGCAATACGTTGCCGGTCTCAAGACGGTCAATCCATGTGGAGCTCTCGACATCGAAGTCGATCTAGCAGCTGCGACGCCCACTCCATCACAATGAAACGATCGACTGTCGACAGATCGAAGTCGATCCTCTGCCTGGCCATGGTTGTCGCTACGACGCTGCCGTACTCATCGGCGCAGGCCTGCGTTTACTCGCCACCAGCTGACTGCACTCTGCACGGTGAGGGCACCGTGAACGACGCTAGATTCGCGGATGCGCCTGTTGCGATGACGCTTCAGGGAAGCATGAACGTAAGACTTCACGGAGACCGAGCCTACGTGGATGGGCTTCGACCACTCGAGTACACCGCCGAAGCACCTGCCAGTGGCGTCGAGCTTTTCGCGCGCGAAGCGGTGAAGGTGGGCCTGATTGTCTTGGCACCAGGCGCGCCGATTCGCGCAGTGAGTGTCACCGACGCCTGGAGCGTACGCGTACGCGTACAAGGGGCGGGCATAGAAGACGTCGAGCTGGAGCTTCCGTGCAGCGGGATCGTGCTCCACCCGGACTCGTCAACTCCTGACCCGCACAGCCTCAACGTGGCTCCGGATCCGAGCGCGGAGCAGCTGGTCTCGAAGCGACGGACACTGCAGCTGTTCGCGAGCGAGACGGATGCGGGAGGTGCACTCACTGTTACGATGCGATCTCGTTCACGCGCCGACTACGGTCGGCTTGCGGTCGTCGAACGAAGCAATGGACGCGTGCATGTTCAGCTATCGATTGCTCACGGCGCGGTCATCGATGGATGGGTCCGCGCACGCGATGTCATCCGAGCGCCCCCGATCGTTCCGCGGTCGAGCCTCAGGTGGATAACGGGACGCAGTGCGTCGCGGGTTCGGTACCTCGCGTTCTCTACTCGCAGGCAAGCGGTGCTGCGATCGTCGTCGTGAGCAGCTCGCGATAGTCGTCGATTCGGCGTCCGTATCCGCCCGAGTCGAAGTCCACGAAGTACGCTGCGCGACTTGGAACGCCGCCCATCTCATACCCGGCCTTGTCGGTATCCGTATTCCCGAACGCCCACTCGATCGAGTTCGGGAACCGAGCAAGATGCGCCGCGATCTCTTCGCGTTTGTAGTCTGTTGCCGCGCTCCCGAGCGCGCCAAGTCGTGACTGAGTGGTGTGAATCACGCCGATGGGAAAGTTTCTCATGCGGAACCAATCGCGCGTGCCTTGCGTAGAGTTGATAGGACGAGCCGTGAGATAAAGGATCGCGTAGCCCCGATTCGCTAGATCCGTGCACGCTTCCGGAGCTCCAGGTTGGGTCCCAGGCGAGCCGACGAGGATCGAGAGAAAGTTCGCGACCTCGGAGTCCGTCAACGTTCCATCGACGTCGCTGAGTACGAATTTTTGCGTGGGCGCGACCACGTCGATGATCGCGTCCGTTGTCGTGTTGTCGCCGCGGACGACGAAGTGCAGACGGTGGCGCCCGATGGGGAGACGTTGTGCGGCGGGAATCTGGAAGTAGACGTATCCACCCTTGTCTTCGACGAGCTCGGTTGTCGGGTGCGAACCCTCCCTTGTCGTAGTCGCCGTACCCAGCATTTCCCACGTGCCGCAGTTTCGAGCGACGAAGATATCGACGCGCTCTCCTTCGAGCGGCGAATCGAGGAGGCCGTATGCGAATCGTGCGATCGCCCATTGAGTCTCGGTGGTCTTGAAGAAGTTGTCGCGTCCGTAGTGCTTTGCCTCACCCCGGCCGCCCCCGTTTGCCCATCCGAGCGTGGGACCTGGAGCAGGCGCAGCCATGTCGCACGTTGGGCGCGCAGTGCAGCTAATCGGTCGAGTGTTTGGACGGTCCGACGTCGGTGCGGCGTCTGTTGCAGAGTCAGTCGGGACAACGCTGATAGCGTCTACGAACGCAGCGACGTCGGTTTTAACATCTCCGACATCGGGAGGCGGGAAGCTGGCGTCGACGACGAACCCCGCATCGAATTGCGTGCCCGAGCCTGCGTCCCCGCAGGCTGCGAGGGAGACGACGGAGAGCAATAAGGTGAACCCAGCCGGTGTCGCAAACCGCAATCTAATAAACACGCGCAACCATAGACTGGCGATTCGGGGCGTCCACACGCCGAGCCGGTCTTCGTGCGACAAGCCAGTGACACTTCACAGATGAGCTAGTGCGGGCGGCCGTGAGGACTCGGGATTTCGACGCAATGGAAACGTGAGTTACAGTCACGGCGCCGTGGCTCCCTACGATAGGCACAACTGGCTCGAACACCTGTTCACGCTCAAGGGAAGCGTCATTCCCGCGATTACGTCGCGCGTTTTCGGCGTGATGATCCTCTCCGCTGGAATCACGTACGTCGAGAAGAACTCGCTGTTTCCGATCGCGATCTCGCCGCTCGTCCACATGATCGTCGGCAGCGCACTGGCGCTCTTGCTCACCTTCAGGACGAACACCGCATACGAGCGTTTTTGGGAAGGTCGACGCGCGTGGGGCGGGATGGTGAACTCATCGAGATCACTGATGCGTCAGTGTCACGCGCTGCTTCCGATCGAGATGCACGCGGTAGTTGCTGCTCTCATTTGGTCGTTCGCGCGGGGCGCGGCTGCTGCGCTAACAAACGTCGCGGTCAGCGCCGAAGACCACGCACGTATCGGCGAGGCACTGTTCAGACCTCCTGGTGTTCCCCAGCGCTCGCTCGTTTCGTTGTCCGAGCTGTTTCAGGTCGCGCGAAAGAAGGGGCTCATCGATCCATTCGACGTGTCGAGGTTGGAAGAATCGCTTACGCACTTGACTGACGCATTGGGAGCGTGTGAGCGCATTCAGAAAACACCGATTCCGCTCGGGTACGTGCTGCACATTCGGCGGTTCCTCGTCGTATTCCTTTGCACGCTCCCGGCGGCACTCGCGCATGAGCTCGGTTGGTATACGGTGATCGCGTGTGGCTATGTTGCCTACGGATTCTTCGGCATCGAACAGATCGGCGTCGAGATCGAGGACCCGTTTGATGGCGATGCCAACGACATCGACCTGAACGCCATCGTCGCTACGATCGATCGGGATACGAGCGCTCTTGTTGCGTAGTACAGTCTCCGCGCAATGAATCGAACCTCCGCTCGGGTCGCGACCTTCATCGTGCGCGCGCTCACGCTGACGACCCTCACGCTGGCGACTCTGGCGTCCAACGTTGGATGCCATTCGATGACGGTTCCGCATACGCCCTACACCGCGATGCTTCATCGAGAGGGACAGGGCGCGATCTCCGGGGGGGTTGGTGTGAACGGCTCCGGCGCTCCTGCTTTTGCGGTACGCGGTCAGTACGCCGTCGTCCGGAACTTCCAGGTTCTCGGTGCCCTGCATTTCGATCCCGTCATCTTCGAGCGGGACTTCGACACCGCTCACGTTGCGGGTGAGGTCGGCATCGGAACGTACATGGAGCAACCCTCATGGGGCAGTCGCTTTGAGCTGGTTGCGGGCGCAGGTTTTGGGTTCACCGAAGGCAAGACCAGCAAGGCGTTGAACGCGTACGCGACGGGCACCTATCTCCGCCCCTTCTTGCAGATCAC
Organism: uncultured Sandaracinaceae bacterium; assembly: GCA_964635815.1. Taxonomy (GTDB): domain Bacteria; phylum Myxococcota_A; class Polyangia; order Polyangiales; family JADJQN01; genus CAZWQH01. Next base: position 13,048 of record CAZWQH010000044.1, read on the forward strand.
GCTAGGTGACGGCATCGGACCATACGAGCAAGGGTTTGGCCTACGTCTCGCAGGAACATTCTTGTCGCCGTCCACAGCAGGCGTCGGCGATAAGAAGCAGTTCACAATCGGATTCATCTACGTCTTCCGCGTTGCCGTGACTCCAAACTTTGCCATCGAGACCAGCGAAGCGCTGGAGCTCAATCTCGGCGATCGCTATGTGAGCGAAGAATGGGCGGCCATCGCTAGTCTCAACTTCGTGGTCAACTTCGACACCGTACATGACGGCCGACCAGAGCCCATGCGGATGCGCAGATTCCGCTAGCTAGCGATCATGTCGGGTTCCTCACACGCTGCACACCGCGCTTCTTCATCGTGAAGGACAGGGGAGTGTCGCCACGGAATCTGCGTAGCCGGTTGGCCCATCCAAATCGCTGAGAAGAGCAATCAACGTGCCGTGGCCGATTCGTTCGGTTTGTTCGTCGAGATGTCAGAGCCTTCACTACATCAGGGCAATTTGAGTGTTGACGTGAGTACGCTCACGACTTTAGGGTCGCTGGAGTGCTCAGTCGTACGACCGCGCACGAGTCGTCAAAAACGCAGACAGAGACTGAGTCGACCGCCAGACGCATGACGGCGCGATTCGCGGATTGAGATGGAGGAGACGCTGTTGCCATCGAGAAGCGGGCTTTGGTCGTTGGTCGTTTCGAATCTGATGTTTGTTGCGTGCTCGTCGAGTGTGCTCGTGAGTCGTAACGGAGATGCAGGCGGCAGCGTGGACGGCGCCAGCCGTAGCGACGTGCGTATGTATCCCCGCTTGGACGCGAGAGTCACTGCCCCGTGCGTGACCTCGATGCCGGACGAGGACCGCGACGGCATTCCCGACGCGATCGAGGGTGATGTCGACTCCGATCGCGACGGCACTCCAGACCGACGAGATTTGGACTCGGACAACGATGGCCTGCCAGACAATGGGGAAGGTCACACGACGGATTGCAACCCGGTGGATAGCGACGGAGACGGAATCATCGATGCGCTCGATCGCGATTCTGATAACGACGGTCTGAGCGACGGCGAGGAGACTGCGGCGGGCACAGATCCCGTAAACCGTGACAGCGATGGCGACGGCGTTACGGATCTAGGCGAGACGCGAGGAACCGGGACGGACCCCCTCGATCCGACATCGACGATTCCATCGACCGATTTCTTCATCGTGCTTCCGTACAACACGGATCCCGTTGTTCGGAAGCTGCGGTTCGCAACGAACGTATCAATGGCAGACGTCTACTTCCTGATGGACAGCACAGGATCCATGTACCCCGAGATCCAGAACGTTCAGAACGGACTTGAGAGCATCATCATTCCAGGTGTGCAGCGTCTTGTTCGCGACGTGCAGTTTGGGGCAGGTGGATTCGCAGACTATCCGTCAGGCGCGGCGGACGACATAGGAACGTTCGGGCATGCACCTCACGGCTTCGACACGACGACGTCTACGTTCGTGACGAGCCGCGGCACTCTTCATCAGGCTCTTTGCGAAGGCAAACCCGCGTGTCGGAGCATAGCGGTCGACACTTGTGAAGGTCCGGGCTGCGACTGCTGTCCGGAACCTGACCGTCCGTTCTATCACTTGCTGGACATCTCGCCGCTCTCGCAGGATAGCGGTCGCTGGTCCACGGGCGGCGCGTTCGGAACAGCAGGTCAGCTCATGACGGGTGCAGGCAATGGCACTCCCGACATCGTAGATGCCGTCCGCAACTATCCGCGCAACTATGGCTACAACTCGTGCGAGAGCGGGTTCCAAGCGCTTTATGCTGTTGCGACGGGGCAGGGACATTCTTGGCCGACGACGCCGTTCGGCGCGGGTGGAACCATTCCGAACAAGACCTGCCTTGTCGGTCCGGACGACGCTCCTCGCTCGGGTTACCCGTGTTTCCGAAAGGACGCTCTTCCGATCATCGTGTACGTCAGCGACGCGCCGTTTCACGCGCCGACTCCGAACGGATGGGCCCCGCCAAACGACCCGAGCTGCACGTACGACGAGATTCCCGAGGCCGTTTCGGGCCAAACTGCGCTCGACGCGTTGAGACGCATTGGCGCGAAAGTTCTCACGTTAGCGACGGTTGCAAACCGGACGAACGAATCGTTCACGATGATGTGCCGCTTGGCACGCGACACGGACTCGGTGCGACCGGACGGCACACCGCTCTGCTTCGATATCGGAGAGAACGGGACGAACATCACGGGCGATGTACTCAATGCGATTTCGGAGTTGGTCGGGTCGTCACCCCAGGATGTGGACACTCGTAAAGAGAACGTCGCCGGCAATCCGCAGAACTTCGATGCCACGCGATTCATCATCAGCATCGTGCCGGACGAAGGATACGGGCATGCAGGTGGGCGGGGTCCGATGCCGGGTGTCACGTACGAACGAAAAGATGCGACCACGTTCTACCAAGTCATCCCTGGCACGGACGTCGACTTCGACGTGACGTTTCAAAACAACGTCTTCCAACCCTCGGACAGCACGCTAATCTTCAAGGCCAACATCGTAGTGGTTGGTGATCGCGTCACCGCTCTTTCGAACCGCCACGTCTACATCGTGGTTCCGACCGAGGGGTCGGGTCCCATCTTCATCTAGCTTCATCGGTCACGTTGCGTTCGTGAATAGTTAGCCCCGGGACATGGAGAGTTGATGTCGAGATTCAGTTGCGTGCTGTTGGTTGGAGTCTTCGGATCTTTGTGCGCATGCACCGGTGAGATGTCGCAAGCTGTGATTGGCAACGTCGTGACCGGCGACGCGTCGGTGCGTTTCGACGCGCGCGGGGGGGACCAACCTGGAGATTCGGTTGGGACGATCCTCGACTCGAGCGCGGTGATCGTTGCTGCGGACGTGCGTCGCAGTGACACCTCGGTGACCACCACGAACGACGCGTCTGTCATGCCGGGCACCGATGCGCGCGCGGTGGTCGCGGATGTTTACGTTGCGCCGCGCGACACTTCCGTGCCACCGCTGGTCGACAGCGGGTCGGGAATCGTGCCGCGTGACTCGAGCATCACGCCTCCTCCTGTAGACACAGGAATGCCTCCCGTGGTGGTCGGGGACCCAGATAGTGACGGGCGCATTGGCGGCGCGGACAATTGCCCGACCATGGCGAATCCGTGTCAGGAAGACAAAGACGGCGACGGGATCGGTGACGCCTGCGACCCGACCTGCGATCCGGGTTGTCACGGAAGCGTCTGCAGTGAATGGGGCGACGAGAACGGCATACCGGCCGAATGTCAGTCCTGCCCTGCGGGCTACACCGAAATTTGGGATCAGCATCAACCAGTCGGCCCGTTCTTGCCCCCCTCTGAATGCTTCCGCGGCTATCGACGCTTCTGCGCAGCTCCGTGCACACGAAACGCCGAATGCCCGACTGGATTGTACTGTCACAATATCGCAGGCATCGCGTGTCTCTGCGGACGACACTCGAACACCACACCGTTCTGCAATTTGTCGGACCCGCGTCCGTACTGAAGCGAAGGCGGAGCAGTGTTCAGTTCGCGCCGGGCATTACCCAAGGCGAAGTGATCCCAGCGAAGTTGGTCAGTGTGCCGGCGGGTGCGTCCGCGACTGCGTTCGAGATGCTCGTACCGAGCCCTTCATCGAACCGCCAGTTGTTGATCAAGCCTTCGGAAGGAATCGCGACGGGAGCGTTGCGGCTATTCGTGATCTGCTCGGCGGTGCGCTCAACACTCCAAACGCGAACGTCATCGACGATGCCGCCGAAACCGATCTGCGGCCCACCCGACCCAAGGAATCCGAATCCGATGCGGAAGGCGTTCTCCCAGTTGAAGGCGGACACCACGACGCCGGGAATCGAACCGGCCAATACGCCATCTACATAGACGCGCTGCCCCCCGACGGAACCGAGCGTTCCGGCGACGTGGTGCCACTCACCGTCGTTGAAGGTAGCCTCGGAGCAGACGAACGAGTTACCGGAGAAGACGTAGAAACAAGCTTTGCCCTCCAAGATGTAGAGGATGCGATCGGCTCCTAGCGGCGATGCGCTGTAGACCTCGAAGAGCACTCCTTGGACGGCGGTCGTCTTGAACCAGGCCTCTGCGGTGAACGCGCTTTCGTTCGCGCCTGCAGTGCTCGAGACGAGTACGTAGTCGTCGTCTCCGTCCAAGCGCAGCGCAGCGCCCGCGGGGTTTCGCGTGCCCGGGCCGGATGACGAGTCGGTGGCGGAGTCTACGGCAGGCCGAGCCGTATCCGTTGCTACGATCGCGTCGGTGCTGATGACTACGCGATCTGCGGCGACCGACGTGTCCGTCGTCGTGGCGATCGAGTCACGCGAAGCATCCGCGGTCGCGCTAGCTTCACGAGCCGAATCGATAGCGGTCACGGAAGAATCGCGTCCCGAGTCCGCCTGCACGATGGCGCTGTCGGTACTGGAACCGCTGTCCGCAGTGGTCGAGCCACCGTCAGGAGGAGGAGGTGTCGTCGTAGTCGAGTCGGAACATGCATATCCGCCGAGGACAGATAGCAGAACGATTCCGCACGCGCGTGTGGTGAAGGTCATCGCGCGCAGGTTACCTGAGGAGAAATCGGCGTCAAAGCACAGTTTAAGTGCGCCCCTCGATCTTATATGTACGGATGTCTGAAGGACTCGTGCAACGCGGACATTCATCATGCGAATGGTGGTTGTCGTCACAGTCGAGCGCGCGCTCGGAACGTTGGTGCTCGTCGTCCTGATCAACGTCGTCTCGCGTGCGAGTGCGGAACCGTTGGAGCCCGCAACACGCGTTCTCTCCCGAGACGCTTGCTTGAGCTCGGAGGCGCTCTCGTCTGCCATTCAGGGCTGGCTCAGCGAGTCGAACCCGATCGACGCGAGTGTGATGATCGACAGCGTTCGCTCTTCCGACGGGATGTCGCGAATCCGCTACC
>CAZWQH010000045.1:0-7852 GCA_964635815.1 uncultured Sandaracinaceae bacterium
GCGCTGACGTTCAACGTCGGCGAGCTGCAGACGCTCCCGTCGGGACCGGTCAAGCACTACTCGGTCAGCCTCGAAGGCATCGTCGACGTTCGGCAGCCGATTCAACCCGGCCAACCGTTCGTGCTCGTCGGAATCCGCCCAGGAACGACGACCCTGCTCCTCATCAACCGTGACGATTCGCAGACTCGCTACCAGCTCACAGTGCGTGGACAAGATCCCAATGCAGCCGGCGCGGTCGTCGCCGGAGATCCATTCGCCAGTAGCGGAGGACTCTCTACCGCGGTCGCAGAGCGCGAGAACATTCGACTGGATCTCTACTTCGTGGAGATCAGCGACTCCTACAATCATCAGATCGGCCTTTCGTGGCCGGCGTTCTTGGGCGGGGGCACTCTCGAGGCGGCCATTCCACTCGTGGGTCCACTCTTCGCATCTGGCGATACGCAACCGATGCCCGGCATCCTTCAGTCGATCGAAGGCCGTGAGCAGCACCCCACGGTGTCCGCAAGTATCACCGGTCAACCACTCCCACGTCTGGACTTGCTCCAGTCGAATGGATGGGCGCGCGTGCTCCGTCAGTCTTCTGTCGTGACGTCGAACGGAACGGAAGCGAACTACCAGCAAGAAGGTGAGCTGAACTTCCGCATCGCAGGCGCACTGACGGCAGACATTCGACAGATCAACTACGGCACTCAACTGCGAGTGCTCCCGCGCTACGACAAAGACAGCGGCCGCATCGAGCTGAAGATCACCGCAGAGATCTCCGATCTGACGCCATCCGTCGAGGGCCTGCCAGGACGACGTGTCTCGCAACTGAACACGACGGTCAACCTTGAGCTCGGCCAAGCCATCTTCCTGGCCGGTCTCTACGGAGAAAGTGTTGGCGAGGGCCGATCGGGTCTTCCGGGCCTGTCCCAGATACCCATTCTCGGCGCGCTCTTCGGAACGCACACGCGAAGACTCGAGCGCGTGCGCAACGTTGCCTTCATCATTCCGACCGTGGTCGACGTCCTCGACTATCAACGTCGCGACGTCATCGGGGACGCATTTCGCGTCTACGAGCAGTACGACGGCGGTGCCGACGAAGAGCGCCTGATCAACGTCCCGCGCAGGCCCGGCGAACGCGAGCCGCGAGGAAGTAACAACAACCGGCGTCCGCCGGCGCAGTAGCCAGCACGCTTCTCAGGGAGACCATCGCAGACCGATCATGCTGTTAACCATAGAAATGCCCGATGGGACTGCGGAGAATCTCCGTGTCGCCGACTCCCCGCAGATCGTCATCGGACGCGACCCTGCGTGCCACGTCGTGCTTCCCTCTCCGGACGTTTCCCGTCGCCATTGCTATCTCTCACTCGACGGGCATGACGTGATGCTCACCGACACCTCCGCGAACGGAACGCTCGTCGGCGCAGAACGCGTCATTCGATCGACCGCTCCAGTTCCTCCCGGAGTTTCCTTCCGCGTCGGTCCGTACGAGATTCGCGCCAAGGACACGAGTCGCGCGCACCACACGACCGACCAAAGTCCCGCCCGCGCAGAATCCACGAGCCCGTCGGCGACCGAGCGTTCCGGCTCGGGCACGGGTGCGTCCACCATTCTCGCGCGCAAGCAGCAGAACGTTGCCGCCGAGCTTCGCCGCCGCATTCACCGCATGCTGCTCGACCACCTCGATCTCGTAACGCTCGACCGCGCCAAGATGGACGACCGCGCGATGCGACCCAAGGTGCGCGATGCACTCGGACGAATCGTCGCCGACGTCTCCAAGGAGATTCCTCGCGGCGTCGATCTCAACGAGCTCATTCGCGAGCTAACGGATGAAGCTCTGGGTCTTGGACCACTCGAAGGTCTTCTGGCCGATCCCGAAGTCACCGAAATCATGGTCGTCGACGCGAACACAATCTTCGCCGAGCGCAAAGGACGCCTCGAACACACAGGCCTGCGATTCACCGATGACGAAGCGGTCCGTGCAGTCATCGAGCGCATCGTGACTCCGCTCGGTCGACGCATCGATGAATCGACGCCCCTGGTGGACGCGCGTCTCAAGGATGGCTCGCGCGTGAACGCCGTCATCCGGCCCGTAGCTCTGCGCGGTTCGTGCATCACGATCCGCAAGTTCGCCAAGCGCGGGCTCTCCATCGACGACTTGGTTCGCTTCGGTACGCTCACACCGCAGATCGCCCGGTTCCTTCAGCGATCGGTCGCTGCAAAAAAGAACATCGTCATTTCAGGCGGCACCGGCAGCGGTAAGACCACTCTGCTCAACATTCTTTCCGCCGCTATCCCTCCGGAAGAACGTGTCGTCACGATCGAAGACGCCGCAGAGCTTCGGCTCGAACAGCCGCACGTCGTTTCTCTGGAGTCGCGACCCGCCAACATGGAAGGCAAAGGCGAGATCGGAATTCGCGATCTCGTTCGCAACGCACTCCGTATGCGCCCGGATCGGATCGTGGTGGGTGAGTGCCGAGGCGGCGAATGTCTCGACATGCTGCAGGCCATGAACACGGGTCACGACGGGTCCATGACGACGACCCACGCGAACAGTCCGATTGAAGCTGTCGCACGTCTGGAAACCCTCGCCCTAATGTCCGGCGTCGAGCTCCCTTCCCGCGCGATTCGCGAGCAGATCGCACGCAGCGTTCACATCATCGTCCAGCAGAGTCGCCTGGGCGATGGCACGCGCAAGATCACACACGTGTCCGAGGTCACCGGGATGTCAGAAGACGGTGAGGTTCAGACTCAGGACATTTTCCGATTCGATCGCACCGGCACGGGCCCCGGCGGCGCAGTCATCGGAGAGTTCCGAGCCACGGGTGTGCTTCCAACGTTCCTCGACGAGTTCATCAAACGTGGTTTCGTTCGCGGTCGCGACTACCTCTAGGTAAGCACGAATGTCTTCGACGACGATCATGCTCAAGTACGTATCCATCCTCCTGGTGGGTTTTGCAATTGGCGTGTTTATCTACTTCGTCTTCGGTGACCACGAGAGCAAGCCACGCAAGGAGTGGCTTCGGTACGAACGATGGATCGACGAGCAGCTTCGCATCGCTTTCATCCCGGGCAGAGGTGAAAGCATCGCCAGGGCGCAGTTGCTGCTGTGCGCGCTCGCGCTCGCTGTCTCGATCCATTTCGAAGAGATAGTCCTTGGAGCGGTAGCGGTCGGAATAGTCGCGTTCGCCCCTCGATTCTGGATTCAGAAGAAGAGCGACGAGCGATTGGTGAGGCTCGAAGCAAAGCTGGACAACTGGCTGCTTATGCTCTCGAACGCGCTCAAAGCGACTCCGTCGATTGGAGAAGCGCTTCGCTCCACTTCTCAACTGATGACGGCGCCGTGGTCCGAGGAGCTCGACATCATGGTGAAGGAGATCGACCTCGGGACCCCGATCGACGAGACGCTCCAAGGCGCGGCGAATCGACTCAAGAGCCGCTCCGTAGCTGCTGCGCTCTCGACGGTGATCATTGCCCGTCAAACGGGCGGCGACCTGTCGAAGGTGCTCGAAGAATCTGCAGCCACCCTCCGCGAGCGTTTCCGCCTCGAGGGTGTGCTTCGCGCAAAAACCGCGGAAGGACGCGGGCAAGCGTTCGTCCTTGCAGCCGTGCCGTTCTTCCTGATGGGCATGATTCACCTTCTGGATCCCGCATGGCTCGCGCCACTTACGGCATCGGCGACTGGATACGCAATCGTCGGCGTCGCAGCCGGAATGTGGATCGCCGCCGTGATCATCGCGCGCCAGATCCTCGCGGTGGACTTCTGATGGTCGCTTCCCAAACCACGAGAGTGGTCTTCACAATCGCGCTGCTCCTCATCGGCGTGGGCGTCGCCGCGTTCGTTTACGTCCTGGGAGCCGTCCCCGCTACGGATCCGCCGCGTCTGGGTACGCGCGGTCTGCGTCGTCAGCAAAGCATGCGGGAGAATCCGCTATTCCACGCCATCGAGCCCCTGCTCCGGCACTTCGCAGGGATCTCGTCGCACCTGCCGATTCCCAATCAGCGTCGCAAGGTCGAGTCGTTGCTCGTCCAAGCGGGAGACTGGCTGGGCATCACTGCCGACGAGTTCATGGCGCTCACTTTGTTCTCTTCCGTAGCAGCGACTGCGGTCGGTATTGGCGCGTCCTATGTGACCAACTTGCCAGGAGTCTTCCTATTCTTCTTCGCGGGCGCCGGCGCGCTGGTTCCGTATCTGCGCGCCACGTCCGAACGGGACACGCGGTTCATCATCGCAAACCGAAGTCTTCCGACCGCAATCGACCTGGCAGCCATGTGCATGAGCGCGGGCCTGGATTTTCCCGGAGCCATGCGCCAAATCGTCGAGAAAGCCGGCCTCCCCGGAGACTCGCTTTTCGAGGAGCTCCAGCGAATCCTCCAAGAGCTCGAGATTGGTCGAACCCGCAAGGAGGCTCTCGAGTCGCTTGCGGAGCGTGTACCGACGGATTCCGTGCGTGAGTTCGTCAGCGCCGTCGTGCAGGCGGAAGAAAAGGGAACCCCCATCGCGGAGGTCCTGCACGTCCAGGCGCGGATGCTCCGCATGCGACGCAGCGTCATGGCGGAAGAGCGCGCCGCGAAGGCCGCACTTGGCTTGATGCTTCCGCTGCTCTTGATCTTTTGCACCATCATTCTCCTGCTGCTTGGCCCCTTCATCCTTCAACTTGGTAAGACTGGTTTGATGTAATCTACGCGGTGCGTTTGCGCGCACCGACGTACCTCCCCACCGCTCGCGGGTCGGGAACAAAGTAACTGCCGATGCCGACCTACATCGAAATCGTTCGTAGCGATGGATCGTCCCAACACTACAAAGTGGAAGGCGATCAAGTCACGTTGGGCCGCTCGGCGCAGGCGGGGATCACAGTCCTAGGCGTAGACGACCTCGAGCCCGAGCATCTGATGGTCGCGCCGCGTGGCGATCAAGTCTGGGTCGCGATGGCGAAGAACGTGCGGATTCGCGCGCTCATGAACAACGCGCCTTTCGATCAGGGCCTGCTCAACTACGGATCCGAGATCCAGATCGGGCAGCTCCGACTCCGCGTGCTCGATCGTCCACCTCGACCGGGCGCGGCGCGCGCACAGCAGACCAAGAAGGTCTCTTCGACGCCCGATCAGAAAACGAGCCCCATTGTCCTGCTGGGAATCCCGGCAATTCTCGCGATCGGATGGTTCGTCTTCTTTCGTCCCGAGGAAGCCGGTCCCGAGGACCTCACCATGCCCAACGCTCCACAGCTCTTCGCGGGGCCTGCGGTGTGTAACTCGCAAGGCAACGCCCCACGAGAGCACGCTTTCGAGCTCGCCGAACGAGCCGCTGCGAAACGCGAGCGATACGTCTTCGCGGTGCAAGATGGGATCAAATCCGTGGCTATGTATGACGAGGCACGGGCGTGCTTCACCGCGATTGGCGCGGGCTACGAAGCTCAGCAGATGGAGGACCGTCGCAAGCGCATCGCAGACAAGATCGACGAGGACTACCGTATTCGCCGCGTTCGCCTTTCGAGGTCGCTCGACCCGATGCGACCCGATTACGTCGAGGCCCGGCGGGACGTCGCGTCACTTCGCCTCTACACTGCGCATCTGACGACGCCTCAGGGCGATCGTCACGAGTACCGCGTCTGGCTCGAATTGATCGAACGGCGGTTGGACGTCGCCATCGCCGAGGCGATCGCGGCAGCAGAAGCTGCAGAGGAATAGATTCAATGCCACACACCCATCGCGACGTTTCGTTCCGTGGAGCTGTTGGGCTGCTTTTGGCGCTCCTCGCAATGTCGCCCTCCGCGCTCGTTGGTTGTGGAGGCGCGACCGAGTCTCAACCGAGCCAGGCGGACCTGGAAGATCCGATTCGTCAAACCCCAGGCGAAACACTTTTCAACCAGGGCGCACGCCTGGCAAACGCCGGTGACATGGTTCGCGCGGAGCAGTACATCGCAGCCGCCATCTCACGCGGCTACGATGAAGCGCGCGCGATGCCTGCGCTCATGCGCGTCTGCGTTGCAGCGTCTCGCGTCCGCGCGGCCCTCGCCTACGCAGAACCGTATCTCCTCCGGCATCCGGAGGATTGGCGCCTGCGCTATGTCGTCGGCTCGCTGTACCACGGCCTGCGCGACGGAACGCGCGCAAAGGATGCGCTCGAGCGTGTCATCAACGAACAACCTACCCAGCCAGACCCGCACTTTGCGCTGGGCATCGTGTTCAAAGATGACCTGAATAACCGGGACGCGGCGCGTCGCATGTTCACCCACTACATCGAGCTGACGCGTGAGCTAGATCCGCTTCCGGTGAAGGTAGCGCAAGCGCGTGCTTACCTGACCGAGCTCGCGTCGAGCGACATGCAGACTCTTCCCGAAGCGCCGCCAGTACAGATAGACGCCCCAGAAGCGCCGGCGGAGACGACGCCTTGATCCCGCCGGAAGTATTCGCGGAGACGCTTCTCGAGTTCTTCGCACCAATCCGTCCGTATCTCGAAGACCCAAGCGTCTCCGAGGTCATGATCAACGGCCCCGACGAGATCTACATCGAGCGCAAAGGCCGCATCTCCAAAACGGATGCACGCTTTTCCTCTCAGCATGCGCTCTCATCCGCGCTTCAAAATCTGGCGCAGTACGTCGGCAAAACTTTGGATCACGCCCATCCGATTCTGGAAGGTCGCCTCCCCGATGGTTCTCGTGTGGAAGCCATCATCCCACCTGCAGCGCCCCTTGGTCCCAACGTCGCGATTCGGCGGTTCGTAAAGGAATCGATGACCGTGGATCGATTGATCGAGCTTGGAGCGCTCGACGAGGACTCCGTGCACGCGCTTCGTGCGTTGGTCGGGTGCAAACAGAACATCATCGTCGCGGGTGGAACGGGCTCTGGAAAGACCTCGCTCCTCAACGTCTTGTCGTCGTTCTCCAGCGAAGGCGAGCGAGTGGTGGTGATCGAGGACTCGCGCGAGCTTCAGTTGCAGCTTCCCCATGTCGTGCACCTCGAAGCGCGACCGCCGGACGAGCGTGGTCGCGGAGCCGTTTCGATCCGTGATCTCTTCCGAGCCACGTTGCGAATGCGACCGGATCGAATCGTCGTCGGTGAAATCCGGGGAGGCGAGGCCCTCGAGCTGATCCAAGCAATGACGTCAGGTCACGGCGGATGCATGAGCACCATACATGCGAGCTACCCCTCGGAAGCGTTTTCACGTCTTGAAACAATGGCCCTCATGAGCGACGTAGACCTCCCTCTCTTCGCGCTCCGTGCACAGATCGCATCAGCCGTGAACGTGATCGTGCAGACATCGCGGCTCCCGGATGGATCCCGCGCGATTACGCATATTTCAGAAGCGCTCGGCTACGACGAAAGCGGCGGATTCAAGCTCGCGGATCTTTTCATTCGTCGATACGACGGGCGAGATTCACGTGGCCGTGTCATCAGCTCGCTCGTCCCCACTGGGACGTTGCCCCGCTCACTCGAAATGCTGCAAACCTACGGATTCGATCTTCCAGCATCCATGTACGAAGCAGCCGCATCGCCTGCAGCGCGCGAGGGAGCCGCTCGCTCGAACCCTGAGCGTCAGCGTCCACGCGGAGGGTCGCGGACTTGACGCGGGGGGCGCATGCAGGCCCCGGCCAGAGGACGCCATCTCGGCGTGTGCTGGTGTGCGTCGAGCGCGGAGATACCAGCCGCCCCGAACGGGAGTTCGATGCTGCGATTCGCGGAGTGCGCGTCGTGATCGGGAGTGACGCGGCCGCCGACTGGATGGTGCGCGCCTCGTCGGTTGCACCGTTTCACGTCGAGCTGTTCTGGGACGGCGAGTCCATGTGGATTGCGGATATGGCGGGCCTCGGTGACGTGCGCGTCGGATCCCGGGTAGTTGTTGACTGGACTCGACTCGACTCCGAGATGC
>CAZWQH010000045.1:7862-17772 GCA_964635815.1 uncultured Sandaracinaceae bacterium
CGCGCAATTCGGTGCAGCCCGCATCGGTGTCTACGATGTCGCGCAGCAAGATCGAGGAGGAGCGGCAACGGCGCTGGTCACGCTCGACGAAATGGAACGTGCGCGACCGAGCAGACCGCACGCCGAAGCGAGAGCTCCGCTCAAAGAGCACGCTCCCATCGACTCAGATGCGGAGTTCGACAACGAGCAGACCCGATTTCTGGATGCTGGAGTCAAACGCGCGAGTGCCAGACCGGAAGACAGCGCGGAGAGTCTGGCATCCGCCGATGTGAAGTTGCTCACTCCAGCACCTCCGAAGCCCTCGAGATCCGTCGTACCCACACCAGCACGACATCTACAACCTGAGCCATCCCGCGCGTCACAACCCGTCTTACCGCCGAGGCAGGCTCTTCCCGCCGCAGCGATTCCTTCGGTGCCAAACCCCATTCGCGCGCCCGCACGAAGCTCGGTACCTCCGCCGCCGAGCACCTCGAGCGCAACCCCGCGACCACCGAATCTCGATTGGCTCGTTTCGCAGCCGCCCCGAGCAGTCGACGCACCACTACCACCGCCGAGTCATCCGCCACTGGCTGACGGCACGGCTCACGCGATTGCTGTGCTTCCGCCAGCCCCGACGGGACCCGCGCCGGTCGCAACCCCCGACCCCTTGCCGGTCAGGAACGATGCGATCCCGGTCGCGCCTAGGACGAGCGCTCTCGCGCCGACGATTCCGCTGCAGATGTACCCGGCGCCACCTAGCGATGCGGCCCCGTTTGGTTTTCCACCGCGTTCGTCGTTGCCGTCCAACGATTCTGGAAACGCGGCCCGCCCCGCATCCGGCATGTTTGCGCCGCCGCCCGCGGCCACTCCTCCGAGCAAGTTTCGGCTCGAGAAAGCGCGTCCCTACGTCCTGGGTTTGGTCACTCTTCTTGTGGGCGTCTGGGCGTTTCGCATTTGGAAGCAAGGTAGAACTGAAGAGCTCACCCAAACTGCCGAGTCGAGCCAGCCTGCGACCGAGCCCGCGCAGGCGGTCGTCACACCGATAGAGCCAGTGCGCCGCGGAGCGGAGATGTTGGGAGAGCTTCCCGCGGAGCTTGCCGCGGCGGAAGCCATCGCCGCGGAGAACTATCTGGCAGGTCGTATGGGAGTCGCAGCTGCGAGTTACGAGTTGCTGGCGAAACAGGTTCCGCACCGCAGCGAGTTTGCAAATGCAGCTCGCGTGTTGCGACGACGAATCGCAGCGCGGTGCGCACGTGGAGAGGCCGTCGATGTCCCGTGCCCGTGACCAGATGCGATCGCTTGCGCTAGTCGCGTTGGTAGCCGCGGGGTGCGACGACACGCCTACGCGCGCAAAGTACAGAGTCACCATGCTCGCCACGGCCGAAAGCGAGCCTGTCGCAGGCGTGCGCGTTCAAGTCGAACAGAACGAGTTCATCACCGACGCGTCCGGCATCACGGGCTGGGTCTTGGCGGACGTCGTTGGCACGCACGTAACCTACCGGGTCGTGTGTCCGAGCGGATACAAGACGAATCAACCCGAAGGCACCATCGTGCTGCGACCGACTGCGTCGCCGGAAGAGGAGACTCCGCTTCAGTTCAACGTTGCGTGCACGCCCAACATCCGAAGCGCAACCATAGTGGTACGGGCGAGCGCGCGCTCGCCCAGCGAACGGATTGCGCTCGCGAATCTTCCAGTCGTGATTGATGGGCGAACGATTGGGTACACGTCCTCGGCCGGTGTCCTGCATGCGACGTTCCGAGGGGATCCGAATCAGAACATACGTGTTGCCGTCGATGCGTCTTCTCTGGAGCGAGTGTCACCGCCGCGCCTCGAGCAGACTTTCATCCTACCGACTGAAGACACGATCCTCTCGTTCGCTGCCGAGTTCGACGTCGGCAGTGCCGTAGCACCCAGCACGCCAGTCCCCGTCGAGACGGCACGTCCGCCACGCCGAAGGCGCCGCTCGACGGGCGGTTCGATCGAGTCGCCAACCGTCACCGAACCCGTGTACGAAGTCCCAACGCAGATTCGTCCTGGGGGAGAGCTATGAGCTTCGAGTATCCATTCACGGTTCGTTTCAGCGATGAAGACCACGCGCAGATGGTCTATTACCCGCGTGTATTTCACTATGTGCACGTCGCGTTCGAAGAGCTCTTCGCCTCGCACGGGCGTCCATACAATGTCGTACTCGATCAAGACAACGTCGGGTGGCCGGCGGTGTCTGCAACGTGCGACTTCGCGCGTCCTATGAAGTTCGGCGACGCGCTTCGGGTTCGGTTGGACGTAACGCAAGTCGGCCACAAGTCGGTCACTCTGCGCTTCGCGATCCTCGACGGCGACCGCACCGCCGTCGCAAAGCCGCGCGCTCAGGGGCAAGTAACCGTCGTGGCGATGTCGATGACCGCCAAGACCTCGATCCCAATCCCGGTTTGGTATCGCGAGATGTTCGGCAAACACTTGATTGTCGCCCCCCCCGCCTGAGCCACGCGTGTACGTTCATCACCTCGCGATTTTGACCGACGATGTAGCCGCTCTCGCGGAGTTCTACGCGCGCGTGGTCGGGCTCTGCCGGATCGAAGCACCTCGCCCTGGCGTCGCGTGGTTCGCAATTTCGCGGACGGTACTGATGATCGAACCCTTACTGCAGGATCTACGAGCAGCCTCCTGCCGCGTGATCGCCCTGGGAGGGACGGCCTGGGAACAGGATGCGCTCGAGGAGAGACTACGCGCAGCAAGCGTCGCTATCGAATCGCGAACCGAGTGGACGGTGTACTTTCGAGATCCGGATGGCAATCGCCTCGCGTTCTCGCAATACGACTTCGGCGCTCTGCCCTCCACCAAGGTCGAGAGATCGTCGTGAGCGACTTGGACGCGTTCTCAGCGCTCGAACCCATGCTTGGCGTACCGGGCGAGCGCCCCGCAGTGATCGTGGGCAACACATCGTTGTCGTACTCAGAGCTGCTCGCTGCAGCGAATCGCAAGGCAGACGGGCTGCGAGCGATCCGGATCGGTCCTGGGACGAGCGTAGTCGTGATGGCTCATGCCACGATCGAAACGTTCGTGAATCTCGTGGCGGTGGCGCTAACCGGAGCGACCGCCGTACCGGTGAGCGCAGCGATCGGTGAGCGGGAGATGGCTCATCTCACGACCGTCTCGCGACCCGCTTGGGCGCTCGGCTCGGTGCCCCCATCGCTGCATTCGAGCTTGATGCTCCGCGTGGCAACGGGCACCGAGACCGTCGGTGGTCCCATGCTCCTCTTGTTCACGTCGGGAACGACCGGCCCTCCAAAAGGCGTACCGATCACGACAGCCGCGATCGCGGCGAACCTCGATGCCTTGGCCGATGCATTTGCGTGGACCGCCGAGCACGTCGTTACGCATGCGCTCCCTTTGTTCCATGTGCACGGGCTCGTTCTCGGGTTCTACGGAGTTCTTCGCCGTGGAGGAACGCTCCACTATGCCCCGAAGTTCGACGCTGCCGAAGTGGCCGCGATGCTTGGACCACGATCGATCCTGTTCGGAGTGCCGACGATGCATCATCGGCTTCTGAATCTCGCCGAGACAGACGAGTCCGCGCGACGCTCATTGTCGAACGCCGCGCGCCTCGTCTCCGGCTCTGCCGGATTGCCGGTACGCGAACACTCGCGCGCCGAACGCATTCTTGAGCGAGGCATCCTCGAGCGATACGGTCTCACCGAAACGTTGATCGTGACATCAGTCCGACATGGACACCGCGAGCCTGGGCACGTCGGTCGACCTCTGAACGGCGTTTCGGTCGCATTGCGGCCGATCGAGGGTGCGGAAGAGGGAACCGGAGAAGTGCTCGTACGCGGACCCAACGTCTTCACCGGTTACGAGGGCGTCGCGGACCGCTCGATGTTCAGCACACACGACGGTCATGAGTGGTTCTGCACCGGCGATGTAGCGCAATCGCTCGACGGCTCGCTGAAGATCATCGGACGAACTTCCACAGACTTGATCAAGACCGGCGGTTACCGAGTGGGCGCTGGAGAGATCGAAGCAGCTCTGCTCGAGCACGCGAACGTCGCGGAAGTCGCGGTGGTCGGTGTGCCCGATTCCGATCTCGGCGAACGGATCGAGGCGTTCGTCGTGCTCGCAAAAGGCACGACATCGAACGAAGCTGAGCTTCTCGAGCACGTCGCGGGTTTCGTCTCGAATCACAAGCGACCACGGAAGATCCATTTCGCTCTGTCGCTCCCACGTAACGCGATGGGAAAGATCCAGAAGGCGAAACTCTCCGGGACGAAAAGCTCGTAGACTCTCTGGCATGCGAGTCCTGCCACCACGTCACAGAAGCGCACGCTCGATCCTGACGGTCCCGGCGACGCGGCGAGATATGGTCGAGAAAGCCGTCACGAAGTCCAATGCGGATCTCGTTATGCTCGACCTCGAGGACTCCACGCCTCGCGATCAGCCAGAGCTCCTCGAAGCTGCGATCGAAACAATTGCCTGGGCGTTCGACTCGCTCGACTGGGGCAAGAAGCTTCGCTTCTTCCGCCCGCGCGGCGCAGACCTCGACCCAGGATTCACGGACGTCGCCGCGATCCTCGATCGCACGAAGGGTTCGATCGACGGGCTGGTCTACCCGAAGTGCGAAGCGCCAGAAGAGATCCGCGCTCTCACGGATTCCATCGAAACTCGGCGAATGGCTCAAGACCGCGCGCTCGAACCACTGCGCATCCACGTGTTAATCGAGAGCGTACGAGCCGAGAGAGATTGTCTGAAGATCGCCGCCGCCTCCCCCAACGTGAGCGCGCTTGTGCTCGGAGCGTTCGATTGGTGGAGCTCCATGGGTCTGGCGACGGAGTACGCGTTCGATCATCCGCTCGTCGATCAACTGCGCGGAAACATCGCTCGAGCCGCAGCGGAGTACGGCATCCCCGCTATCGCAGAGATGAGCACGAACTTTCCGACGAAGGACAAATCCGACACGGAGCGCAAGACGGCGCTCGATGAGCTTCGGGCACACGCAGAGCGAGCACGAATGTTCGGTTTCTCGGGTAAGTGGGTGGGCATTCCGTCCCAGATTGATGTTGTGCACGGCGTGTTTACGCCCAGCGAGAGAACGATCGCGCGCGCGCGCGAGAACGTACGCGCATTTCGCGAGGCGGAAGCGAAAGGCCTGGGCGCGATCATGCTCAACGGTCGCATGGCCGATCGCGCGACGGACCGCGTGAATCGCGTCGTTGTGGAGAACGCAATTGCGCTCGGCCTGATCGACGAGCTCGACGCACTATCTTGACGCTCGTGCTGGCATGGGCGTTAGTCAGTCCATGGATTCCGCACGCTGGGCGCTAGCCCTCTTGATCGGAGCACTTCTGGCTCTGGCCCTGCGCTCGGGATGGATGCGGTTCATGGGTTCGCGCGTCGCGAAACGTCGCGCACACCGGGCGCAAAAAGGTGAAACCGCCGCCGAGCGGATTCTCACCGCAGCCGGCTATCGAATCCTCGATCGTCAGCCGAGTCGGAAGGGCTTGTTGATCGTAAATGCCGAGCCCGAATCGTTTCTGGTGCGAGCAGACTTTCTGGTGGAGAAAGACGGACACCAGTATGTAGCCGACGCGAAGACCGGCGACGAAGCGCCTCTCATCTCTACGCGCGCCACCCGACGCCAACTGCTGGAGTACTCTGCGGTTTACGGCGTGAATCGGGCGTTGCTCGTCGATTCCGAGCGGAAAAGGATCCACACCATCACCGTCGATCTACCAAGGCCCAAAGCAGTCGAATCACCATTCAAACCGCTCGGCTGGCGGGGATACGCGCTCGCGTTTCTGGCGGGTGCGGCAACGTCCGTTGCGGTCTACGCGGCCGCCACTGCTGAGCGCGAACAGGCCACGACGACCGCTGCACGCGCTCCCCGCTAGAAGATCACAATCTCGCGACCGATAGGCGGAACGACGATGAAGACCTTTCGCTCGGAGAGGTCTGTAACGCGGTTGCCGACGACGACGATCTTCGCTTTGAAAATCATCGCGGTGGGTCGCTGCGGGAATACCCGATTCTCGAACGTCACATCGAACTCCACCGTGGTGCCAGGAATGACCTGCGAGAACGTGGTGGCATCCTTGCTCGCGTACGTGACGCCGGGAATCGGCCCGGATCGAACCCCATTGCGGCCTTCTTTCGGCACGACCGCCGTTATGAATCGCGTCGCGTCGAAGTTGTCGGGGTTGCCGGCGACGTTGTCTCGACGAGTGCTCACGTCTTGGGGCGCGCCACCGACGAGATCACTGATCGCCATGACGATGTCGCTACCTAGGTTTGTTCCCAGGGGACCAATCGGAAAGCACAGAGGGCTCCCGTCCGCTCGAACGGATCCGACCTCGGTCGTCAGCTGACACATGTGCTGACGCGCCGGATACAGCGCCGGGCTCATCTGCGGATTCCCCGGATCATCCGACGAGAGCGTGATGAGCCGCGCACCAACGTTGCGAATCGCATCGCGTACCATCTGAACGTCCGGCACGGCGGCGGGCACGATGCCCGAGAAGGACGTAGAGGTTATGCAGGACGACGTTCCCCAGAGCTCTGGCCTGATTCCCGTCACGTTCTGCGGCGGAGCTGGATACCTGTCCCAAGAGCTCTGCGTGTAGCCGGTGGTGAGCGGTTCTTTGAGCGTCGCATCGCTCACGTAGACGATGATGGGGAGCGCGCCGGCGCGAAAGCACGGGTATCCGAGACGCCGCGGATCATCCGGTCCAACGACGCACGTCTTTGCAGGGATGGAGCCTCCTTGTTCGAGGGCGGAGGCAGTAGGCCACGCAAAGCCTTGACCCGTCACCGTGTGCCACAGAGCTTGGAGACCAGACTCGCAACCGTTCGCACCTTCGTGACGTGGGTACGCGCGCACTGCGTCGAGAATGTCCGGCGTGCCGTTCGGCGACGCGTTCAGCTGGCCGACCGTTGCAAACGGACCTCCCGGTCCCCAAGCACCGCGATCCGTAGAGAACGGAGTGATGTCGAGCAAGTGGTAGTACGGGATGTCGTTGGTGTACGTGTCTTCGCAATAGAGCCCGTCGAAGATGCACGCTTCGCTGCGCGGAGATGCCGGCACCATAGTTCGTCCGTGCGGCAGAATCGGAATGTCTGCGAAGCCGCCGGCACCAAACTGCACGTCGCGAATGAGCCCTGCAACTCCGGGGATGATCACGGTTTGCAATGCGTTCTGAATATTCTGGAGCTCCGCAAACATCGAGGCCGTCGTGTCCAACAAGAAGTACACGTCGGCGACGCTTACCCGCGTTGGAAAAGAAAGAGCTCGTATCTGAGCAGGACCGTTGTGGGGAAGCAGGACGAAGAAATCCCCCGCTGCAATCGTGCTCGTGGCATCAAGCGGATTCGTCATCGAGCCGCGAAGCTCAGCGAGGTCGGTGACGTTGTCGCCGTCCGTGTCGGCCTTTCCTGCGTCCGTTCCGGCAGTACGTTCCTCGACGTTCGTCAGACCATCGTTGTCGCGATCCGCGTCAATGTAGTCAGGAACGCCGTCTTCGTCCGTGTCGTGGGGACCGCACAAACTCTGCGCGTTCGCATACGTCGAGTCCGGAATACCGTCGTTGTCCGAGTCGGTATCGCGAGAGTCCGGAGTACCGTCGCCATCCGTGTCCGCTGTACCTTCGACGGAGTCGGCGATGCCGTCTCGATCAGTGTCCGCGGAGTTGGTGCAGACCGGCGGGGCCCGGTCCACCCGCACGTTTCCGTCGGTCGTCCCTGTCCCGCCGCTATCGCGTTTGCCGACGTTGACCGAGGGTGAGCACGCGACCGCGAAACAAAGCAGGACAGAACTCACGAGCCCTACGGCCCGGACAGATGGACTCATGCCCGTTAGTGTGCGCTGAAGTGCGCAGACGGCAAAGAGCTTAAGAGTGTCGGTCCGTGTAGGACGGTGTCGGTTCGAACGACGAAACCGTTCAGCTAGCTGCCGAGAACACGTTCCAGGATCGCGCGATCACCCTGCATCGCGCAACGCTGCGTGTAGAAATCGAGGCCGCGCTCGCCGCCGAGCTCCTCGCCGCCGCCTGCTCTGCCCGGTCCCCCATGAACGCACGAAGGCAGCACGAGGCCTGGCGAGATGGCTTGGTCGGCGACCTTCGCGCTACCTAGTAGCAATCGGCCATGGTACGGCGCGAGATTGAGAAGCGCGCTTTCGATCACAGCCGCCTCGTCGGAGTAGAGCGAGCCGACGAGAGCTCCACGGCCGAGCGAAACCAGCGTCGTTGCCTCGTCGATGGTTCCGTACGGCATGAGCGACCGGACGGGAGCAAACACTACGTGCGCATCAACCGCTACCGCAGCCCGAGGTTCATCTGCGCGGAGCAGCATGGGTCCGAAGAAGTATCCCTTGCCGCCGTCTCGTCCCACCGCGGTGACTTCGGTCGCGCTTCCCATCACGACGCGAGCGCCAGAGGCGACGAGCTTGGCCACGCCTTCACGTGCGTCACGCAGCTGCTGCGACGTCGCGAGCGGTCCCATTCGGACTTCTTCGAGAGCCGGATCTCCGATCACGATAGCTGACATCTTTTCAATCAGCTCGCGCTGCACATCGTCAATCCAGGCGGAAGGCACGAACACACGTCGCGTCGCGGTGCACTTCTGCCCGGTCTTCTGCGTCGACTCGCGAACGACATCGCGAATGAACATCTGGTACGTGTCCGAGCCCGGTTGAGCATCCGAGCCCAAGATGGATGCGTTGAGACTGTCGGCCTCGACGTTCATACGCACCGAGTTTGCGATCACCGCGCGATTGGATCGCAGGTGCTCGGCGGTGCTTCCACCGCCGGTGAACGCGAGCACATCCTGACCGGTAAGCTGGTCGAGAAGGTCTCCCGCTGCGCCGCAAACGAGCTGAAGCGCGCCGACGGGCAGAGCGCCCGATGCGACGAGCTTCTCCATCATCTTGAATGTCGTGAGCGCCGTGCTCGTCGCAGGTTTCGAAATCACGGGCATGCCGGCGAGCAAGGCCACGGCCGCTTTCTCCGCCAAGCCCCACGCCGGGAAGTTGAACGCGTTGATGTGAACCGCAACGCCGTGTCGCGGAACGCGAACGTGTCGTCCCCAGAACCGCGCGCTGCGGGTCAGCTGCTCGCCCTCGCCTTCTGCGAGGAAGCGTTTGTCACCGAGCTTCTTGCCGAGCGCTGCGTAGAACGCGAGTGTGCCGCTGGCGCCATCGATGTCGAACTTCGCATCGGAGCGCGGAGTGCCCGCGTTGAGAATCGATGCCTCGATGAGCTCGTCGCGCGAAGCGTGAATCGCCTTCGAAAGCTTCTCGATCATCTCGCCGCGCTGGGCAAACGTCATCGAGCGAAGGCCCGGGCCACCCTTCTCTCGCGCGAACGAGAACGATCGGCCGAAATCGATTCCGTCCGTGCTCGCGGTCGCAATGGGTTCTTCGCTGGTTGGATTGACGAGCGTCGCGCCCGGACCCGCACCCGCAACCCACTCGCCACAGAGATAGCTCTTCAGACCGATTGTCATTCGGGTTCTTTAGCAGGTTCCGCAGCCTGAAGGTACGACGTGCCTTTGTAGAAGTACGCGATGAGCGCAAAGACAATTGCAGCGCCAAACATCATGGACGCGAACACCAAGAACAACTGCGCGCGCGGCTGACCTTCGAGGTTGTGAAGGATGACGGCCACCGTCTTGTTTCCGAAGGAAACGCAAAGAAGCCAGAAGCCCATGATGGTCGACTTCATCCGCTTGGGCGCCTGGGTATACGCGAACTCGAGACCTGTTACCGACACGAGAACTTCAGCGAATGTGAGGACGAAGTATTGAGGAATCTGAGCGAGGATCGAAACCTTTTCTCCTCCTGCAATGCGCGTCTCGATATGCCACGCGAGGATGAACGACAGCACTGTGAGCAACATGCCCATGGTCATCTGTCGAAGCGGCGAAAGGTTCACGCCCCGACGC
>CAZWQH010000046.1:0-17662 GCA_964635815.1 uncultured Sandaracinaceae bacterium
TCGTGATCAGGTGGAGGACTATCGCGTGCGCAAAGACATGTCGGTTGCGCAGGTCGAGCGATGGCTCGGTCCGAATCTCAACTACGATCCAGCAAGCTAGGTCGTCTTTCTAACCGAACAGCTCATGGCGCACGCGGTGCCGGAGCGTTCAAGTGCGGGGGTGATTCGTCCGCGGTCGGAATCAGGCCCCTCGGATACTCAACGGAGGTGCGGATCGTGTCACTCATGACGTCTGACCTACGAGCACGGCAGGACGATGGTTCCTCGAGACGTCCGCGCCGACAAGTTGTGTTAACGAGCTCCGATTCCAATCGCGGGACGCGAACCTTGTGTAGGCCTCGGGGGCATTCCAGCGCGGAATCCAATGCTTCGCGGGTTGATCCGGGGACGAGCCAGGGGCGGCCGAACCGTCCCATGAAAGCCGATTGTCGTCGGGGTTCCGCGCGACGGCGCGCTTAGAATCAGTCGCGCCTCGCCAAACCCGACAGTACGCGGCGCGGCGGACGACAACGAGCGCCCGGAAGACCGAGTAGAGGGACGCCTGAGGTGTCCGCCCGTTTCGATCAAGTTCGAAGCGTCGTCGTGCGCAAACACCGCAGCGGAGTGATTGGCCTCTGTGGTGGAAAGACGTTCGCTCGCGCGAAGCAGTTCCTGCTGCGCGGCGCGCAGCTCAGTGGGCGATGAGGGCGACCGACGAAGCGCTGCACGATGTGCGGAGCGGGCGTCGAGACGCGCGACGTGCGCGGACTCGAGTCGCCGCGTGCTCATAGCGAGGGCGCCGTATCCCTCGAGAGTTACCAGACGTCGTTCCGGTGTGGCATTCGATGCGCCGAAGCCGATCGGTCTTGCCGGAACGGGTCGCGGAAGAACGACGGGTCCAGTACGTGCAACGGCGCGTCCGCGTTTCGTTGGGCCCGGAGGTCGTCTTGGACCGATGCGTCCGATGTCGCTCAGATCGTGGATCACCACGCTACCGCCGTGCCGGCGGATGCCTTCTTCTCGTTCGGCTTGTTCGCCGACGCCTCGATCTTCTGCGAGCGCGGTCGACGAGAGCGTCAGGCATGCCAACGAAGCGATAAAGGCCAAGGACCTATGCTGCTTTCGGAAGGTGGCGCGAAGGCTCGTACGCATATCGTCGCCGAACGACGCAACCGGTGTGCCACACCCGCTACCACCCAAAATCGCTGCAAAATCGACACGCTTGATTCATTCGAGCAGCCAAGTGACTCGCTGCGTGTCCGGCTAACGCTCACCTCAGCTCCGGTTGCGTCTCTCGAAGCTGGTCTTCCACCGCGAGCGACTCACCCCGCAGCGAATCGAGCCGGTGCTGCTCTTCAAGAAGGTCGGGACTCTCCGGATACAGCGCGAGTCCTCGCCCGATCGCATCTTGCGCTTCGTCCCAACGTCCGGAGAACTCGTACGCACGTGCGAGATTGAGCAATGTGCGGGAGCGGTTACCGGGCTGTTCCTCGAGACGCGTGGAGATCGCGACGGCGGCTTCGAAGCGCTGAACGGCGAGCTCGTGATGGCCGGCAACCATCTCTGCCCAGCCTCGTTCGCAAAGTGCTTGCGCTGAGATGTCGCAATCGACATTCCGGACTTCGATCGAGTCGCGCCAGGGAAGGATCACGCGACTGAACTGATCGAGCAGACGCTGCCGAAGTCGCAACAGCAACTCTGGCCCATCGATCGCTGGTGGTTCTTGATCATCGGCAAACGTCGCGCGAGAAAGCTCGGAAGCGAAAGTACGGGTCCAGATGATTCTGCTGTCCGCCAGACTGACGCTGAAACCAACTACCAGACGGGCGCGTCCCGCTCTGCGGTTGTGCGAACACTCGCGAGCCGGACCGAGCGTGCTCGAACAGGTGCTCGGTGTTCGCGAGACCGTATCGTCGAAGGTGTGATCGATCACGGTCGCGTGCACGCGCACGGAGCCTGCGTTCTCAACCAAGGGAATCGCTGCATCGGAATCGAGGATGCGTCGTTTGAGCTCGTGCTCGATCTCCGCGGCAGCGGGTGCCCAGTCAATGTTGCTCGCGACGACAGGGGCAACTGACAGCGTGCCGCCCACCGCCCGCACGTTGAACGTCGCGGGGCGGATCACCTCGACATGGATAGTGGCGGAACCACAACCAGGGAGAAAAAGCGCAGTCACAGCGATACTGATCGAGCGAATACGCACCAGGAATTTTATAGCAGCGTCTACGCCCGCAGCTCGCCCAACACCCTGCGAATAATGTCTCGCTAAGCAACGACGAGTTGACATCACCGGTCGTCCTGCGCGAAGAAACCCGCATGGCAAACCCCACCGCAACATTCGAAACATCGCTCGGCAACTTCACCGCAGAAATCTACGCGGACAAGATGCCGATCACGGCCGAGAACTTTCTCAAGCTCGCTGAAGGGGGCTTCTACAACGGCCTACACTTCCACCGCGTAATCGAAGGCTTCATGATCCAGTTCGGCTGCCCGAACTCCAAGGATCCGAACAGCAGCAGCGCCGGAACGGGCGGCCCCCCGCACGGAAAGATCCAGGACGAGCACCCCCCCGAGCACAAGCTCTCGAATGAGCCATTGACGCTCTCGATGGCGAACACGGGTCAACCAAACTCGGGTGGCTCACAGTTCTTCATCAACGCGAAGCACAACAGCTATCTCGATTGGTTCTCGCCAGGAAACAGCAAGCACCCGGTGTTCGGAAAGATCACGACGGGAGCGGATGTAGTGAAGAAGATCGAGACGTCGCCCACGGGCCCGGGCGACCGCCCGAAGACGCCGATTCAGGTTAAGAAAATCACCGTCACTCGCTGAAGCATCGCGGTGGCTCGCAGAGGATCTGAGACTAGACCCGGGCGCCGCGAGCCATGTCGCCGCCGACGCGCTCGCTGTCTCAGATCCTCCTGCGAGGGTCCGTCCAGTTTTCAACGAAGTGAAAACTGGCCATGGCTAACTTTCACTTTGGTGTAAACTGGCCAAGTGACTTCGTCCCCGCAGCGGTACCTACACGGCGCGATTTCGCTGGACGCCATTCAGTCGAAGAAGATGGCTTTCATCTCCGGACCGCGTCAGGTCGGCAAGACCACGTTGGCTAAGTCGTTTCTCCAATCCGCCGAGAACTACTTCACCTGGGACGACGTCGCATTTCGACGGGCATGGACACGATCACCGCGAGGCGCAATCGAAACGAGGGGCGCGGGACCGATCGCACTTGACGAGATTCACAAAGACCGAAGATGGAAGAGTCAGCTCAAAGGAGTCTTTGATACTGCGGGCGCGGGAGAAGGTCTGATCGTAACGGGAAGCGCACGGCTGGATCTCTACCGCAAGGGCGGGGACAGCTTGCTCGGACGGTACTTCCCGTATCGGTTGCACCCATTCTCCGTCGGTGAGCGGGCCGCCAGCGCAAGACCGGACGAGTTGTTTCGCACCGCGGCGGTGCGCTTTCCTTTTCTTGATCTCGTCGCGCTTGGTGGATTCCCTGAGCCGTTGCTCGCGGGCAGTGCGGCAAAGGCGAAACGTTGGAGCCGACTGAGGCTCGAGCGTTTGCTCTTCGAAGACGTCCGAGACCTTCGCGCTGTGGGTGACCTCTCGGGCATGAAGACGCTCACGGATTTGCTTCCTGAGCGAGTTGGGTCGCTGCTCTCGATCAACTCGCTCCGCGAGGACGTCGGCGTCGCCCACGGGACGCTTCGAGCTTGGTTGCTCGTGCTTGAAACGCTCTACCACTCCTTTCTGGTACCTCCGTATGCGACGCGGGTCGCTCGCGCAGTGCGAGCGACGCCGAAGCTCTATTTGTTTGATCCTCTAGCCATCCCGGAAACGAACCCAGGCGCACGTATCGAGAACGTGACAGCCCTCCATCTGCTGAAGGCCTGTGACTATTGGACAGACACGGCGGAAGGAGTTTTCGAACTCCGGTTTGTGCGTGACAAGGAGCAGCGAGAAGTGGACTTCGTCGTGCTTCGCGACCGCAAGCCGTGGCTTCTCGTCGAGTGTCGCTCGGACGACGTTTCCCCCTCTCCGGGACTCGTCCACTACACCAGTACCCTCAAACCGGCACACGCGGTTCAGCTCGTTACACGAGCGAACACCGACCGTACGTACGCTGCGCTCGGCGTACGGGTGATGACGTACGACCGATTCCTGGCCGGGATGGTTTAAGCGAATAGGCCACTGCTGTCCGGCCAAACCCAATGGGTGTCACTCGTCTCAACCACCGACCGTTCGTCGCGTGATCTCGACCGCTCAGCGCGGCGTTCGAGGGAAAGCGATCTGCACCCACTAGATCCGGTGCATGAAAAACCATCTCGCACTCGCAGTCGCGCTTACACTCGTCGCAAGTTCAGCAGCCCCACCTTCAGCAAAAGCCGATATCGGCGATGGGATCCACGGCGCGGCGCTCCTCGTCGCGGGAGTCGGCGTCGCGTTCGTCGGTGTCACGGCACTCGACATTGCTCTCATCGTCGAAGGAATCGACAAGTTCGCATCTAGCGGTCATGGCCTCTATGAAGCGGGCGCGTGGACTGAAGTCGTACTTGGATCACTGCACCTGATCGCCGGAACTATCGTTCTCGGCGCTGGCGCTTCGGATCGCTATAAACAGATGGGCGTTTATTGGGGAGGGGCTGCTCCACCGCTCGTGCTCGGTAGCTATCTCCTTGTGCACGGCATCTGGAGCCTTACGAACCCCCGTTCAAACGGTCCGCCCGTCAACTTAGGCATCGCGCCGCACGTATCGGACTCCCGGGGGATATCAGGACTCGTCGCGAGCGTATCTGGGACGTTCTAGCTAGGCGGCTGGGCTCAAGGAGCCCAGCTCAACCTCGCTTTGTCACAGACAGGCTACTGCGTAGCAATCATGAACTGAACGCGGCGATTCCTTGCCCGGTTCGTGTTCGTGATGTTTGGCACCAGTGGTCGCGTCTGGCCGTAGCCCTTCGCTTCGAGACGCTCGGCAGCGACTCCGTGCTCGATCAACCAGCGACGCACAGAGTCTGCACGGCGCTGCGAAAGGTCGAGGTTGCGTTCCGCGTTGCCGCGGTTGTCTGTGTGGCCCTGGATCTCGATCTTCGAGATCTGCGCGTTGCGAGAGAGCACATCGGCGATTTCCGTCATGAGCGCAAAGCTGCTCGCTTCGATAACGTCGCTGTCGGTTGCGAAGTTGATCTGGCGACGGATCACGATCTCTCGTGCGCGCACGATGACGGATGCGTTGCGCGGTCGAAGGATGAGGCCGATGTTCGGAGCGGAAACTTCACGCGGACGAACTTCGAAGGTTTGCTGCGAGATGAAGTAGCCCTCAGCCTCGACGCGCGCGGTGTAGGTTCCGGGCGCGAGATCCGCGATGGCGAAGTTGCCGAATGCATCTGTGTTGACGGTGCGAGCCGCGGCTCCGGTTACATCGACCTTAGCGTTTGCGACGGGGTTTCCGCCGTCTGCGTTCGTTACGCGTCCGTTCACCGAGCCAACGCGGGGCAGAGCAACGAGCTCACACCGAAGCTCGACATCGATGTTGGCGGCAGCAGGAGCCGGCGCGCCTGCGGCGACCTCGACGGGCCGCATCGCATCCGCGGGCGGCGCGGGAATCGTGGCCGTGCACGTTCCGCCGTTGTACTCGGGGTGCGAGACCGCGACCTGCACTTCACCTGGATCGAACTCGTATGAGACAAAGCGTCCGTCCGCTGCAGTCCGGATGTCGCTCACTTCGCGACCCGGGAAAGCGATAACGGCGTGTGCAACCGCTGCGCCGGTCCCTTGCTCGATGATCGTTCCGCGAACCTTGCCACGCGGCGGCGCTGGAATACGAAGCTCCACGCGACGCTCGACCTCGCGCACCTCGGGAGGCGGTGCGGGCGGCTTGTAGGTGTCGTACGCGTACGCGACCTGGAAGATCACCCGGTACGGTGCGTTGCCAGCGAGCTCGCGGACGAACGTACCGGTCCCGGAGACACCGATGTCGAACGCAAGCGTGAGAGAGAGACCCGGAACGGGCGGAAGCACTCGAACACCCAGGGTGAGATTGAGCGGGAACGACGCGCCGCCTTGCTTCTCGAGACAACCGTCTTGTCCAGGCGCTGGTGTGCTGCTTCCCATTGCGGCAGGGATGAAGAGGCACGAGTAATTCTGTCGATTGACCGGAATGCCGATGAGCATTTCTGCAATCGGATTGATGTGGAAGTCCGGCATCACTTCGATCGGCGCTTCGACACCGAAGTCGATGCGAAACGTATCGACGCGATTGATGTTGAGACCGAAGCGCTCGATGCGTGAAAGCAGGTGACGGTCTTCGTCGCGCTCTGAGCGCTTGTCAGCCGGGAGATTCAAGTATCGACGGTGCTCGACGTCGCCGATCAAACCCGCGGAGTTGTCGAAGTAGTATTGGAGGTTCAAACGCGCGATGAGGGGAATGGGGTTGGTTAGCTCGCGGAAGTCCGCGGCGACGTTCGCGCGAAGTCCGAAGCTGGTGCTGCCGAACACGAGTCCGATGTCGCCGACGCTGTTCAAGAACGTGAACGAAAGGTCACCACCGACCGTGAGCCACGGGACGACCGAGTAGAAGCCCTTGATTCCGAACGTCGTGTCACCAAGGCTCTGAAAGAGCGGTGGGTTCTCGAGGTTGTTTGCGTTCGCGCGATTCGCGATGCCGAGATAGAGCTCAAGGAAGTCCCAGGGCGTCCAGCTCAGCGAAACCGTTCCGCCGATGTTGTCGTTCTGATCGCCAGGACGTAGGAACGACCCTGCTGAGAAGAAGTCTGCAGTGAGACCGACCCGGAACGAGCCTGCGGGTCCCGAGTTTGCGTCGAGAACGTGGATACCGCCGACGGGCCCGAGAATCGTGTTGTGCAAAACGAACTGGTGCCGACGCCGAAGCGAGGCAGCAGCCGTAGCGTTGGCCGGGTTGGCTGGAGCCGCTGACGTTGCCGGCTCCTCCATGTCGTCGTCGCCGGTCGCGCGCGGAGGAGTGGCCGGCGTCTCGGGCTCGTCTTCGAAATCATCAACAGGCTGCGTCGCGGGCTGATTGCGCGGACGCGCCGGAGGCGCCGATTCCATGTCCAGCTCATCGTCGTTGCCAGGAGCTCGACGTCGCGCCGGTTGCTCAGCCGGCTGCTGAGCAGGTTGCGCGCGTCGCGGCTGCGGTCGCGGTGCCGGCTGCTCGAACTCGTCGTCGAAGTCCTCCTCGGTCTGAGCGGAGGCGTTAAGCGGAACCAGAATAGAAAAGCAGACCGCGAACAGTGCTACCGCCCGCGATACCCATGAGAATGTCATGTAAAGTGGCTCCTTTGAGGGAACGACAACGTCGCGTGTCTTACACCGACTTAGGGGAAGGGACAAAGCTCCCCGCCTCTTTTCCGCCGATTTGAGCTGGAACGCGCTTTCTGGCCGGAACACTTGTTCCCCCGTAGCATGGACGCCTCCTCATGACCGCATATCGCGCGATTCTCCTCTTGCTCGCTCTCTCGGCCGTTGGATGCGAGTCCGGATGTTCGTCCGCCAACGCGGATTCGCACATCGACCAAGCCACGAACGGTTCCGCAAGACCCGCTCCGGAAAGAGTCGTCGCACCTGCAGTGACAGGTACCGCGAACTCTCCCGTGTCTGCGCCAATCGTTCCGGCACAGGCCGCGCAGCTAGGCAATGCGCAGCAGAGGCCGGTCGAAGGTGGTCCGCTCTATTTCGATTTCGTGCGGCACCAAGAGCGCGCAGAGCTCTTCTCAGGGAGCACTCGTGTCCTCGACTTCGGCGGCGGACGATCGCCTCAGTACACACTCGGTGAGTGGCAGAACTCGGCGGTGTCGGATGTCGCGATGGAGGGTCGGACCGTTGGAGTGTTGCGTGGTGCGAGTCTGCGGGTCGGCACCACGATCTCCGCGGCACAAGCGCAGAATCCACGCGGCATCGAATGGACAGCTTCGATTCGTCCTGCACGCGCGGGTCGCGTGCGCTTGTTCGCACGCGGTCGCGAGCTTGGAAACGCCACTCTTCGAGGAGGCTCGTTCGAGACGGTTTCGATCAACGTGCCCAAGGAATCCCTTCGCGAGGGCGAGAACGACTTTGTGGTGCGAACCGATGTTCCTGCAAGTGCCCTCGGCGGTGTTTCTGGAACGCTGGCGATCGATTGGATGACGTTCCACGAGATCAGCCTCGGCACGACCATCCAAGCCGTCCCGGCGATGCGACCGACTTCCATCGAGCTCGACGCAACCTGGCACGCGGCGTGGACGCTCGAGCCTCCGGAAAACGCTTCGCTGGTGATCGAGACTGCAGCGAGCTCCGCTCCGGTCGAAGTGCGCGCAACCGTCGACGGATCCGAAACGCACGTGCTTGGAACAGTCCGTCCCGGAGCAACGTCGACGCTCAGCCTCGGAGCGTTCCAAGGAGCGATTGTACGAATCGCTCTCGTCCCGCAGGGTGCAGCTTCGAGCATCACACGCGCGAGTGTGCACCGCGCAGCAGAAACAGGCGCCGCGGCGACCCCGCGTACGGTGCGCAACGCGCTCGTTTACCTGGTCGACACGCTTCGCGCCGACAAGCTGAAGCCGATCAACAGTCGGTCACGCGTGCAAACGCCAGGCTTGATGCGGTTTGCAGAGAACGCGTCGACCTTCACGGGCGCGCACACCCAGGAGAACTGGACCAAGCCGAGTGTCGCAACGCTGCTCTCGTCCCTTCTCCCCTGGCATCACCACGCGATCACCTCGGAAGCCGTGGTCCCTGATTCGGTGCAACTGCTGCCGGAGCTTCTGAACCGTCACGGGTACACGAGCGCCGCGTTCATCGCGAACGGCTACGTCTCTGATCGCTTCGGATTCCGTCAGGGCTGGTCGTCGTACCGAAACTACATTCGTGAGGGTCTTCGCACGCAGTCGCAGTTCGTTGCAGCCGACGTGCTCGAGTGGCTCGACCGACACGTGGGCGCGCCTGGCGCCGCCGCGCGCGCGCAAGAGCCGCGACCGTTCTTTCTGTATGTGCACACGATCGATCCGCACGTTCCGTATCGACCGCCCGCCGAGTTTCTGCGCCTCTACGATCCAAACCCGTACGCGGGCGTCGTCGACTTCCGCGGAGATGGCGAGCTCCTCGAAAAGATCAAAGCCGGACGCATTCCTCTCAATGCGCGCGACAAGCAACACCTCGAGGCATTGTACGACGGCGAGATCAGCTACTCGGACGTGCATTTCAACGCGATCATTGAAGGTCTCGAGCGGCGCGGACTAGCCGACGACACGATCGTGATCGTCACCGCGGACCATGGTGAAGAGCTGTTCGATCACGGGTCGGTCGGTCACGGTCACAGCGTTCATGAAGAGCTTCTCCACATTCCGATGTTCGTGCGCATGCCGGGAGCTCGCGGCGCCATTCGCGTCGAAGATGCGGTCGGCCTCGTGGATGTGATGCCGACTATCTTGGATGCGATGGGCCTTCCGATTCCTCGCGATGCAGTCGGCCAGTCGATGCTGCCCCTTCTCCGCAAAGAGAGCGCTGGTCTTCCAAGAACCGCAGTCTCGGGTTTCATGGACGGCTGGCGCACGCTCGCTTCCGGTGGGTACAAACTGATTCAGCGCACGCCGAATCGCTGGTCCGTCTTCAACATCGCGACGGACGCGGGTGAGACCAACGACCTCGCGCCCTCGCGACCGATCGCGCTCCGCCACATGCGCGCGCTTCTCGGCTACGCGCTCAACGAGCGCATAGCGTCGCGCACCGCAGCAACTCCCGAGGTGGCCAGCAGCAATCCACGAGTTCGCCGCTCGGGGGCTCCGGCGCCGCCTGCAAACGCCGACGACGCGCGTCCCGCGCACAACGCGGAGACAACGACGATCGACGCGGAAACAGAAGCGCAGCTGCGAGCGCTCGGATACGTCGGTTCTTCTAGACGCTAGAAACTAGACGGATACGTCGACCGAAACCGTCGACGAGATACCTGACGGCGGAGGCGCTTCACGAGAAGCCGCGATCGCTGCCGCGTACGCGAGCGCATCATCTAGCAGTTGATTCTGTGCGTCGCCCGGCCGAGGAGCGGGAACGATGATCGCGACTTCCATCTCGGGTCGCGGAGGATCGCTCGGAGCTGGAAGCACGCCCGCTCCGTATGCAAAGAACTCGCTCGCGTGCCCCGAGGGCTGAGCGGGGGGAACCATCGATGCAGACCATTGAGCATCGAGCGAAGGTCGCGCGAGCCCGTTTGGCGCCGCGGCGCGACGGGCAGGAGGAATAGCAGGAGGGGCCGCCGAAACCGCGCGCAACGGAGGAACCGAAGGCGCGGGTGGCGGTGCGGAGGGGACGGGAGGACGCACGGACGGAATCCTTGGCGCGTCGTCAACGACGGCCCTCGCCGGTTCGATCGGCGCGAGCTGCGTCGAGTCGCTTTCGAAATCCACCTCGCCCGTTATTTCCGCGTGAGGCCGTTCAAGCGGCGCAGGTTCTGGCGCGAAAAAAGTAGGATCCTCACCCAGCAACTGACGAATGTCGCCGATCGCAGTCTCCTCGTTCGACGTATCGTAGCTGACGACCGGCTGCTCTTGGGCATTGCCCGCGCGCGTTGCCATGATGCGTTCGAACACCGCAGAGTTCATCGCGTCCAGCTCGATGTGGTCGAGCACGATGTCGTATCGCTCTTCATCGTACTGCGCGTTTTCGTTTTCCATGCTCAGCGTGCAAAAGCCAACCCCGCTCAGACCCGCGCTTCCATCGGCGAGAAGGATCGAGAACTCGACTCGCTCGCCTTCTTCACGGACTAGGCCAGATGGGATGATGATCCGGTTGTCGTCCACGCGCGCCGAGAATGCCTCCGCGAGCTCTCCAAAGTCCGTGATTCCAGTTGCGAGGATAAGGGGTTCGCTCACGTTTTCTCCTTTGCGGTCGATTCGAACGGCTCGCTACGAACTGTTTCTTCGTCTGCGAGTAGCACTTCGACGCGTCGCTCGACCTCGTCGAGACGCGCATTTCCCAATCGTGACAGCCGCACGCCTTCTTCGAACAACGTGAGGGATTTTTCGAGCGCGAGATCACCGCGCTCGAGCTGCTCGACGACACCCTCGAGCTTTTTGAGAAGCTCGTCGAACGGAACAAGGTCGTTCGTCGACTCGGATTTCGCCATCTGCGAAACGTTGCCCGAGTAGTCCGGCCGCGTCAACGCAGGACTCGGAGCGGATCACCTCCCCAGAGACTCCGAAGCCCTCTCGGCATGCCATACTCCGCCCGGTGAACATCGTTACCGCCGGCAACTACGACGGGGTGCACCGCGGACATCAATCGCTCCTGCGCGTCGCGCGCGCGCACGCCGAACGTTACCCTGGCACGGGGGTCGCTGTGATTACGTTCGACCCCCACCCCGCCGACTTCTTCAATCCCGATCCAGCGCGAGCGATCACGCGAATCACGACGATCGCGCGAAAGGTGGAGCTGCTGACGGCATACGGCGCATCGCGCATCATCGTCAAACAGTTCGACCACGCGTTCGCTGCGGTAAGTGGGGAGGACTTCGTCGCCAATGTCATCCGCAACGCCGCGGACGCACGCGTGTTGGTCGTCGGACCCGACGCAGCATACGGGAAAGGTCGAAGCGCGAATGTAGCCGCTCTCTCAGCAAGCGCGCACAGGCTTGGCTTCAGCCTTGACGTGGTGCCCAAGACCGTTGCGTTGGGAGAGACGATATCGTCGTCGCGAATTCGCGCGGCGATCGATCGGGGTGCTGTGGACGTGAGTGCGGAGCTGCTCGGTCATTGGCACGACGTCGAAGGACGCGTCGTTCGCGGACAAGGCCGGGCAGCGGGAATGGGCTTCGCAACCGCGAATCTTGAATGGCCCAGCACAGCGATGCCGAAGGACGGGGTGTATGCCGTGCGAGCGCGCATTTTGGCCAAGGGAGCCAGAGCCGAAGCGGGTGACACGCTTTTCGACGGGATCGCGAATCTAGGGACGCGACCGACTGTGGCGGCGGGGCGAGCGTTCGAGGTCCACCTATTCAATTTCGAAGGCAATCTCTACGATTCGTCGTTGCGAGTGGCGTTTGTGCGACGCGTGCGCGACGAGCGAAAATTTTCTGGGTTGGATGCCCTAAAAGCGCAGATTCGAACGGATGTCCTCGAGGCTCGCGCGGGGCTCGAGGCCAGGCCGCGTGAGTTCGATCGCGTTCTCTGATACATCGCCATCAGGGACGATGACGCGAGACGACTTAGAAACGCTCTCTGATGACGACCTCGTACGTGAGGCGCGCGTTCTTGGGATATCGCACGCGAACGTTCTTGGACGTCGAGCGCTCATGCATGCGATCCGCGAACGTCGCGTCTCGAGCCCGGAAGAGCGCACGCGATACACGAGCTCCGGGAACAGCCGGCTCGAGCGTGGGGCCGCGCGAATTGAAAAGGTTGTCGCGATGGCAGAATCGCTGCTCGATCTCGCCCGCGAGAGCTCCGCGGGACAAGTGGTCGCGCCCGTGCTGGAACGGCCTTCTCGTCTTTTCGGTCGGGTCCGAGACAAGCTTCGCGGCGCGATTGGCGCATCCCAGCTTCGTCTGCCTGGATTGGGCGGATTCGATTTGCGATCCGATCGCGCCGCGCCCGCGCAGAACCGCGACAGACAGCGGCCCGAACGAACCGCGAGTGTGGATGCAGCGCGGACCGAGCGCGCGGTTGCGGAAGTTACCGGAGCGAGCAACTCGCCCGAGGTCTCTGCTGCGCCCGAGCCGATCCGCACGCGGACCATGGCTCGTTTGCTCGCCGTCCAAGGTCACCGCGACCGCGCGGTAAGAATCTACCGCGAACTCCTGGGGCAAGACCCTTCCAACACGCGTGTTCGAAACGAGCTCGCCGAGTTGCTTGCCGTGCCCGGAGCGCCGGTTGGAGACGGAACGGACAGCGTGAAGGCCGAGGTCGAGCCCGCGGGAAGGATCGCGCTGTCGTGGACCGCGACCGATGCAGGACGCGCCCGCGCAGAGTCACTCTTGGCCGCGACGAGCTCCCCCACCTCCCCCGACCTGGTCCCTCCCCTCGTACTTCGAAGAGTCACGATGACCGTGGCTGAGAACGGCGAGGTTCGCTCGGACGTGACGGACGAATCTGCGATTCCAGCGACCGGGTCGCGAACCTACGACGCGGATCCCACGGGGACGATTACGTTCGCGATCGGTTTGCGCTCAGGCGAACGGTTTGTCGCGATCGCCCACACAGCTCCTGTCAGCGCCGCCGCCAACAGTTAGGACGACGCAGTCTGCACGAAACTCTGCGCAGCCGCGCCCGACAATCTCGGAGCATGAAAAGCACGCGTTCGTGGATAGTCGTGGTCTGGAGCGTTGGCTTCACGGTCCTGGGATGGCTGAAGGCAGACCCGAGCGCCGCGCAAGTTGATCGGCGCGCGCGCGATCGATGCTCCGCATCCCGCTTCATCGAAGAGGCCATCGCCCCGTACGACCGGGCTCTTGTCCGACTCGACTACCTGGCAACGGCAGCCAGTGCAGCGGGGTGGATTCCCACGCTTCGGTTTGGTGCTCGACACGGAACTGCACGTGACCTTTCAAGCCCAACCGTCACGCAGGCAAACCAGGCTTCCATGACTGCACTGGATCCTCGATGGTCTGTCGACGCGGATCTGTCGTTTGACGTTTCGCTCTCGTTCGACCTTTCGCGAACCACATTTGCGAGCGAAGAGGTGCGTATTCGTGAACGTCAGCTCACCCTAGCGGAAGACCGTCTCGTTGCGGCGGAGCGAGCCGCACGAATTTGGGCCGAGCACATCGCCGGAAGTCATCAAACAGACGCGGCGATTCTGGATGTTGCTTCGGGCGGTTGGTTCACGCGTGTCTGCGAGCCAGCGGACGCACGCGACCCGTAGTGCCAGAGCGAAACCGTGACGATCGCCACTCCCTGTGCAACCGCAACGACGCGCGGAGCGAATCCGATCCATGGAGCGGTGCATGCCATTACAGATCCGCACGCACTGGCGACGAGGACCAAGCGACCGGGCTCGCGACTTAGGCTTCTCGTGAACAGCACGACGGCCACCGTCCCAAAGCCTGTGGCGATCATCGCGATGGGACGCCCTAGCCCGCTCGGTACAAACGAGCGCGCGATCAGAACGGAAGCGAGTATCGGAATGACTTTCGCGATGTGCGCGCCGGTCAGCTCACGCGCCACGCCTGTGTGCTTCTGAGTAGGAGCATCCTTCGCTAGCGGAACGATGACGCAGTAGATGATGGCGAGCAGCGCGAACGGTCCGCCCCACGTGCGGAGAACGTAGACGTCGAGAATCCCGGTCGGATCGTCGCTTGCCGTGATTTGCTGACCGACGACGACCGCAATCGTCGCGACGATCCCTATCGCTGGCACGAGGATCGCTCGAGCACGATTGCGGAAATCATACGACGTGGCGATCAGCACGCTCGTCACGATGCCCAAAGCCGTTGCGCCGACTTCGTGAACGCACGCGGTCACCGACGCGACGATAACGAGCAGGAGATTTCCCGTAAGGCCATAGAGCCTTGACCGCGCATCGTTTGGACCCGCGGACTCCGCCTTCGAGAACCCACCGGGTTGTCGGTTGTGGCGCTGCGCAAGCCAGGCGACAAGAACGAGCATGACGAAGATGGCCAATCCCGTTTCGAAATCTGCCTGGCGGATCGCTGCACGGTCCAGAGCGGCGTTGGCCGGCGGCGTCGAACTGGTTCCGTGAAATGCCAGCGTTGCGTTCGAGGTTCCATGAGTGCACATGCCCGATTTCCCGCATAGCGTGACGCGAACGCGGCCATGAAAATTTCCAAGCGCACCCACCAGCGTCACGTCCGACCGTCGAACGTTCCACTCGATGAGATCCTCACGAATAGCTATCGCGTCCACTTCGAAGACTCGGCGAACAGCAGCCCCGTTTCGCGCATTCGTCGAAAACGGAACGAGTGAGCCTTCGAACCGAAGCTTAACCGGTGCTCCGGGTTGAAACCCTTCTCCTGCGATCGTGATCTGTGCGTTCTCTTCCACGTCCACGGGTCCGATCGCTGCGACGTGGAGCAACGCACGCTCGACGATTCCCCCCCCGATGCTGCGAAGCGGTAGCTCGGGACGGTCTTTGCGAGCGACGCAGCTCGCGGTCAGCATGAACCCGAGAAGCACGACACGATCAAGGCTACTGCTCAGCATCAGTGCATCGTCGTTGTGTGCGCGCGTGATCCTTCGTGATCGTCCGCACGGAGCACGCGCACCAGCGCGCGCGGGAAATAGAGCATCGTGCGGGTCCACCCGATCACTGCCCGCGCCATGCGTCCGAGGACGGGTTTCAGCGAATCGAGCCGCGCGAGTCGAGTGCCACGTGCCAACACGGGCATCGACATCGAGACAGGAAGGGAGCCAGAAGGCGAAGGCAACGAAAAGTATCCGCGAACGAATGCCCAACCTCGCGCCGTCCAAGTTGGAGCCCGCGACGCCATCAGAAGTACGACACCAACGGCGAGCAACCAGAGGGACCAGCGGGTGACCCGTGGAGCTGGGCGGGCACGAATGGATTCAACCACGGAGAGTTGTTGTTCCCATTCGCCATGCGCCGCCGAGCGCGGTGCAAGCGCCAGTGCCTGCACCAAGTGGCCACGCGCAGCCTGCGCGTCGCCC
The DNA here is from genome assembly GCA_964635815.1 of uncultured Sandaracinaceae bacterium. Classification (GTDB taxonomy): domain Bacteria; phylum Myxococcota_A; class Polyangia; order Polyangiales; family JADJQN01; genus CAZWQH01. The sequence goes on from CAZWQH010000046.1 coordinate 15,594, forward strand.
TTCTCCGTTGCCGTCGAGGCGAGCGCAGCGTGCTCGAAAGCGGCTTGCTCGAGCACGCGTGGATCTGAGCTCAGACGAATCGAAATGGCCGCGGTGCGAGTCGATGTTTCCGTCCCAGGTACACCGCCAAGCGCGAAACGTGCCTCACGCTCTTGGTCCAGCACCGCTTCGAATTTTGTGAACAGCGCGCTCAGTGACATCGCGCTGGGGGCCGCTGTGGCGTCCAGCTGCGAGCGCGTAGCGAGTGCTTCCCGGAGCACCCAGGTAGCGTTTTTTCCATACATGCGCAGCGCGTTTCGCGCGCCTTCGCGCACCAGACCGTTGTCGTGTCCGGCGAGCGTTCCAATCGCACGCATAGCGTTCATGCGGCGCAGACGCGCGTAAGCAAGAGCGAGCTCCACTGCCAGAACCGGGTCTTGCGTGACCGCGCGAGCGAGAGTTGCCCCCGCGTCGTCTGCACCGATGGACGCGATGCACTGGTTGATCGCAATCTGAGCTGCGTTTGTGGGCGTGCTCGGCCCTAGAAGTAGGGCTGACGCAAGTCGCAGCTCCAGACGGCGGGTCGCAGCTCGAAGCTCAGGTGCAAAGCGAGAGCCGTCGACAGTCAACGCGCGGACAACCAGACGCATCGCGCGCAAAGACTCTGGATGTTCGGCCGGTACGCGCTCCATCAGGGCTGCGTAGATCACTGGCTCGAGGGCATCGAGAACCTCACGGGTTGCGTGCTCCGCCTCGGCGTCGAGAAACATGGCGAAGACGCGTTCGAGAACCGTGGGCTCGGAACGGACGCGCATCCACATGGCCGCGCGATCAAGACTGCCGCCGTCTCGTGCCCGTGAACGAATCTGATCGAGACGAGCATCGATCGCAGAGAAGGACTCCGAATCGAGACGCATGAGTTCGGCGTGTGCCAGCCGACGAATGCCGAGGTCTTGATGCAAGAGACCGTCGCGAATCTGAACGAGCTCCGGCGCGGTCAGCTCTCCACTCGCGACACTCGGCGAGGGTTGCTGCGCGCGAGCGCCCGAAGCGATGCCGAAAACCATCGCGACCAGGACAGGAAGTGAAAGCGCCAAACGAGTCCCCGCCGTCATGTCACGACCCCAAAATGCGAAAATCCGGATGCTCTCCGGTGTAGCCACGCCACTTTGCGTCGACCTTTTCGACTCGTGCGGTCGAAGGACCGTGTTGGGCCCAGTTGAGGAAGTCCTTCACGTTGTCTTCCTCCCCTTCGACGACCATTTCCACCGCCCCGTCGTTTCGGTTCTTCACCCATCCGGTGAGACCGAGGCGCTTTGCTTCTCTTTGTGCGGATGCACGGAAGTACACACCCTGCACACGTCCGCGAACTATCACGTGAATTTGCTTCTGCGGCATGAGTTACCCGCCGACCATGCCCGTTACCCGCCCATCCTTCCAGTTCCCGACCTGCAAAAGCCTGGTGGCAGGCGTCTTGCGCTGGGCGCGGACGTCGCTTACGTTAGTCAGCTCTGCGAGGGTCGCTTGCGGGCCCGAGCCATAAAGTTCTCCTATCCATCCCTCCGTCGAGGCGAGGCCGGAGAACGCACGAAGGTTTTATGAAGGCGAATATCCATCCTCAGTACACCGAGCTCAACGTCACCTGCGCATGCGGTTCCACGACCAAGACCCGTTCCACACGCGGTCAGTTCACAGTGGATATCTGCTCGCAATGCCACCCGTTTTACACGGGAAAGCAGAAGTTGATGGACACGGCCGGTCGCGTTGAACGCTTCCGTAAGAAGTACGCCAAAGAAGCCGCGAAGCCCGCAGCGACCTGACCGGACCAGATCCGCGAGCGCCTGAGGAGGCATGCCTTGCTGAGGCTAGGCACTTCCCACGCGTCGCTCGCGGCCTATGTTTGGTAGTCTACATCTCTCCATCCCGCCGTGACCACCATCAGCAACGCGCCCTCGAATGAATCCAAGCCGTACATCGGCGGGCAGGCAGTGCTCGAGGGCGTGATGATGCGCGCACCTTGCGGTGTAACGATCGCAGTGCGTCGACCGGACGGAACGCTCATCGTTCGCGAGGGCCCGGCCACCGTGAGA
>CAZWQH010000047.1:0-17651 GCA_964635815.1 uncultured Sandaracinaceae bacterium
ATCCAACCGCTCGTGCACTCAGGCTCTATTGGGCGCTTGGGCCTACGAGCAGCAAGGGGAACACAGCCATTCATGATCATGTGGGCGCGTGTCACGCCTGCACGATGGCGATCGAAGCGCTCTCCGTGCTTTCGAGCGTGGTTCTTTCGGGGGAGGCTCTTTCGAAGACAGTGCGCCGCGCACCGGGAGCAGCTCTTCGCGCGCTCGAAGGAGAGCCGATTCAGCTCGCAGCCGCGGCCCTTCCGCGTCCGACGGCTACGCAGATGCTCGCGCCGGGAGATGGCACCAGCGTCGCGCGCACTCGCACATACGAGATCGTCCTTTTCTCAGGCGATCGCCGGAAGACGGAAGAACGCATCGCGATCTACACGGCGATGGACCAGATCGTTCACTTCACGAGCGATGACGTGGTTCCTACGCTCGAGGCTGTGGGTTACTTCGAGGGCGTCCTGGTTCAGAAACCAATCAAGAGCGTGCGTGTCAGAGCTCGAGTTCTCAAAGGGACGATTCAGCTTGGGGCGCAGCGGCGATACACCGTAACCGTTCCCCTCAAGCCGGCTACCAAACGCTAATTTCCTGTTCTCCAGTCGCAAAGCGATCGGTAAATTCCGAGCCGCTTGCGGCAGGTAAATTTTCAACGAGCTCTTAAGCGCAGTCGCCACCGGTGCGGAGATGACAGCTGTCTCGTATCGATTTTGTTGGGAATGTCGTCCTAGCGGGGGTTCGCACGAGGTTTGCAGGAGTAGAGCGCGTGAAGGTCTCCGGGCTGCACTTTGGCAACGTTTGGATCGCAGCGCTCGTGATCGCGAGCACCGGCTGTGCTGCGCCCTCGAACGAACCATTTGCTGACGACCCGGTCGACAAATCCGTCGACGACAGCGGCGAAGCCGCGGATGGTACTCGGTCGCCTCTAGTGGAGCTCGACCCGTATCGGATCGAAACCTGGAGGTACCACACGCGCTCCGGTGCGTGCGGCGCGAGTAGGATCGGACAAGCAATCCACCAGGCCGCGCTTGGAGCTAAGCACGATGTCGACATGTTGCCCGTTGGGCGCGCCGACCATCGTTGGCTGACGTACCGGAACATGGCGGGCCCCGCGCTCCTCGATGGCGCTGAGATGTTTCCTGCGCTGCGATCCCTCATCGCCAACGCAAGATACGAAGTGGACCTTCAATGGCACATCATCGAAGCCGACTCGGATGCCTTCGAGGAAGTGATCGAAGGACTTCGTGTGCTCAATGAGCGCTTGCGCGCAAACCCCAACGCAGATCCTGTACGCGTACGAATCTTGTACGGACATGGTTGGCTCCTGCCTGGACAGATGGGGGTCTTTTCATCGCCCACCGCGATCGGTGCAGAGCCGCTCGCCGACGCGATTCACGCGAGGATCCCGAACGTACATCCGAAGCTGAGAATCCTGCTCGCATCGCACATCTGGAGAATCCTCGACGCCAACGTGATGCACGTGAAGCTCGCTGTGATCGATGGCGTGCACGTGCACATAGGTGGAGGGAACCTGTCAAACGCGCAGAACTTCAAGCGCTATCGCGGAGACTTGAGCGTGCGAGCGCCCGATTCCCTGATTCGATCACTCGATGCGACGCGACGATCTCTCCTTTCGAGCTCCCTGCCGTTCACCGAGCAGCTAGTGCGAGCGACACCTCTCCGTTGGCCGGAACACGATTCCGCGTACGTGCTCAAAGGTGAGATCGCGCAGGCGGTGCTTGCACAGTTCGACCAAATCTGGACGTTGGACGCGACGGATGTTTCCGATTGCTCGAAGTACTTTCGCGGAGAGCAACGCAGCGCCGAGTGCAACGGTGTAGAGCCCGGGGTCTTCGATCTCGCGAACCACGCGCCACAAGTCGCGGAGCCGGACTACGCCCAGTACGGAATTCCAGACGACGCGTGCCTTCCGATGATCTTCCTTCCAAAAGACACGTCCACGACCATCGGGAACCAGGATCACCGCAACGTCGGAACGATGGGCATCTATGCCGCGTTCGATGCCGCACGCGATGTGCTGCGAGTTTCCTCCCCCAACGTGAACCTTCGGGGCGCGCTCAAGGTCATGGATGCCGCAAAGCGATTCCGCGATGCAAAGCGCGGAACGGCACGCGTGATCGAACCGTGGGATTTCAACTGGTACGTCGAGCTCGTCCCCGTCATCGGCGGCGGAACGAATCCGCTTTGGGGCTACGTTCTGACGGGCGCTATCGGGAAAGAATCCGTCGGGGTCGACCGTCCGCTCGACCTCCGGTGGCAGTCGCTGAACCGCCGCGACCCGTACCTTGGCTGGGGTGAGGAGCACGGACGCCACATCAAGTACTACTCGGTCGACTCACAAGTCGCGATCGTCGGGTCCTACAACCTTGACGAGCAAAGTGCCCTGCGATCACGCGAAGTCTGCATCGCGATCGACGATCCCACGGTGACGCGAGCGTACGACGCGAAAATCTTCGATCCAGATTTTGCCCGCGGCGCGCCGTTGGCATCGCAGTAGCGCATACGCCGAGTTGCGAAGCAGAGTCATGCGCGGTACTTCGGACGCATGACGTACACCGTGCTCGCGCGGAAATACCGTCCTCAGACGTTCGCGGACCTGGTTGGGCAGGAACACGTCACTCGCACCCTCGGAAATGCAATCGCGCAGAATCGCGTCGCACACGCCTTTCTCTTCACGGGTGTCCGAGGCGTAGGGAAGACCACAAGCGCGCGAATTCTTGCGAAGGCCCTCAACTGTCTGGCCGGATCTGCGCCGACGGCGACCCCATGCAATCAGTGTGCGGCGTGCACCGAAATAGCGACCGGCACGGACGTCGACGTACTTGAAATCGACGGGGCCTCGAACAACGGCGTGGATGACATTCGCCGCTTGCAGGAGACCATCCCATTCCGGCCGCAGCGTGATCGCTTCAAAGTGGTGATCGTCGACGAAGTCCACATGCTCTCGACCGGCGCGTTCAACGCGTTGCTGAAGACACTCGAGGAACCGCCTGCGCACGTGAAGTTCATCTTCGCGACGACCGAGGGACACAAGGTACCGATCACGATCCGCTCGCGGTGTCAGCGCTACGATTTCCGACTCATCTCGAACGCGCTCATCGCGGATCGCGTTCGTGCCGTCCTGAAGACCGAAGGCATCGCTGCTGATGAAGGCGCGATTTCGATCGTCGCCCGCGAGGCAAACGGCTCGCTTCGCGACGCGTTGACCTTGCTCGACATGGCCATCGCAGCAAACGACTCGGGTGCACCGCTCGAGGGAGCCTCGCTTGCGACACGCTTCGGCCTGGCCGACCGAACCGCGCTTCGAGCTCTTGCACACGCGCTCCTGAGCGGTGACGGAGCCAAAGTGCTCGACGCGATTGCCTCGGAAGCCGAGCGCGGGGCGGACTTCGTCAATCTGAGCAAGACCCTGTCCGAGCTGTTTCGGGACCTCACCGTGCTGAAGGTCGTTGGGTCGGACACGCCGCTTGTGGAGCTATCCGCCGAAGAGCGGGCTGAGCTGGTAGCGCTGATCCGAGACACCGCTACCGTCGACCTCGAACGCATCTTCACCGGCGTTGCGCAACTCGTCGACGACGTCGCCGGTTCGAGCGTGCCTCGGCCCGTGCTTGAGATGGGATTGATCCGGATCGCGCTTCGGCCACCCGCACTTCCAATCGCGGCTTTCTTGTCGCGGCTCGAGGGTCTGGAGGCTCGCTTACGTGGCGGGGGAGAGACACCTGTCGTGACGCACGAACGACGTGTGACCGCACCCGCGCCCCCGGCGGTGCGAACAGCGCCGCGAGTCGCGGAACCGCCGAAAGCTGCAAGCCGCGAACGCCGAGACGCGCCGGTAAACCCTCCGCCGCAACCCAAAGACGACGAGCCGTCAGCCGCCCCCGAACGGACGAGCTTCATCACCGCAATCGGAACGCCATCTCCCGTTGCTCCCACTGCACCCGCCTCCGCTACTCCTACTCAGCCAACCGCGGTCGTGCCAACAGAATCTGCAGAGGTCGCGCAAGAGATCACTGCGGCGACTGTCCCCGACAAAGAGCTTTGGAACTTCATCGTCGAGAGAATCCGAGAAGCGCGTGCACCGCTCGCCGCGATTCTCGATCACGCGCTACCGCTTTCGGTGACTCGCACGGAGGTCATGCTGGGGTTCCCAGAAAGCTCGTTCTTCTTCTCGCAAGCCCGTGAGCCCGATTCGCTGAAAGCCTTTCGGGAGCTACTCGCGACGATTCTCGGCGGAGCGCCGAAACTGGAGATGCGTGGGATCAAACCCACCGACGCACCGCCTGCGATGACACTTGCGCAACAGGAAGCAGGAAAGAAGAGCGAACGCCGAGCGAGCCTCGAACAGCGCGCGCGATCTCACCCGCGTGTGACGGACGCGATGAGGGTTTTCGATACCGACAAGATCGAAGTTTCCATCGACGAAGAGCCTCGGTCGTAGGCCACACCCCTGCAGGAACCGAGATCTTGTATCCTCCCGGCCGATGATTTCCGGGGGATCTCAAACCACGCGGCGTTCGCTGGGCGACGCTGCACTCGCGATTGGTGTCGTTGGAATCGTCGGCATGATGATCGTGCCGCTTCCGACGCCGGTTCTCGACGTCTTGTTGGCAGCGAACATTGCGATCGGAGTCCTCCTTCTACTCGTCGCCATCTATTTGCGCGACGGACTCGCATTCGCAGCGTTCCCGACCGTTCTCCTGGTCACGACGCTCTATCGCTTGGCCCTCAATGTTTCCTCGACGCGACTGATACTTCTCCAAGCCGACGCAGGCGAGGTGATCTACGGCTTTGGCAACTTCGTAGTTCGCGGAAACTACGTCGTGGGTGCGATCGTCTTTCTCATCCTTACGCTCATTCAGTTCATCGTGATCGCCAAGGGATCCGAGCGAGTAGCAGAGGTGGGCGCTCGATTCGCTCTCGACGCGATGCCCGGAAAGCAGATGAGCATCGACGCCGAGCTCAGAAGCGGCTCCATCACGCACGACGACGCGCGGCGAAGACGGCGCGCCCTTGCTCGAGAGGCCCAGTTTTACGGCGCCATGGATGGCGCGATGAAGTTCGTCAAAGGGGACGCGATTGCCGGCATCGTGATCACGTGCGTGAACATCGTTGGCGGTCTTGTGATCGGTGTGGCGATGCGCGGGCTATCTGCACCCGAGGCCCTGCGCACCTACGGCCTGTTGACGATCGGAGACGGTTTGGTCACTCAGATCCCGGCGCTCCTGATCTCGACCGCCGCTGGCATCGTCGTTACCCGAGTTGCATCCGAGGAAGACGGAGGAACCTTGGGAGACGAGCTTGCCGCGCAGCTATTCGGAAACCGAAAACCATTGCTCATCGCCGCAGCATTTCTCTCGGTGCTCGCAGTCGTTCCGGGTTTGCCTGCGGTCCCGTTCCTAGTCCTGGCGGGTCTGCTGGCTGCGACCACGGGCGCGTTCGGGCTCTCCGGACTCTCGAAACTCCGCCCCAGCAAACGGGACAGCGCGGCAGCGCCGGACACAGAGCTTTTTGCAAACGATGCAGTCGCGCGCAAAGCAGCACGCGTCGCCCCCGTCATGACGATTCGCATCTCACATGATCTTGGGTCGACAGCCAATGTCCACGGCGCCGTTCGAGACGCGATCGAAGCAACACGAGGATGGACCGCCGAAGAGCTCGGCATCCCTTCACCAAGCATCGAGCTCCGTGTCGACCGCGCTCTCGCGCCTTCCGCAATGCAGGTAGCGATCCACGAGGTCAACGTCGCGACTCGGGAGATCCCACGCACGCTGATCCTCGATCCGAAGGCATTTCGCGAGAGCATCACAGGCTGGTTGCAGGTTGTGATCTCCGCCAGGGCTCCCGAGCTCGTGGGCATCGACGAAGCCCAATCGATTCTCGATCGACACGAGCGCGTGATGGCAGCACTGGTTCGCAACTCCGTACCCAAGCCCGTGTCGCTCACGTTGTTCGCCGACGTTCTGCGACGCCTGGTCGAAGAGCGTATTTCGATCCGGCCGATGCGTGAAATCCTCGAGACGCTTGCCATGATTGGAGCCAACGAACGAGACGCGGTGGCGCTCACGGAACAAGTCCGATCCGCGCTCCGGCGTCACATCTCCGCTCGGTTCGTCCCGACTGGAAAGCTGATCGCATGCACAATCGATCCCTCGATCGAGGAGATGATCCGCGGTGCGATTCAGCGCACTCCACAGGGGACGTTCTTGACGCTACCGCCCGCCGTCGCCAGAGAGATTGGCGAGACCCTCGTCCGCGCTTTGGGTGACGAGCGCGAAGTCGTGCTGCTTACCAATCCGGACGTGCGTCGCTTCGTTCGGCGTCTCGTCGAGCCACATCGCCGCGACGCGATCGTGTTGAGTTACGCAGAGCTTGCGCCCGAGGTGGAGGTCTCCCCCTTTGCGCACGCGGTCCTTTGAGTCCCGCAGTTAATGGATTAGGCGCGGCAACTCGAGTGGTCACCGCACGACCCGCGCGAGACGATGACACCCGGTAACTCCGGATTCGCTCCGAAAACGCGTCGTCGCGGTCAGATTGTTCTTCTGTATGGGAAGGCACGGTTTTCGCTTTCTTCGAGACGATGTCCTCCCGTAAGCACGCTTTGAGTGCATGGCTGTGTGCTGTCGCCACGCTCGCAATCAGCTGCGCTTCGAGCACTGGCCTTCGCGCGAACGACGATCAGGACGAGATCCTCAGAACGAACACACGGTCGGACGGATCTACCCAAGCGCTGATCGCGCGCGCGGATGGTGACGCGATTCAGATCGGGTTTGGCACTCCGAACGTGGCACTCGACTGCGCAGCCCAGTCTTGTCTGCGGTTGCGCGTCGCACCCGGGGCCGAGCTCGCTGCCGTCGACTTCGCATACGGCGGTGAAACATTTCGAATGTCGATGAACACTGCTGGGGCGATGCTGACCGAAGCTCCGCGCGAAGTCGCAGGCGATGAAGCCGCCGCGCACGCACTCGATGACTTAGCGTCCACGCTCGCGAATGCCGCTGCAGAGCTCGACACCGAAGGGGAGCTCGCCTCGCGTGGCGACGTCGCCTTTGGCCCTTACCTCTGTCGACCTGCCGCAGCCGAAGCGAAGGCGCGAAAACAGCGCGCCGCCGTCGCATGCGCATTCATTGTGACCTCAGGAACAGCGGCGTACTTTGCGGTCAAGAAGCGCAAAGCCACGATCATCCCTGCATTGGAAGGTGCCGGCGCGTCGTTGCTCGCGTGCGTGTATGCGCTCGCGAAGCTCAACGGCGACATTCCATACGAAGACTACTGCTCAACGCCCGCGGTTCTGCAAGCGCCGGCGCCGACGGCATCGAATGGAATCGTGCGTTGGGCGGTAACGCTCAGGACACGAATCGAGATCCCCGGAACCGCCACAAGCCCGACAACTCCGATTCTGATCGAGCTTCTCGAAAATGGACGTGTGATCGATCGTCAATACGCACCCTTCTCCACAATCGGCGAAACGAGGAGCATCGTGTTCGCGAAAACCCCGGGCACGCGCGGTACGTACGCGCTGCGTGCGTCCTCCGAATGGGTCGCAAGCCCGCTGAACGCGCAGCTCACCCAGTAGCCGGGCAGCGCCTCCAGTACGCGAGCGAGCCTCGACGCAAACTTGATCGACCGCGTCGCGCGCAGGAGTTAGCATCGCGCACCGTGTCGTTCATTCGCATTTCGCAAGAAGCTCTGTACCTAGTGCTGCTGCTTAGCGCTCCAGTGCTGCTGGCAAGTCTCGCGATCGGATTCTTGGTCTCCATCCTCCAAGCCGCGACTCAAGTTCAGGATCAGAGCGTGGGTTTCGTTCCGAAGATCGTTGTCGTGAGCGGAGTCCTCGCCATTGTGGGCGGATTGATGGGTCGCGAGCTGTTGCATTTCACCCAGTTGCTTTGGGGTCACATGTCGCTCATCTGATCGCCTGCGAGAGTTGATCACAGCGCGATGGAGCAGATTCTGGAGACGTTGTTCAGCGCCCCTGCAGGCGCACCCCGGACCGCGAACGTCGAAACGCTCATCCTGGTGTTTGGCCTCACTGCGTGCCGGGTGTTCCCGCTCGTCATGCTCGCACCCTGGTTCGCGGTACGCGGGGCGCAGCCTCTGCTCCGTACCAGCGTGGGACTCGCGTTGACCATGGCCGTCGTGTGGGTCGCCGCGCCGGTGCTCCCGAGCGATCGACAGCCCGTCGTCCTTCTTACTTGGGTTGCGAGGGAGCTTTCACTCGGTACGATGTTCGCGGTTTCTGTGTGCCTCCCCTTCTTGGCCGTCGGTGATGCCGGCCGATTGACCGACGTGCTTCGCGGAGCGAACAACAGCGATGTGCTCGCTGGTGCGAGTGGCGAGCGCCAAAGTCCGCTCGGCGCTTTTGCCCTCCTCATCGCTGCCTCGATTTTCATCGCTTTGGGCGGTCCGCTCCAGGTGATGCGCGTGCTTGCTGAGTCGCTACACACCGTTCCGCTCGGCGAACCAGCCCCATGGATCGGTCGGCAATCGCTCGACCACATGCTCAGACTGGTGGAGACCGCCCTCTCGTTGTCGGTGACTTTCGCCATCCCTGCGATTCTTGCGCTCCTCGCTACGGAGGTTGCCGTGGGATTGATCGCCCGGTCGGCTCGAGAGATCCCGATCTTTTTCGTGGCGATGCCGCTTCGAGCCGCCGTCGGCGTGGGCGCCCTCCTCATCTCCCTGGCGTATTGGATCCCCGAAGTCCGCGCGGTGAGCGCGGCCGCGATCGATGCGGGGAAACACATCGCAGGCTTGCCGCTATAGAGTCGCGTGGTAACGCAGCGCCCATGGGGATTCGGACGCTTTACGACGCCGCAACAATCCAGGCCCGCGTGACTGAGCTTGGCGCGCAAATCGCGCGCGACTACCGTGGCAAGGACCTGGCCGTGGTCATCGTGCTGAAGGGCGCCTTCGTCTTCGGATCAGATCTCGTGCGCGCGATCGACGCACCCTTGACCGTGGACTTTCTAGGCTGCCGAAGTTACGGCGAAGCCACTGAATCGAGCGGCCAGGTTCAAATCACGCATGACCTGACCGTGCCCATCGAAGGTCGAGACGTGCTGATCGTAGAGGACATCGTCGACACCGGTCTCACGATGACGTACTTGCTCAAGGCGCTCCAAGCACGCAGGCCAAAGTCCGTGAAGCTCGCATCGCTGCTGCACAAACCAGCGAGGTCACGCGTCCCCATCGAGATCGACTACCTGGGCTTCACGATCGAAGACGTATTCGTCATCGGATACGGACTCGATCATGCCGAGAAGTATCGAAACGTTCCGTTCGTGGGCGTGGTGGAGTCCTGACAACACAAAGCAAGCGCTTGGCGATGCTCGAACAAATGATCGAGAAGGGATCGCGCGACCCTTTCGTGTGGTACGCGCGCGCTCTGGAGCTGCGCACGGCGAGCTCGGAATCCGCTGCGCTTTCAGCTCTGAAAACGGTCGAAGCAGAGTTCCCCGACTACGTGCCCGCCTACCTCATGGCCGGCCAAATCGCAGAAGCATTGGGCGACCGCGAAGCCGCGCATCTCACGTTCAATCGTGGCATTGAGGTCGCACAAGCCGCCGCAAAGCGAGGCGAGCCCGCAGGGCATGCGCTATCCGAGCTCGAGGCAGGTGCGCTTCGCACGGCAGGGGCTTGAAGCCCCTGGGCGTTCAGGCAAGCTACAAACACTCACAAACATGGCCGGGGACGACTCAGGAGAGGGAAGACGACGGCGCCCAACGCCTGTGCTTCGACGTGGCGTGAACGGCCCGCTCGGGTTCGAACGCCCATTCCCCTCGATGCGTCCGACCGCTCCTCCTGCACGCCCCACGCAGCTCGATGCCGACGAAGACGAAGCGACGCTTCAACAGCAGGACGTAAAGCCACCTCTTCCCGAGCGCGACAAGGGAACGCTGACCGTCATCGCGGGCCCCGCGGCGGGCGCTGTATTTTCCATCGACCTCGACCGGATGGTCATAGGCAGAGGCCCGGAAGCCGACATCCGAATAGAAGACCGCGCTCTCTCACGACAGCACGCGAGCGTGCTCAAGCAGAGCGGCGCCGCAACCGGGAAGCCCGTTGTGCAGTTCGCGATAAGCGATTTGGGGAGCACCAACGGCACCTTCGTCGAAGGAGTGAAAGTTCGCGACGTGCATCGTCTGCATGATGGAGCGCGTGTCCAGGTCGGCTTTCACACGATCCTCCGCTTTGCGCTTCAAGACCCCGCCGAACGCGAAGTCGCTCAACGGCTATACGAGTCCGCCGTTCGGGACCGTGTGACAGGGGTTTACAACCGGCGTCATTTCGACGAGCGAATCGCGGAAGAGGTCGCGTACACCGCGCGGCACGACTACCCGCTCGCACTCATGCTCATCGACGTGGACCATTTCAAGTCGGTCAACGACCGATACGGCCACGGCGCCGGGGACGCCGTCCTGCGAGGAGTCGCGGAAGCGCTCGTGCACTGTGTCCGCACAGAAGATCTCGTTGCGCGTTTTGGCGGCGACGAGTTTGCGATCCTTGCGCGCAATACGGACGCTCCCGCCGTTCAGCGAATTGCCGACCGCGTGATCGCGGCTGTGCGTGCGTTGCGAGTGTCGCAACACACAGACATAAAGGTCACTGTCAGCGTCGGAGCGACGATCAGCAACGCAGCGGCCGCTGCACACGGCACCGCAGGCGTCGTCGCCATCGCGGACAAGGCCCTATACAGCGCGAAGTCCGCGGGTCGTGACACATTCCGGTTGGGTGAGTGAGAGTCGCCCGTAGCTGCGCTCGCGTATGCGCGTTTGTGTGCGCGCCCCTCGCACTCATCGCTGGTGCGACGCTCGCATTCGCTCAAGTCCAAGCGCCTGCATGGATCGCCGTCGGGGGCGGTCCGACGGCGGACTCCAACCAAGTTTCCATCGAAGTCGACCTTCGCTTGGCGCCACAGGTGCTCACGGGCCCGGGCGTGATCCTGTTCGCAGGCGGGGCGGGGCATCGCGCGGTTCTCACGCAGGAGCACCCACCGGAGGCCGCACCCGAGTGGCGTGAAACGCTCGCCACTCTCTTCGAACCTCGAGTCGATCGCCGCGCAGGTTTCGCCGCGCCCGAAGTGCACGCGAATGGACCGGCAACCGCCGACGAGATACGGCGGGTGTTCTCCCAGGAGCTCTCGAGGCAAACCACCAACCCGATTACGTTGTTCCTCTCGGGGCACGGAAGCTCGGGCGAAGAAGATGACCGCGGCATCATTCGTGGAACCGGGGGATTTCTTGGATGGGGAAACTCCATCTTGGTTCCGACGGAGCTTGCGCAACTTCTGGACGGAGCCGCGCAGAACCGACCAGTCCGTGTGGTGATCTCCGCTTGCTACGCGGGGCACTTCGAAGACATCGCGCATGTTGGCGCTGACCACCGAGCGGGCGTCACGACCAAAACACGGTGCGGATTCTTCGCATCCACATACGACCGGCCCGCATCGGGATGCGACGCAACTGCGCCCTCGCGTGGGGTACGCGGCTACGGGTACCGATTCTTGTCGGCGCTCCGGGACGCGAGCGCAGATCTGGATGGAAACGCGCGCGTCTCCTTTTTGGAAGCCCATGTTCGCGCGGCCTCCGCGACGAATACGATCGACGTTCCAACCACGACCAGCGAGAGCGTCCTGCGCGGACTCATGCCACGCACTCGAGCGGCGATGTTGACGCTCTCGGCGCGCAGTCAGCGCGCCTCCACCCGCACCGTTGCGGAATGGACGACACTTCGCCAAAGCGTCGTCGGCGAAACCACGCTCCGCGCAGCGTACGAAACGTTCGATCGCGTGGTTCGAGATCGTGAGACCGCGCTCTCGGCGCTCGAGCGACAACAGACTGCGGAGGAGTCGCTCAGCTTCGTGGCGCGCGCCGCGGTCGAGAACGAGTACCCCTACTTGATGGACGCTTGGCGCACGGATTTCGCACCGAGCATCGCGCGTGACGCCGCGGCGCTGGAACACCTGGTTCGTAACAACGAAGACATTCGTGCGTGGCGTTCCGCACACACTCGAACTCTCGCGCTGTCGACCATTGCTGACGCGTCGGAGCTTGAGCTTTCACGATCGATGCGAGAGATCCGCGCGCTCGAGAACGTGCTCCTCGCTGAGAACGCCTCGCCCGCGGTCTGGACAAAGGTGTCGAGATTTCTCGAATGCGAACGCGGGCTTCAAGATTCGGCGACATCGGCGCCACCTTAGCGTCGCAACACGAAGCAAGAAAACGATCGATCGCCTCCGCGCAGGATTGCACGGCAGGTGCGCAAAGCTATGGTCGCTTCGTGGTTGCTGCACGCTTTCTCCGGTCGCGCTTGATTTTCACCCTTCTCTTTGTCGTCGCCGTCGCATGCACGAGACGCGGCGGCGAAATGATCAGACCCGACGTGGGCGCACCACGCGATTCGGGCGTCGTCGCCGCGCCGGGTTGCGATGGCACACGCGATGAAGACAACGACGGCATCGCTGACGCGCGCGAAGGCGCCGCAGACGATGACGCCGATGGCCTCCCCAACCGTCTCGACACGGACAGCGACGGAGACGGCATCTCGGATGGTGACGAACGTGGCCCTCTGGGACCGTGCTTTCCGGCGAGCACCGACAACGATCCGTTGCCAGATTTCCGAGACACCGACTCGGACAACGACGGAGTGTCCGACGGAGTCGAGCTCGAGCGAGGCACCGACCGGACGCGCGCAGACACGGACGACGACGGCGCGCCAGACTTGGTCGAGCTCGCAGCTGGCACCGATCCGACCGACTTCGCGAGTCGTATTCCCGACACCGACTTCTATGTCGTGCTGCCATTCAATGGCGCACCCGTAACGCGCGCTCTGAAGTTCGGAACAAAGATCCTGATCGCAGACGTGTTCTTCCTGGTGGACACGACGAGCTCGATGTCCGGTGTACGGACGACCATCGTCAATCGCCTGACAAGCGCGATCATTCCGGGAGTGAAGCGAGCCATCACGAACGTGCAGTTCGGAATCGGTGGTTTCGACGACTACCCCATCAACAGTCACGGAAGCGGCGCGGACCGACCTTTCTACATGCTGCGTGCGATCGGCGACGCAGACGAGGATCTCGGAGCCTGGGAGAACCGCATGACCGGCGCGTTCCTTGGCAAGATTGGCGGCTCTCCGAATGGAAAGTCCGATCTTTACGATGCCGTGCAGGCGCTCCCGCTTCACAGCGGCGGCGACGTTCCCGAATCTACCGGACCCGCACTCTTCGCGACTGCGACAGGTGAAGGTCTTACGTGGAGCGGCGGCTCGATTCCGGCACAAAGCTGCCCGATCATTCCAGACGAGATCGGAACGCGACGCGGCTATCCATGCTTCAGACCCGGCGCGCTGCCCATCATCGTGGTGTTTGGCGACGCGGCTTGGCACAACGGCAAGACGATGCGCGACAGGTACAGCTTCACCGCCCCGGTGTACCAAGACGTCATTGACGAACTGAACGACATCGGCGCCCGAGTAATCTCCATCACCAACAGCGCAGTCCCCGCTGATTACCGAACCGTCGCGCAAGACACCGGTGCCGTTCGCTCGAGCGGAGAAGCACTCACGTTCCAGATCTCCTCCTCCGGCACTGGCGTCGATACCGCAATCGTCGACGCGATCGCCTCACTCGTGAGCGCGGTACCGCAGGACGTGACCACGCGCCGAGCAAACGAGCCCGGCAACCCAGATGACGCGGACGCGACGCAATTCGTAAAAAGCGTGGTGCCTGTCGATGGAGAGCGCGACGGAGCCCGCGGGCCTATGTCAGGTGTGACGTACGCTGAGAAAAACGAAACGAGCTTCTTCTCCGTGATGCCGGGAACCAAGGTCGAGTTTCAGGTCGACTTTCAGAACACGACGCGGCCGGGCGCCCCCGACACGCAGGTGTTTAGAGCACGGATCGTCGTAATGGGGAACGGCTCGGCCGAGCTCGACTCGCGGCGGGTGTTCGTCGTCGTCCCGCCAGAAAACGCCATCATCGTCCTCTGAAGCGCGCAATCGCGCGGGCTTACCTGCTCTTGGCGGCGAGCACCCGTTCGCAATCCACGCAGCGATTGCGGCACGGCACGGCGGGTGCTAATCAGCCGCCGAACGTTCGGGGTTGCCTAGAAGGTCCCGAAGAAAAACCGTTCGGGATTGCTTGCAGGTCCCGAAGAAATAGAAACCACCCATGGCCGAACTCTCCACCGGACGCATCACTCAAGTCATTGGCCCCGTTGTCGACGTCGAATTCCCGCCGGGCGCCCTTCCGAACATTCTGACTGCGTTGCGCGTGTCGAATGCGTCGATCGGAACCGAACAGTGGAACCTCGTTTTGGAGGTCGCTCAGCACCTCGGCGAGAACACCGTTCGCGCCATCGCGATGGACAGCACCGACGGTCTGGTCCGCGGCGCACAGGTGAAGAACACCGGCGACGCGATTCGCATGCCTGTGGGCAAAGAGACGCTCGGACGGATTCTCAACGTCATCGGCGAGCCCGTCGACGGCGGCGCGCGCATCACGACATCGAAGACGGCGCCGATTCATCGTTCGCCGCCCAAGTTTGTCGAGCAGAGCACGAAGATCGAGATTTTCGAGACCGGCATCAAGGTCATCGACCTTCTCGCTCCCTATCGCAAAGGCGGAAAGATCGGCCTCTTCGGCGGCGCCGGCGTCGGCAAGACCGTCATCATCATGGAGCTCATCAACAACGTCGCGAAGGTGCACGGCGGCGTGAGCTGCTTCGCAGGCGTCGGCGAGCGAACCCGTGAAGGCAACGACCTTCTCCTCGAGATGCAAGAGTCCAAGCTCGCGAATGGCGACCCCGTCATTTCGAAAGCCGCTCTGGTGTACGGCCAGATGAACGAGCCGCCCGGCGCACGCTCACGCGTCGCGCTCTCCGCTCTTACCGTCGCTGAGTACTTTCGCGACGACGAAGGACAGGACGTGCTTCTGTTCGTCGACAACATCTTCCGCTTCACCCAGGCAGGCGCTGAAGTTTCGGCTCTTCTCGGTCGTATTCCGAGCGCCGTCGGTTACCAGCCCACCCTTGCGACGGACATGGGAGCTCTCCAAGAGCGCATCACCTCTACGACCCGCGGTTCCATCACCAGCGTTCAAGCCATCTACGTTCCCGCCGACGATCTCACCGATCCGGCGCCCGCGACCGCTTTCGCGCATCTCGACGCAACGACCGTTCTCTCGCGAAGCATCGCCGAGCTCGGCATTTACCCCGCCGTCGATCCACTCGACTCCACTTCTACAACGCTCGATCCACAGATTGTCGGCGAGCGTCACTACCGCGTCGCACGTCAGGTTCAGCAGACCCTTCAGAAGTACAAGGACCTACAGGACATCATCGCGATTCTCGGTATGGACGAGCTTTCGGAAGAAGACCGAAACATCGTCGAACGCGCGCGCAAGATTCAGCAGTTCCTCTCGCAGCCGTTCACGGTCGCTGAACAGTTCACAGGCCTCAAAGGCAAGCAGGTTCCGCTCGAAGACACAATTGCAGGATTCGAAGAAATCCTCTCGGGTGCGCTCGATGACCTTCCCGCTCAGGCATTCCGTCTCGTCGGCAACATTGCCGAGGTGAAGGAGCAAGCGGCTCGCCTGGCTGGTACCGGTAACTGATCACGCACATGGCTGAATCCACACCTACGAATCTGCTCTCGCTCGAGGTCGCCACCACGTTGGGCCTCGCGCTCAAAGCCAACGCGAGTCAGGTGCAGGTCCCGGGTGCGCTTGGCGAGCTCGGAGTGTTGCCAGGTCACAGACCACTGCTCGCCACGGTTCATCCGGGCCTGCTGACGTTCACGGAGAAGACGTCCGAGGGACACAACGTCGCTCGAGAGGTTGCGATCGGATCCGGCTTCGTGGAGATCGGCCCGAACCGAGTTCTCGCGCTGGTCGATGAGTGCGCGAAGCTCGAGGACGTCAACGTCGCTGAGGCCGAAGCGGACCTCAAAGAAGCGAACGAGAAGATGGCGAAGTACGCCGGCCTGACCGACGACGAGCAGTACAAGAAGTTTGCGACGGACGCCGAGTGGGCTGCTGCGCGAATTCTGCTCGTCCGCCGCGCGTAGCGTCGATTCCTCTGCACCTCGACCTGCAAGCAGTCGACGTCGTCGGCGCGACTCCGCCGCGCGTGCCACAGGCGCGATTTTGACGCAAATGGGATCGACGGAGCTCGCGTGCGGATCTAAGCCTGCGTGGCTTTGCGACGAGTCCATTCTTCCCCAAACCTAGCGTTTTTTGCACTGTCCACGCTTGCGTGCAGCACGACTCCGGCTGTCGCCCACGACGCGACGATCGATGCGGTTGACGCGACCACGTTCGCTGATCAAGTCGCTCCACCGCGCGACGTGGCGCATCTGCTCCCACCAACTGGAGCGTTGGCGTTCGGACCTGTGGGATCAATCGCGACGAGACCAAGAGCGAACGACGCCGGGGTAGACGCGGCCCGCCCAGACGCGAGCGCTCGCGGATCGTTCCGATTCGGAGTCGCCAACGCGTCCATTCAGAGCGAGGACATGAACCCCAATTCGGATTGGCACCTCTGGACCCTGCCCACCGACCGCGGCGGCATGGGCCGACAGATTTTCATCAACGACGCAGCGCGGGGGTACACGCTCGCGCTCGAAGACGTTGCAAGACTGCGTGAAGTTGGAGCGGAGTCCTACCGTTTCAGTGTGGAGTGGTCTCGCATTGAACCGCGGCGCGACGAGATAGACGAAGCAGCCTTGGCTCACTACGGTCGCATCATCGACGCGCTGGTCGCAGCAGGGATTCGCCCGATGATTACCGTCCACCATTTTTCGAGCCCGGTATGGATTGACGACGCCAGACGCGGATCGGATTGCCCCGCTGGTCCGACCGATACCGATCTGTGCGGTTGGGCCCGCTCGGATGCACGCGAGGTCATCGAGGAGATTGCGGAGTTTGCACAGCTTCTCGCGCAGCGTTTCGGAGATCGAGTGGACGAGTGGTGCACGGTAAACGAACCAAGCAACTACATCCTGCTCGCGTACGGACTCGACCGCTTTCCTCCCGGAAGGAATTTGGTTCTCACCAACTTTGATGGAGTTGTTCAGGCGTTTCGAAACTACATCGGAGCGCATGCAGCGATGGTCGACCGCATCCGACTCGCGGACACCATCGACGCAGACGGAGACGGCTCCGCAGCGGTCGTGGGTTACGCGGCAGCGGTTTCGGACTTTGTGCCAGCACGCAACAATCAGGAATCGACCTTGCTTGAGGACGTCGCGGCACGTGATCGCCTCGCATACGTTTACAACGACCTTTTCACGAAAGCGCTCGTTTCCGGTGCATTCGACGCGAACCTCGATGGGACGGCTGAAGAGCCGCACCCAGAATGGCGCGATCGCCTCGATTGGCTTGGCCTGCAGTACTACTTCAAAGCCGGGGTGACAGGGAGCACCCCGTTGATCCCGGTGATTCGCGCGGTCCCTTGTTACGGTGGGCTCGACTTCGGCTCGTGCTTACCGCTCGACCACCCGACCAAGCGGGTTCCCGAGATGAGCTACGAGTTCAGTGAAGTTGGGATGTACAACACGCTGATCCACGCGCATGAAACGTTTCCGGGCCTACCGCTCGTCGTCACGGAAGCGGGTATCGCGACCAAGGTAGGGCGCCGCCGGTCGGA
>CAZWQH010000048.1:0-17303 GCA_964635815.1 uncultured Sandaracinaceae bacterium
CTTCACCACGCTCTGGTACCTGGATCACCGAACCCATCTTGCGATCTGGAAGAAGGACATCACGGATGGCGAGCTCCGCACCCATCGGTTGATTCTCCTTGCGAGTTGGGGATTGCAGGCCGCGATCATTCTGAGCGCGTTCTTCCCGTGGGTGGCGCTTCCGTTCGTCATCGGGTGTTGGCTCACGCGGTTGGTCCATGAGGGAATCGACGAGCTGCATTGGCATCTTCCGCGCTGCACGGAGCGCGAGTCGTTGATCCATCTCGGCATGTGGATCTCGGTTCAAACCGGAACAGTCGCCCTCTTCACCTGGGCGTTCTTCCTTCGCTTCGAAGGGTTCCTCGAGCAACCCTGGTGGATGCTCGGTTCGTACGCGTTCTTCGCGATCGCAACTGCGGTCATCGGTAACAGCGAGCTCTTCGATTACAAAGGATCGCGCATCGAGCCAGTCCTGAGTCCCGAGCCATTAGCAGCAGAGTAGGAACGAACATGTCGACCACAGCACTAGTCGAAACGCGCGCAAGCGACGTGGAATCGAGAAACCTCCTCGAGCAGGCGCGAGACATCTTCCTCCTGCTTCGTCCCAAGACGTTTGCTGCGGGGCTCGCGCTTCCGTTGACTGGCTACTTTGCAGCGCGCCCGAACCCTACCGTCAAGGCAACCCTGATCGACCTACTCGCGCTGTTCATCGGCTACACGATCTGTGGCTGGGGTGGAACCGCTCTCATCAACTCGGCGATCGATCAGGACACGAAGGCGGTCAACGGCCTCGATCGTCCTCCAATGCCTCCTCGCGGCAGCTTTACGATCTCCATTCTCTTGCATATCGGGAGCGTGGTCGTCTTCTCCGCGTACAGCGCGAGCGCCGCGTACTGCGCGGCGTTCATGGCGTTCGCTTCGATCGCCTACTCACACGGGTTCGGCCTGCGACGCTGGAAAGAGATTCCCATTCTCGACGCCGTCCTCAACGGAGTCGGCTTCGGAGGTGCGACCATCTGGCTTGGGTACGCGATGCGTCGCACGGACCTAAACCTCGACATCGCCTGCGCGCTGATCGCGTTCTCGGTTACGTCCGCGGTCTCGTACGTCTACATGCAGGTCTGGCAACTCGAGCCGGGTGAAACCGTCACGACTGGGCGCAACACGGCGTCGTTTCTCGGCGTTCGCAAGACTATCGTCGCCGGCCTTGTCGCCCTCCCGATTGCCGTCGCGATTCTTACCGTCCCCGTCTTTACGGGAGCCTGGTCGCACACGCGCATCGCACTCTTCGTCCTCTACGGGGCAATCGTCGTTTCGTCACTCGTGGGAATCGCCCGCTGGGCTGCACGCCCCTACGAGAATGCGCGTCGACGCTGCGAAATCTTCTACATCCACATGATTGCCGCCCGCATTATCTGGATCATCAGCGCGATGGCGTGATCGTCGGTCGAAGCCTGGATCTAGAGCCCAGAATGCACGTCGCCCGCGGGCTGAACCGCGGGCGAGAGGATTGAGCGTGGACGCGTGAGAGAACGAGAAATCGTTACCAGGTTGCGACGCCGTAGAACCGAGCAACGCGTCGAAGAAGCATCGGGTGCAAACTGGTTCGCTCCGCCTTCTTCACGATCTTCTTCTCGGCAACGACCTCGCGTGCCTGCGCAATCAGCGCGTCACGATTGAGGTACGGAATCAACGCAGGACCGGTCAACAGAATCATGAGCGCCTTGGCACATGCGTCTGGGCTGCCGATGAGCGCAAGAGCGACGGAGTCGGCGCTGAGCTCGTCCACACGGCGGAGCGGAATGAAAAACATCGAGATCATCGCGCGAATAAGGTTCGTGTGGCCGAGTGCTTGATGCGCAAGCTCATGAGCTATCACGAAGTTGAGCGAGGCGATGTCGCCGTTGCGAAGGCATCCTTCGACCATGTCATCGGTGAGGAAGACCATGTTTCGGCCGGTGATGCGCATCGCGTACGCGCCCATCGAGCTCGCCTCGATGATGTAGACCTCCGGGACCTCCGCCAAACCCAGTCGACGCGACATCGTTGCAACGGATCGGTGAATCTCGGGAAGTTGCTGCGGGGAAACTCGAAGAGTCGTACCAAGGATGCCGATCCGAATCGCCTTCTTGTGCCACCACTCGTTGAACTTGAAGAAGATAAGTCCGGCGATTGGGCCGATGAACAGAGTGCAGGCGCTCACCACGAAGAAGACGCTCCAGGCGATGAAGCTGAGGAATCCCGTCCCGTTGGCGGTGTGTTGCGACGCGGCGACCTGCGGTCCCTGAGGGTCAGCAAGACCCATGAACCCGGCACTGGGAGCCGGTGCGTTCGAAAGTGGTGCGTATGCGGCGATGCCCGCAACACCCTCATTCATGCCCGGAGGGGACATAGAAGGCGGAGCACCGAACGGCATGTTTGCGAGAGGCTGGCCATTTCCGGTCATTTCGTATTGATTCATCGTGTCTCCGGGTCTTCTTACGTCCGCCGCTCGTGGATCTTCCTTGGAGTCTTTGGCGAACGAGGGTTAGAAACGCCGCTGTATGAACTATGAGGAGTCGGACGCGGTCGACCTTGCCAATGCCGTGCGCACGAAGAAGGTGTCGGCGCGCGAGCTCCTCGAGGCCGCGATCAAGCGAGCCGAGAAGTGGAATCCACGCCTAAACGCGATCGTCATCGAAATGCACGAGCTGGCTCGAAAGCGAGCCGACGAGCAGGACGCAGGCGAGCCGCAGGGTCCATTTCACGGGGTTCCGTTCTTGATGAAGGACCTCGGCACCGCGTACTCGGGCGTCCCGCTTCGAGGGGGCGGCCGCCTCTACAAGAATTTCGTTCCGGACTTCGATGGGGAGCTTGCACGCCGTTACAAAGCCGCCGGGTTGATCACCTTCGGCAAGACGAACACTCCCGAGTGGGGAATCTTGCCGTTCACGGAACCCGATCTGTACGGACCGTGCGACAACCCTTGGAAGGCTGGTCACACCGTCGGCGGGTCGAGTGGCGGCTCTGCGGCGGCGGTTGCAGCGCGAATCGTGCCCATGGCGCACGGGGGAGACGGAGGAGGTTCGCTTCGAATCCCCGCTTCCTGTTGCGGAGTCTTCGGGTTCAAGCCTTCGCGTGCGGTGACTCCCGCCGGCCCGGACTACAGCGAGCTTCTTCACGGTGCGGCCGTTGAGCACGTCATCACACGGACAGTCCGCGACAGCGCGGCTGCGCTCGATGCCACCGCTGGGCCAGAGGACACGTCCCCGTACTTCGCGACGCATCGATCAAGACCGTTCCTTGACGAGATTGCGCTCCCTCCGCCGCGCCTGCGCATTGCAGTCACGACGCGACCGCTTCTCCCGGCACGCCCGGTGGATCCGGAAGTGGCAGACGCGACGATGCGAACGGCTCGCATGCTCGAGGACTTGGGCCATCACGTCGTGGAAGCGCGCCCCGAGTTCGATTCGGTGAATTTCGCTCGCTCGTTCTTCCTCCTCTTTTGCGCGACGACCGCGGGAGAGCTCCTCTACGCCGAGCGGTATTTCCGCCGCCCCGTCACACAGAAAGACGTCGAACGAACTACGTGGCTTGCGGGTATGGTCGGACGCGCTCGCAGCGCCGGTGATTTTTCGCTCGCGCTTCGAGACCTCGCGACCACGTCGCGCGCGTTCTTGCGATTCTTTAGGGACTACGACGCGATCCTCACGCCCACCATAGCGCAGCTACCGCTCAAGCACGGTGCGCTCGTTCCGGGTCTGGCGGAGCGTCTCTTGGAAGAGACGGTCGTGCGCTCCGACGTCACTTCCCTGCTGAAAGCGCCAGGGGTTGTCGATCGGGTAGTCGATCGCGCCTACGATTTCTCGCCGTTCACGATGATTGCGAATGCAGGCGGTTTCCCGTCGATGAGCGTGCCGCTGCATCAAAGTCGGGACGGGCTCCCGATCGGTTCCATGTTCACAGGTGCGGTCGGGCGTGACGGCATGCTGCTTTCGCTGGCGCGTCAGCTCGAGCAGGCTCACGACTGGAACGTAAAACCGTGGCCAGGCTGATAGAGCGACAACGCGCAAACATCCTCATCGCTCTCTCCTTCTCCGCGTGCTCAGGGTCCGCGTGCTCAGGGCGAGCGGACGCGATTCCCGTCGATGCGGCGGCGCAAAGCGACGCGAACCACGGGGATGCAGCTAGCGTTCCCGACGGATCGCGACTCGATGCGTTCTTCGGTCTAGACGTGCTTGCGAGCGATGCAGTAGCGCGGGACGCCCCCAACGATCGCACGATCGACACCCAACAGATCGACGCGAGAAGCTCGAGTGACACCCGCTCGGCGCCAGATAGCGCCGCGGAACCCGCAGATGCTTTCGCGACTCCGCCCAACGACGAGTGCTCCGGTGCGGTCGACATCTCCGCGGGCGGCACGTTCGCAGGTACCACGTGCGGCGCAACGGACACCGCGAGCACCAGAGACTGTGCGGAAAACTCGTCAGGTGCGGACATTTTCTTTGTCCTCCGCAATCTTCCGCCGCGATCGATGGGCTACAGCTACACGCTCGAGGTCAGCTCGGGGTTCATGATCGCCGACGCGATCGATCGCGGGAGCAGCACCTGCTCCATCTCTCGGATCGAGTGCCTTGCGGGGCAGACACAATCGCTCGGAGTCTCCGTTGCGGGCGGCGGCACCTACTTCTATGCCATCCAGCGCTCAGAGTCCGGCTGCGGCGCATTCAGTCTTTCGGTTACGCCCCGATAGCCACCGCGTGGTTCTCGCGCCTCACATGCACGTGAGGCGAGCGGCAATGCGCGACGCCAAATCTGCGAACGCTCCGTCGTAGCTTGCGGCGCACACCGAGCGAACAAACACCGTCGGAGGGTTCGCCTGCTGCAAGAGCCCTCGCGCAACTTGAACGAGTCGTCGAGCAGGCTTCGCAGACGCGAGTCCGAAGCTGCAAACGTCCTGCAGGTCGCTGTTCGTCGTACTCGCGTCTGGGGCGACGACTTCGGGCAGTTGGTCCGCGAGAAGGCCATCGTATCCGGCGATGGTGTCGGTTCGGGCCGACGGGGGCACCCCCGCGATCGTCATCATCATGAACCGATCGGGAGACTGGAGCTCACTGAGCCGCACAACGAGGGCGTTCACGGACCTCCGTTCCACGCCAAGAGTTCGGCATCTCCACGCAAGCGGCCCCGCGTCACGCGTTGGATCGAACATCGACGGTGCAAGCGCAGAGCAATCGTCCTCATTGGTTGCGACGACCAACACGAGCAAGGAGTCGGGTCGCAGGAACCCGTTGTTCGAGGGCACGAGGGCGTTCCCTCCTGCATCGCCGGGGAAGAAGGATCGATTCGTTCGCGTGGATGGCACGAGCGCCTTGAGCGCCGATTCCAGTGTCTGTTCGATCACGCACGTGGATCCAGTCACGTTCGCAAAACAACTGATCCAAGAGCTCAGCGTATTGACGTCAGCAAGGACTCGGCTTTGCATGTACGTGTTCGGGCGCATCGGGCCGCCCCCTGTCGTGCAGGCTCCTGTCGTTTGCTCCGGCCTCAATACGAACACGCCATCGTCACCGTGCATCGGCGTGCACCCGCCGGGCGTTCCGGTTCCGAGGTCGGTCGTGAGAATGCCGACGTTGATGTCCGGTCGGCCGGTGAACGCCATGCCCGCGATCACGCCGCCGCCAATTCCTCGTACGAGACTCGCAAGGTTCCGACCGAAGTCGCGGCGAGCATCGCCGGGCAGGCTCGGGTCCACGACCGCTACGATATCGACGCGGGGCGGACAGATCGCGGGACCGCCATCGCGGCCAGCATCCGCGACGGCATCACTCGGTGCGCTGGCGTCCAGGGCGCTGTCGCGTTGGTCGCTTCGCGCAGACGCGTCTCGCTCCGCGACGTCCGAGCTAGCATCGAGGAGGGCCACTCCTCCGTCCGGCCCAGCGATGCAGCCTGTGCGTCCGCAATATCCACTCGAGCACGCTTGCCCGATGCAGCTGCGTGCGAGAAAAAGATCGACGGTTCGTTGCTGCGCGTTCTCGAATCGTGCCCGAGCTTGAGTTCGAACGGTCTGCGCGCCGCCCAGAAGTCCCGTCGCAGTGATCGTGACCTCGGCATCGGCGGGTGTTCCTTGTGCAGGAACGATCGGAAATCGGAGCGGAAGTCGAACGGCGATCGCGTCCGTGCCACACACGGTCGACCCGTTTGGTGCAAAGCGCGTGATCGTCGTGCGAGTCGGACCGCGCACGCTCACTTCGATGCACGAGAGCTCACCAGGGATATTCATGTCGGAGTCGACCGACACGAACAGATGCGTGGCACGTCCGGACGAGCACGAAAACAGACAGACGACTACGAGGCCGGCTCGCAGGCGCGAGCCCATAGGCACCGCCGCCCAGAGGCAAGATCGAGCCGTCATGCGCATTCGCTTTGCAGTGTACGGCGTTTCGGGCAACGGATGCCAAGCGGAATTTCCGATCGCTCGCGGGGCCGAACCAATTCCTACGGCCTCTCCGAGGAGACGACTAGATGTCGTAATCGGACTCGCGAGTCTTGAGCGACAGCTCAGGCGGATGAATCGCAACTCTCGTGTGTGGCGGAACGCTGCGGGTGAGAAATACGGAGCCGCCAACGGTCGACCCTTCGGCGATGTTGGTCTCGCCGCCTAGGACGATCGCATTTGCGTATACGGTGACGCCATCGCCCACGGTCGGATGCCGCTTGGTGTCGCGTATCAGTCGTCCGTTGCTGTCGCGCGGCAGGGAAAGCGCGCCCAAGGTCACACCCTGGTACAGCTTTACGCTCCGACCAATCACCGTTGTTTCACCGATCACGACTCCAGTACCGTGGTCGATGAAAAATCGCTCACCGATGGTCGCGCCAGGATGAATGTCTACCCCCGTCTCGCTGTGTGCCCATTCACTCATGATTCGCGGCATGACCGGGACGTCCATCTGATGCAGCGCGTGCGCCAAGCGGTACACCACGACCGCGAGAAATCCCGGGTACGCAAGAATGACCTCGTCGATGTTTGTCGCAGCAGGGTCGCCTTCGAACGCTGCACCAGCGTCCTCAAGCAAAACTGCGCGAATAGACGGGAGAGCCTTAAGGAACTGCTCCGCCGTCGCTCGTGCATGAGCAAGGGTGGTGTCCTCGGTGGCGCCCGTGGTCTCACCTTGGAACCCGAGACACTGTTTGATCTGCGTGGCGAGTTTCTCCCGCAGCTCACCGAGCACACCACCGATGTGATACGCGACGTTGTCGTCCGTCAGATCCTGCCGCCCGTAGTATCCCGGGAACATGACCTCGACGAGCAGCCGAACGATGTCGATGATCTCATCACGGGATGGCAGGAACACGCGGTTGATCCGGTGCCCGCGCGAATCCGAGCGGTAACTTTCAAGAAGAGCGTTTACGAGCGGGGCGAGGGGCGCCGCGGGAGGCGCGGGTATGTTTCCGGATTCAGACGGAGGTCCATTCGAGAATCGAGAGGTGCCGCCTCGATTCATGCCCCGACCTGAACCGCTTGCATCGTCTCCACCCCGTTGAAGAGTCCGTCGAAGAGCGCTCCAGAGAGATATCGCTCGCCTGAATCGGGAAGCACCGTAACGATCGTCTTGCCCGCGTGCGCCGGGTCTGAAGCGATTCGCAACGCTGCAACCATCGCAGCTCCGCACGAAATACCGCAAAGGATCCCCTCTTCGCGCATCAGCCGACGAGCCATCGCGATTGCGTCGTCGTTCGAGACCCGTTCAACTCCATCGACCAACGAGAGATCAAGGTTCTTTGGGATGAACCCCGCGCCGATTCCCTGGATCTTGTGGGGGGCGGGTACGAGAGGTTCACCCGCGAGCGTCTGCGTGATGACCGGCGAGTGAGTGGGTTCGACCGCGATGCTGAGGATCTGCTTCCCCTTCGTCTTCTTGATGAAGCGAGACACGCCGGTAAGCGTCCCGCCCGTTCCAACCCCAGATACAAAGATGTCGATTGCGCCGTTCGTATCGGTCCAAATTTCAGGCCCGGTCGTCGACTCGTGAATCGCGGGATTGGCGGGGTTCTCGAACTGGCGCATCAGAACGTACGATGAATCCGTGGCGGAGAGCTCTTCTGCTTTTGCAACGGCACCCTTCATTCCAAGACTGCCGGGCGTGAGAACCAACTTCGCGCCGAATGCGATCAAGACCTTGCGCCTCTCCATGCTCATGGTCTCCGGCATTGTGAGCATGCATTCGTAGCCGCGCGCGGCGGCAGCAAATGCAAGCGCAATACCCGTATTGCCGCTGGTCGCTTCCAGGATGACTTTGCCCGGTTTGAGCACTCCAGATTTCTCTGCATCCCAAACCATGGACGCGCCGATCCGGCACTTAACCGAGTAGGCGGGATTTCGCCCTTCTATCTTCGCGAGCACTCTCGCTCCCCCATCACCCAGCCGCCGAATCTCGACCAGCGGGGTGCGACCAATGCTTTGCGTATTGTCTTCGAACGTACCGTCAGCGCGCGGGTGCGTGGTCATGCGCGGAGATGACCCGTCGGAGCCGACTTCGTCAAGTGGGTACGCCACGAATTGGGGTACCCTGGAACCAGTGACGAAGAGGTATCGCGCGCTCAGCGTCACAATTCTGGTCGTGGTTTCTCACGCCGTCGCACTTCAGACGATGGCATGCGGACGCGTTCGATACCGCGTCGATCGCGAAGATGCCTCCGTGTCCCGCTCGGATTCTGCACTCATCGATGCGACGCTCGTCGCCATCGAGACCGGAGCGATGGAGGTGGGTTTCGACGTAACCGAAAGTGCTGCGGCCGATGCCAGTCTGGACGTTACCGCGCCGATGGACGGAAATCTCGACGCGCGCCTGCCAATGGACACAGCGCCTGACGCGGGTACACCCGGCGACATTGGGGCATCGCTCGACGTGATCGACGGCCAAGTGACAGGGGTAGATGTCGGGCTCGACAGCGGGAGCACCTCGCCAATCGACGTGCGGACGGACACCATCCCTGACGTCGCGGCGGACCGATACGACGCCGAGACAGAACCGTGCGCGTTGCCTCCGGTCACGCTCCCAAGCGGCACTATCACGATCGCCTCGAGCTCCGGGTTCATCGGAGGAGCTGCGCGCCCACGAATCACAGCGGACTGCTCGGGCGGCGTGGTCATCTCGTGGAGTCGCATAGCGGACGCGCGCGTTGCGTCCTATCGAGGCGGCGCGGTCGATGTGTCCTCTGTGGGTTCGACGCTGTGCTTCTCGCATCACCCAGCAATCGGGCGCGATGGGACTCGGTGGTTCGCTTGCTACGCCGGCCAGCGAATGATCCTTCACCGAGAACTCGACAGCGTCTGGAGCTCCCACACGCTCCCGGACACATTCGGCGTCGGCATATCAGCCTTCCACGCGACGGACGCGGAGACCGCGCACATCGGGGTCGACGGGCGATTCTTTGCGCGAAGCGCGTTGGACGGGACCTGGAATCAGATCGGGGTAAGCTCCTTTACGAACGCTGCGACGTGGACGGATCAGATCCGATGGGTGAGCGGCAGCTCGGGGTCCGACGAGATGCGAGTCGAACACTATGACGACGGCAGAGTGGTCGTCGACGAAACGTTCGACTCACTGCCAGACGACGGAGGCTCGCTCTCGCTAGAGCAGATGCGCGTGACCTATGGTCCTCGCGGCGCTCGCGCGTTGTATCGTACCTCGACCGGTATTCGTCTTTACGATGGTGCGACTACCCGATTGGTCGAGACGTCGTCCGCCTTCTCGTACGACCTTGCGATCGTCGCGACGACTGGCGACTACGTTGCGATCTGGTCGCCAACCGCGGGCCCTCCGACATACGCGCTAGAGAGCACGGGCTACGCCCCCACGCCAGTTCCCGGAATGGACTATCCACACGACGTTGTGGCGCTCGGTGACCGCTACGCAATCCTAGGTTCAACCGCCGGGGCCGCGTTGGTTCTGACTGTTCTACCGTAACGTCCGCCAGCGTACGGCCGGCGCGGCAAAACGCCCAACGTGACCGCGAGCGCCGGCTCGACGGTGCCAAACACGGGCGCTATGACCGCGCGATGCAGTCGCAACGAGACCGCCTGTATTTGGTGCTCGTCTCGTGCTTTGTGACCGCGCTCATCGTGGCGGATCTCACAGCTGGGAAGTTCTTCCAGCTTGGGCCTGTCACTGCGTCCGTCGGCCTCATCCCGTTTCCGCTGACGTTCATCCTCACCGACATCGTCAACGAGTACTACGGCAAAGACGGTGCACGCCGTATGACGCTCATCGGGCTCGGGATGTTGGTGTTCGCGGTCAGCATCGTAACGGTCGCAAGGCTGCTTCCGACCGCAGCTGGATCTCCGGTGCCTGCCGCTGCGTTCGAAGGTGCGTTCGGGCTCACTCTTCGGTTGGTGTTCGCGTCGCTCACCGCGTACGTGATCGGACAGTTCGTCGACATCCACGTCTTTCAGACGTTCAAGAATCTCACGCGCGAGAAGCACCTCTGGCTTCGCGCAACCGGTTCGACGGCCGTCAGTCAGATCATCGACACCACCGCGGTGAACTTCCTGTTCCTCGCAGGCGTCATGCCTCTGACCGATGTCGCAGTCGTTACGGGTTGGTCGTACCTCTACAAACTCATCGTCGCCATCACGCTCACGCCAGTCTGTTACGCCGCGCACTCCCTGATCACGGACAAATGGGGCATCCCACCCGCGCCCCCAGCCGCTCCCGCTGAACTCAGCACGAACCAAGACGAGAAAACCGCATGAATGAAACCTCTCGAACGTCGCGAATCCTCGTACTCGGTTTGATGCTGCCGGCCCTGACTGTCGCATGCGGGTCGGGAGACTCGGGTCCGGGCATAACGAACGACAGCGGCAGTGGAGGCAACACCGCGTGCACGTCGGAAGCCGGTTGTGTCGACGCAGCGCGCGCCGATGGCGGGACCTTGGTAGATGCTTCACCGCTCGCCGACGTTCGCGCCATGGACGTAGCAACAGACACGCGCCGCACGACCGATGCAGCTCGTCGTGATGCTCCCATCGACGCGTTCGATGCGCACAATCACCTTGCCCACGATCATCTCGACCTCGCTGCCCTGCCTCCGGTCGGGTCGTGCAACCCGAGCTGCCAGACTGGCCAAACGTGCTGCCCGAGCGGTCTTTTTGGCGTGTGCGTAAGCCTCCGGGATGGCGGAACGTGCCCTGCCCCCGATCTAACGATCGACGCCGACGAAGCTTCCAACAGCGCTCGCATGTCGTGGGAGTACTTCGAGCCGAACAGCTGCGCGATTGAAGAAGGTTGCATCGAAGGACCGGGCTGGCGCCGGTTGCTTCGTTTCACACTTCAGACTCCGAACATCGGCGACCTCGACATGACACTCGGCGACCCTCGTGGTGATCCACGATTCGCGTACGCGCAGTGTCATCGTCACTATCATTTCGAGGGCTACGCCGAGTACGCGCTCGTCGATCAAGAAGGCGAGATCGTCGCACGAGGCCACAAGCAAGCGTTCTGTCTGCTCGATAGCGATCGATACGTCGAATCGTCATCGACACCCGCACGCGCTCGCTACACGTGTCAGTTCCAAGGGATTCAACGAGGCTGGGCAGATTCCTATACGTCGAACCTCGATTGCCAATGGGTCGATGTCACGGCCGCGCCCCCCGGCAACTACTTCCTCCGCATGCGAGTGAACTTCGATCGCTTCTTTTCGGAGTCACGATTCGACAACAACGAAGTCACCGTGCCGATCACCATCGAGCCAGAACCCGCCGACCCCACCGCTCGCTGTGCGTCACGTGGCGAACGAGGACCGGGACGTTCTTGTGGATGGCGTCTCGACCCGGCCGTGCGCATGTGCGCGCCTGGCTCCATCGTCAGCGTGGGTTGCGGTCGCGGCTGCGGATTGAGCGCAACGGCACTTTGCGGAGGGAACCCGCAAGTCCGAGTCTGCCCCGCGGGTGTTGCGTGCAAATTCTCCGACGCGCTGGCGTACGACGACAACAGCTGCGTTGCGGCGGGCGCAACTGAGTCGACTTGCCCGCTCGTCACGTTCGAGTGTCCGGCCAGCGGTACGTACTCGGTTATGACGAGCTCGTCGGATGGAACGGCGTCGTCCTGTGTGGTCGAAGCAGCGCGATAGTCTTTATTCGCTCGGGCCGAAACGCGCTCGCGGCAGCCTATCTCGCCCCGAACGTCACGATTCCAGGCGATCTGCGCCGATTACGGATTGCCTAGCCCCTCGAAAGATTAGGGCTTCCTGTCGGACAGCGATTTGAAGATAATGCGCGGAATGGCCGGCTGGGAAGAGGACGACCGAACTATCATTGGCAACCATCCGGTTGCCGGTGACGGTGGCAAGGCATCGAAACGCGACCGCGCGTATTTGATCGTGCTCGCAGGTACCCAGGTCGGCGAGATGCACAAGGTCGGCGACAACGTGGTGATTGGTCGCGGCCAGGACGCAGATCTTCGGATCATCGACGAACAGATCTCTCGTCGGCACGCGCGCGTGGCGATCGAGAACGGCATCATCGTCGTCACGGACCTCGGTTCGAGCAACGGGACGTACGTGAACGGGCGCCAGATCACACGCCACGTTTTGGGTGATGGCGACAAGATCCAGATCGGCACCACGACCATTCTCAAGTTCACGTATCACGACGACCTCGACGAGAACTTCCAGAAGCGGATGTACGATTCCGCGCTTCGCGACGCGCTCACTGGCGTCTTCAACAAACGACATTTCTCCGAGCGCCTAGAGACCGAGTTCGCGCACGCGCTGCGCCATCGAACACCGATGTCGCTCGTGTTGTTCGATATCGATCACTTCAAGAAGATCAACGACCAGCACGGCCACCTCGCGGGAGACCACATCCTGGCGAGCCTCGCGCACGAAGTCGCGGGTCGAGTTCGCGCGGGTGACTTCCTCGCCCGTTACGGTGGTGAGGAGTTCGCGGTTCTGTGCCGCGGAACGAGCCCGGCGGAAGCCGGGACTTTCGCAGAACGCATTCGCGAAGGCATCGCGAACTACGAGTTCTATTTCGCCGAGACGCGCGTGCGCGTCACGATCAGCATCGGTGTTGCTGCGATTCCGGATCCACGGATCGGTTCGCCGCAAGACCTCGTCGCGGCTGCGGATGCGGCTCTCTACGAAGCCAAGTCGCGCGGGCGCAACTGCGTGATCATGGCGCGCCCGGAACCCTGAGTTTATACGCTCGGACCTTCTGGGCTGCCTGCGCGTGTGAGGGCACAACGCAACTGCTCTGCTGGGACGCCTGCGCGTGTGAAGGCGCGACGCATCTACTCTGCGAGCAGTCCTCGCGTCAGGGACAACGCCGAGGCGACATCGATGTAGGCGTCCGGTCGTTTTGGATCGCGCTGTGCCTGCCTCGCGCATGCCTCCCATGCTGCTAGCGGGACATTCAGCTCGACGCGCTCGTCGTCGCTGTGGAGATTCAACGCAAGAAAAGCTGCCTCATCAGAGCTAAACCCACGAGAGATTGCGTTCTCCATCCACGCCGCGCGCGTGCCCTGACGGATTGGCATTGCGGCAAGGCGCTCGACTCCCGCTATGTCGTCCGCAGCGACGGCAAAGTCGCGGACGGAGAGAGTCCTCGATACTCGGTACGCAACATTGGCTCCGCAACCTTCGCCGATGGCTCCGATTACGGTGCCGGCGCGCGCGCACTCGGCCAGCACCAGCGCGGCGGCTTCGTCGAGCGTCTCTGCGGGCGCAATCCGTGTCCAGGTCGGGATCAACCAAACATCCGAGATCAAGACACCGATCTCGGGCCGAGTTGTCACGAAGGAGCGCGCTGCGCGACGCACGTCCGCTCGCGAGCCAATGATCTTGGGCACGATCAAGATCCACGATGCAGGAGTCTCGGACCACGCCGTCACGGCGACGGAGAACGCGTCCGTCACTCAGCTCGCTCCTGGCGCAGGCGCTCCGGCGTCAACGGCAGAAGCGCTCGATTCGGCGCACGCGACGGAAACGCTGAAGTGCTCGACGACGCCTCGCTCTCCTTCTTGCGCATCGCGAACGACTAGGGTCCAGGTACCTTGAGCCGACGTCCCCACGAACGGCCTAAGCACGCCGTTCGAATCGACTAGACGTGCCAGCGCGCGTCGTTGCGCGCCTTCATAGTTCTGAAGCGTGACCACGGTACCGGAAGGTCCGCGCAAGCGTACTTGCAGATCGCCCACGTATCCGTGGCGGATCCGAACCTGCGCACGCGCTGCGATGATCGTGCAGGCATCCGGGATCTCGAGGTCGGCCGAGACCGTGGATTGGTCACGAATAGCGACCTCGCCTTCGCGGACGTAATCCTGCATGGGTGGGAGCACAGGCACCGGTGCTCCGGCGTCGGGCGCAGCGATCGCGACTGCAGCGGCGACAGCACCGATGTGAAGAGCCAGCTGACCGCCCGCGGGTATCCCACTTGCGCGACCTAGCTCGCGACCATCGACCACACCGAGCACTTCGATGGCGCTGACATCGGATGCGCGTCGCTCGATGGTGAAGATGGCCGGGGTCTTCCCGAATGTTTGACCGTTTGGTGTGCGGATCTCTGCACCCAGGGGATTCGACGTCACCGTCACGATGATGCGTTCCTTCGCGCCCGCAGCCGCTTGCTCGTTGCCCAAGCTCACTGCGTATCGCACCGGGGTGGGGGTTGCTGCGAGCGACGAGACATAGACTTCGTAGCGCCCCGGCTTCAGCTCGAGCGAGGGGTGGTGTCCCGAGCCCTGGTCTGTTTCACACGCCACCGACGGGTCGCCCCCGACGCGCGCAACGACGAGCCCTATCGGACCGAACGCGGATCGGGCGGACATCATGGTGCCGGTGGGACTCGACACACGAACCGTGTAGTCCGGACGGGTCGAGATCTTTCCGGGGCATCCCGCAACGAGCGCGGAGGCGTCACGTGCTGGCGTGATCTTGCCCTCGAGTTGCGCGTGCCAGTCGGCATCCGACACTACCAGCTCGCCGTGTGCGGAAGTGGTCGTGTTACCGCAGGAGACCGCGAAAGTGAGCAGCAGGCTGGTAAACAGAAGCGGTCGGAATGTTGAGTGCATGGTCATGCGGCGTCCGCTTGCCGAGGTCGCTCGGATACGTTCGCGGGCGCGTCCGTGGATTTGCCGGCGCGCGGTGAGCTACGTTGCGCGGCTGCACGACGGCGTCCACGGTCTGGGAGTCGCAGGGCAAGCACCGCGGCAATGTACGCCGCAAGGGCTGCCCATCCCAACCAGGATCGAATCGGATACGCGACCTTCTGCGCTTTGACGGGTCGCATGGCGTCGGACCACTTCGTGATCACTGTTCCGTTACCGAGCTTCGCGAGCTCCGCAAGATTCGCTCGATCGACGCCGAAGCGCGTCATTTCCTCGTCGTAAGGCATCGGGAACGCTTGCCCCGCCGTTGGATCCTCTGTCGCGCCCGGTACTGTCGGCAACGCTGCATCGATCAAGAAACCGGTGCGAATGGGTACGACCGCATCGTAGACACCCACGCCACGATCTACCAGGCGCAGTGCCTCACCTGCTCCAGGCTCACGATAGATCCTGGCCATCGGCGGGATGGACGCCGGACTCGAGGTCGTAACGATGACGCGTGCACTCCCGCGATCGAAAGGCTCCCGCTGGAGCTCGACCGTCACCGGTTGAACGTCGTAGGTCCGCTGCATGCTGACAGCCGCCTGTGCCCAAAACTCGCGAAACGCCGGCGATGCACGCCATGCATCCGACCATCCGCCAGTCGTTTGAGACGTGAACGTGGCAACCTGACCAGCTCCAAACTGCCAGTGTGCAAGCAACGGGAAGCCTTCGGAAGTTGCTAACAGCGCGTGCGCGTTGGGTCGAACGTCAGCCAACACGTGACCGGTGAGAGGAGCCCACGCGCCTGGGTTCGTTCCACGTAACAGCGCCGAGGCGGTCACAACGCGCGGAACGAACTTACCGGTCCGATTCGCAGGCGGCTGTCGGAACTGCGCTTCGCGAATGAACAAAGCCGGAAGCGTCGAAGCATCTGAGGTCACGTGGTACCGACCGCGACCAATGCGTGCGATTTCGTCCATGAGGGCGGACCGCGTTCCAATCGTGATAGTCGAGATCGACATGCCCGCAGCCGCAGCCGCACGCGCTTCGACGTAGGCAGCGTTTGGGTCGCTCTCGCCATCGGACAAGAGGATGATGTGGTGAAGATATCGAGGGTCCGTCGACATCGCGCGACGCGCCGCCGCGATAGCGGCACCGATGTTCGTTCCGCCACCCGCAAAGATGCTGCTGATGAACCCGGTCACCGTCACGACATCCGTCATCGGGACCGGCGGCATCACACGGTCAGCGCCGTCCGAGAATGCGACAACGCCGACGCGCGCGTCGATACGCAGCGCTTGCACCGCGGCAAGAGCACCCCGACGAGCCATCTGCATTGCCTGCCCTTCCATGCTGGACGAGCGATCGACCACGAGCATGAGCTCGAGGGGGCGTGGCTCTGGAATCGCCGAAGCAGGCAGCACGGGTTCGATTGCACGCAGAAGCGCGGGCGGAGTGCGCACGGGATGTCCGCCGGTGATGTGGATGTACCCGCCGCCGCGTGTCTCGACGTAGCCCCGGAGAGCGCGCTGTTCGGTGTCGCTCAAGCGTTCGAGATCGAGCTCCTCGACGATCGCTAGCACGTAGCGTTCGTAACCGGATTCATCCTGCGGGAGCTCGCCCGGTCGTCGCATTTCGACGTCGAACTTTGCGCTTCGCAGAGCCTGAGCCACGGCGCTCTGGCGCAAGACGTCCTCGGTGGCGATCACGACGCGGGGGCGAGGAGTGACGCGAACGAGCGTTCGGAAGACATTGTTCTCGGCGACGGCGTCGTTTGCGTTTTCAAGTCGGACCTGAAGCTCGTACACACCCGCAACCTCGGGCGCGAGCAGATCGAAATCGACCGAGTCGGATGCACCTTGCTCGCCTGATCCGCGAGTGCTGACCTCGTGCTCCTCGCGTTTACGCTCTTGGCTGCCACGTGCCCCGATGAGCTGCGCAACCACACGAACGCGTCCGGTCTTGGTCGAGAAAACATCGGCCGACAAATGCACGGGCTCGCCCGCGCGAACGAGCGCCGGCGCGCGCAACGCTGCTACCGCGAATGCATCGGCAGGCGACCGCTCGCCGATTGCTAGCACGTCCACCGACGTTCCGGTTCGAACAGCATCGTGAACTGCCGCACGGAGCGACCCATCTACATCGTTTCCGTCCGTCGCCAGCACTACACGTCGAACGCGGTCCGATGGCAGTCGCGCGGCCGCGGACTGGAGCTGCCGGCCCGGACCTACGGAGCGATCCGCCCCGGGCGGCAGG
>CAZWQH010000049.1:0-17281 GCA_964635815.1 uncultured Sandaracinaceae bacterium
AGATGGGCACCGTCCCGATCGGCACGCGTGAGGCTTGGATGATTGCTGCACGAGTCGCGTTGAGGTCCCCACCGGTGGAGAGATCCATGACCGTGTCGGCGCCCCATCGCTCGGCCCACTCGAGCTTCTCGACTTCTTCGCTAGTGCCGGACGAAACGGGCGAGGCGCCCATGTTCGCGTTGACCTTCGTTCGGCTTCCGCGGCCAATGCACATTGGATCGAGCTTCATTGCAAGGTGGTTTCGGTTCGCCGGGATGATCATGCGACCCGCAGCCACCTCGTCACGCACCTGCTCCGCTGTGAGGTGCGTTTCGCGCTCGGCGACACGTTTCATCTGCGCGGTGACATTCCCCAGGCGCGCGTGCTCGAGCTGAGTGACGGGCACGAACCCCTCGGGCGCCCGTGCAAAAGCACCGTCGCGACGCCAACCATCGGGCAGGAAATCCCATGCGGTCTGGGTACTGGGGGCGGGCATGCCAGGGGTGTCCGGAGACGAGAACGTGAGCGCGCCTCCAACGTTCGCCTCGTTTGCGAACGAGCCCGGATTTGTTCCGCTGCGCAGGGAAGACGGGTTGTGCGCCCCACGAAGAGGGAGCTTCATGCCATTACGGTCGGCTCGCTGGGTGTTGTTCGGTGCCATCGAGCGCGAGCGTAGCAGGTTCGAATCCGCATTCGACGCCCGGTCGCCTCAACGTACCCCGGCGTCCGAAGCACAGGGTACGACCGCGGATACGACCGGTTCGGCGCCGTCCAAACGGAGACACCAATCGCCGACTAGCTCGATCACGCCCGAATCCAAGTCTCGCCATCGCCACCCGTTGGACATTGCCCCGCTGACCTGGGGAACGACCTCGTCATCGAGGCGCACGACCACGCTCGTGGGATCGGAAATCGCGGCATCGGTCGTATAGATGCAGCGCTGAATCGCCCCTTGAATATCGGAGAACGCGGCTGTGAGCTCGACCGAACTACGCGCGGGGTAGTACTGAGGTTGATTCGGAATCATCCGGGGTCGCCCTCCTGCGACAGCCATTCGGTCGAGTGCTGTCCGTAGCGGTGTGATGAGCTCGTCCTCGATGCCGACGACGTAAACAGGGGCCCCCGCGGTTCGAATCGAATCGATCGCATCCAACGTCGTGTCGAGCTCGAGGCAATTGATTCGACCTCTGGGCGGATCTGCGACGCAGTCGTCAATTCGCTGCGAGGTACAGACGCAGGTTAGTGGATCGATCGTAATGTCCGTCGAACAGTTGGGTCCGCCATCCGTCGCCAAGATCACCGCAGCCGTTCGGTTGCGAGAAGACCGGCTCCGAAGGAAGTCACCGACTTCACGGAGCGCGCTCGCCGTCGGTGTCCCGCCAATGGGCATCGTCGCGACGAACGTTCCAAGAATCACGCTCTCCGATCCGGGTCGTGGGGTAACGTCGATACCCCGGGTCACCGAGCACCCAGTCTCGTCGTTGAGGGTGTCGCCGGGACCGAACGGACGCGGGAAAAACTTTGCTCCAAACTGAAGGCGCGAATCGGCACGCGCGATCGCATCCGTAAGTGCAGACGCGAGAGTGGTCCAGCGAGTTCCCCCTTCCCGACGCGTTTGCATCGAGCCAGAGCGGTCGATCACGAACAACACGTCAGCCCCAGGACGATTGAGAGGAACGGGTGTGTCACTACACATCGTGCGATCTGCGCGCACGTCCACGGCCGCTCTCACCTGCGCGTCGGGAATCAAGAGTCCCGTCTTCGCACCGCACCCTGTGACGCTAGCCGACAACAGCAGAGCAGCGACGCCGACCCTGTTGTTGAAAGTCCTCAATCGCATAGGGTGCGAACCTGAACGGTGCCTGCAGTTCGGGCTTGTTCACAGGTGGCGCCGAGCAATGTCAGCACTCCACGATCGCGATCCAGGGAAAACGTATCGGCTTGCTCGGGCACGATCGCGCCGTCGATCACCAGCACAAACCGCACATCCGGAGCGATCGCGCGTTCCGCGGTGAGAACGCATCTGGAAACGCCCTCCGAGATGTCTTCAAGCGCACGTTCGAAGTCCGTCGGTTGGACGACTGAGTAGTACTTGGTGCTGCCCGCGCGCGGACGACCACCGGCGATGGCAGCGCTATTCATGAACTCGGGATGCACGACAAACTGCTCTTGCTCGATCCCAATCACGTACACGGGCATGCCCGCTTCTCGAAGACGTCCAATGGTATCGATGGTGCCGGTGTCATCGAGACACGATTGCCCGCGTGGATCGCGGCGACAGCTCGGCTCGAACCCCGTGCACGAACAGGTAGCTGGGTCGTACACGTCCGGAACGCAGTTCGGAAGACCGTCGGTGGTCAAAACGGCTACGCGAGTTCGATTCGGACGCGTGGGCGTTCCTAGATGAAAGTCGAGAACATTGGAGAGCGCCGCAGAAGTTGGTGTTCCGCCGGTCGGGTCCTGCTCGAAAAAGCTCAAGATGCCGGGGGTCGTTCCGGCGTTCGGCGTTACGTCAATACGTCCAGAGGTGAGGCAAGCAGCTTCGTCCGGGTCCGGAGCACCCCTCGGATCGATCGGGAAGAACGCTGCGCCGAATTGGAGAGAGGGGTCCGCGTTGTTCAAGGAGGAACCGAGCGCGTTCCGCAGGCCGTTCCACCGCGTCAATCCCATCACGCCCGGCGAGGGTTCGATCAACCATTCGTCCATCGAGCCACTTCGATCGACGACGAGCATTACGTCGACGCCCGGTTGAACAAAGCGAATGGCATCCGATGCGCAACTAAAGACATCGCGCGGCACATCGCGAATATCCAGCGGACGGTCCGAAGGCCTATCGACAGGAACATCTCGCGGTCGATCAAGCGGCACATCGCGCGGCACATCGCGCGGAACATCGCGAGGCGCATCGAACGACGCACGAACATCGAGGACGAACGCGTCACGAGGAGCGTCGATTCGCAGAACCACAGCCGCGTCCACGGGCGCTCGGGCCGCGGCCTCGCTGAAGCCGCCGTCGCGCGTCGTCGCGCCCAGACCGGTCTTGGCACCGCAGCCTCCAAGCAACATCAAGCCAAGACAGCAAACGCCTCCGCGAACCGAAGCAAAGCGCATTCGGGAAGCATGTGGGCAGAGGCCCATTTAGCAAGCAGAGCAGTGCGTGTTGGGGTCGTTCGTGGCTGAGCACCAGCCGAACGCTTCAGTCCGAGCCGCCCGTCGGATCGTTACCGGATTCGACGCTCGAGGCGTCCTCGATGTTGAATTCCACGCGGCGGTTTGCCGCTAGCGCCTCGGAAGATTCGCCGGCCTGCACTGGCCGTGTCTCTCCATATCCGCGAGCACGTAGCCGCTCGGCCGGAACGCTGCGCCGACGCAGATACTCCATGACGGAGTCGGCGCGGCGTTGCGAGAGCGCGAGATTGGCATTGTCATCTCCGCGCGAGTCCGTGTGCCCCTCGATGCGTACGCGGGTGATCTCCGGATGAGCCAGGATGACCTGAGCCACGTTGTTGAGAAGCGCGTTCGATCGTCGAAGAATCTCAGCGCTGTTCGTGCGGAAGTAGACCTTGTCGAGAATCTCGAGGCGAAACTGTCGGATGATCACCAGCTGCCGGACAGCACAACCGTGATTGGCTTCGGTGCCGCGTTCGTCCGGACAGTTATCGACGTTGTCTCCAACGCCATCGCCGTCGCGATCGGGACATCCGCGTGTCCCCTGCGTTCCTGCAACGAGCGGACACACATCGTCCGGATCGAGAACGCCGTCATTGTCGTTGTCGGGATCTGGACAGCCGTCGAGATCCCGAAATCCGTCTCGATCCTCGGCGAGCTCGGGACACTGATCGTCCGGCAAGAGAACTCCATCGCCATCGGCGTCGCGATTCGGACAGCCGTGCGCACCTGGGGTCCCTGGTTCGAGCGGACACTCGTCGTTTGCGTCGAGCACGCTGTCACCGTCGTTATCGGGATCAGGAGCGCCATCGGTATCCTGGAATCCGTCCCTATCCTCGGGCTGCAACGGAGCGGCGTCGGAAGCATCGAGCACACCGTCGTTGTCGTTGTCCGGATCCGGACAGCCGTTGGTGTCCTCGAACTGGTCTAGATCCTCTGGCTCGTTTGGACACGAGTCGACGGAATCGTTCACACCGTCGCTGTCGGAGTCGCGCGCACCTCCGATCTCTCCGATGCGAATGCCGCCAAGCGCTCGCCAATCCGGAGTGCCAAAGCCGGGGGCCAAGCCAAAGCCAAACGCCCCGAAGATCGAGAAGCACCGGCTGAAATCTACAGTCGCGCCTACCTTGCCTTCGACCGAGCCTTGGTTCTGATTAGCAAAGGGGGCGGTGCCCGAAGTGCTCAGAGCAAGGGTCGCGTCCAGCTCAAGCGGCGGACCATCCGATAGCTCGGCTAGGCGCAACCCCGCCCCGATGATTGCGTAGAGCTCGTCGTCGACCACGAGGTCGGCAACACGACTCGTCTCGGGGCGAAACCGATATCCCAAGTTCGCAGCGAGTCGAAAGGCTCCAGTCGCTCGGGAGAGCGCAAGCTCGGGCGCGAACAAGACCGTCCGCTCCCGCATGTAATCGCCAGGGCTTCCCATAGGAATGGTCACCGCTGGAATGATCGCGAGATCGATTCCGTGATCCGCCGCGTTCAAGAACCGCACCTTGATCGCGAGCCTTGCGTCCCCTCCGCCGACCTGCGCAAGAGGCCCAAGCGGGGCGACGATGCCAGGCACGTCCGGATTGCGTCCTTGATAAAGGACGAATGGAAGCTCGGCCCCAATCTGCGCGAAATCTCCCAATCCGAGAGAGAGGACCACGCCCATGGCAAGGCGGTTGCGGACGAGCGCACCGACGCGGCCCGTTTGATTCGCAACGACGAACGGGTTGTTCGCGTATCCGACCCACGACGAGAACTGAAATCGCAGGTGTCCCGGAGTATCGGCCCACTCCGCATCGACAATGCCATTCCGATCGAGCGAGAGCCGAAAACGTTCGACGCTGAAATCCCGGGGTTCGACGACCTGAGCGCTCGCGGGCACAGAAGCGAGCGCGAGCATCGCAATCGCAACCATCGACGCGCCTGTAGTTGCGTGTTTGCGCGCACGAGCACGCGGGCGGCGTCGAAGCCCACGCGCCGCAAGGAGAACTCCGAATGCCGCGGCGAGCATCCATCGCGAGGTACCCGTCGCATTCTCCGAGCCACGCACAGCGCATCCGCTTCCGCGTACTCGCAATGCGTCGTCGAAGCCGTCACCGTTCACGTCACGGAACATCGGTATCGCGTCGGGATCACACGCGTCTCCGGTCCCATCACGGTCAGCATCTGCTTGGTTCGCGTTCACGCGATCCGGACAGTTGTCCGACGTGTTGACCAGTCCGTCGCCATCGCGATCTCCATCGCAGACATCGCCCGTTCCGTCTCCATCCATGTCCGCTTGATCACGATTGGAAGTCGTCGGACAAGAATCGCGATTGTTCGGGACTCCATCACCGTCTGTGTCGTTGGAACACGCGTCCCCGATGCCGTCACGGTCGACGTCTGCCTGGTCCGCGTTCGGCGTGAGTAAGCAGTTGTCGGTCGCGTCGTCCGTGCCGTCAGCATCCGAATCACGGTCCCGGAAGTCCGCAGCACCGTCTCGATCCGTATCAAACGGAGGTGTCGACAACATGCTGTCTCCGGATTCGGACGAGTCGGTCCGCGTGTCGCCGTCGCTGTCCAAATCACGGACGTCCGGCGTCCCATCGGAATCTGTATCCACCGGCGCAGTCGCAGTCAGCGCGTCGCCGGCCTCGTCTGCGTCGGATATGGAATCGGCATCCGAGTCGAGATCTCGGAAATCGCTCGTGCCATCGGTGTCTGTGTCGATTGCGGGTGTCGCGGTGAGCGCGTCGCCCGCCTCTGCAGCATCCAAGATCGTGTCCGCATCGGAATCGAGGTCACGATAGTCCGGTGTCAGATCGCGATCCGCGTCGGTGGGATCCGTCGTCAGCAGCGCATCTCCCGCTTCCGCGGCGTCGAGGATTGTATCTGCGTCAGAATCGAGATCGAGATAGTCAGCCGTCCGATCACCATCGGAGTCGACCGGAGCCGTCATGAGATCGCTGTCGCCCGCTTCGGTCGCGTCGAGAATCGTATCGCCGTCCGAGTCGGTATCCACACGGTTCGCCATGCCGTCATTGTCTGGGTCCCCCACGCCTTCGACGACGTCGAGAATGCCGTCCATGTCTGCGTCGCGCGTCGCGATGTCATCGGAAGCGGACAACGGATCCGTCTCCATGTCGTCGCGCGCGCCATTGCGATTCAAGTCCTCGATTCCATCGGGCACCCCGCCCCCGTCGGTGTCTGCGAGAAGCGGGTTGGTTCGCGTGCTGTCGTCTGTATCGGGCACGAACGTCGTCACACCCGGTGCCGTCCCGCTGTCTGCAACGGTGATCCCGCGCTCGGTGCCATCGAAGATTCCGTCGTCATCCGAATCGGGATCGACCACGTTCGGTAGGTCGTCGTTGTCGATATCGAACGCGAGGTCCCACTCATCACCATCACGCACGCCATCGTCATCGGAATCCGAATCGTTCGAGCTCGATCCGAGCGTGATCTCGAGCGCGTCCGAGAGTCCGTCCGAATCAGCGTCGGTCGGAGGACGGACGTCATCGCTCGCGTCCTTCGGATTTCCCTCTCCCGAGTTCACGCTTCCATCGAGATTCGTGTCCTCGTCACCGTCGGAAACACCACCACGATCCGTATCGCGAACCAGCCCTGAGGTGCGTGTGCTGGAATCTGCATCCGCGCGGAAGTAGCCGCGCGGAACATCGGTCCCTGTCGGTGCAACCGAAACGCCCGCTTCCGTCCCGTCAGCAAGACCGTCGTTGTCCGAGTCGGGATCGAGCAGGTTGATACGCCCGTCACCATCGGTGTCGTGCGCAGCGTTCGACTCGAGGCCGTCGAGTAATCCATCGTCGTCGATGTCGGGATCGTGCTCGTTCGATCCGAGCGCTCGCTCCGAGGCATCGACGAGGCCGTCGGAGTCCGTATCCGTTGGAGGTACGTCGTCGGATCGAAGGGTCGGATCCGACTCGCCGTCGGATATGTCGACGGCGCCGTCCGCGTCGAAGTCCTCGTCGCCGTCGTCGACTCCACCTCGGTCGGAATCCGCCACGAGCACGCTCGTTCGTGTGTCCGGGTTCGCGTCTGCGACGAACCCACGTCGCGCAACCAGTGTATCTCGATGCGGCATCGTCACGCTGAGCTCGGTCCCATCGAAGACACCGTCATCGTCGGAATCGACATCGAGCGCGTTGATCAATCCGTCGCCATCCGTGTCTGCTCGGGAGTTTGGTTCGGCTCCGTCGAGAACGCCGTCGTCATCCGAGTCAGCGTCGTTCGGGTTGGTTCCGATGATTGTCTCTGTCGCGTCCGCGAGCCCGTCGGTATCGGTATCCGTCGGAGCG
Organism: uncultured Sandaracinaceae bacterium; assembly: GCA_964635815.1. Taxonomy (GTDB): domain Bacteria; phylum Myxococcota_A; class Polyangia; order Polyangiales; family JADJQN01; genus CAZWQH01. The sequence continues at coordinate 7,428 of CAZWQH010000049.1, forward strand.
ACGTCGTCGCCGGCAGCTCTCGGGTCCCGTTCGCCGCCGCCAAGTGCTCCGTCCAGATTCAGGTCTTCGAGACCATCGGCGACCGTTCCGGTATCCGTGTCTCGCAAAGTCGGGTCCGTCCCGAAGTTCGCATCCGCGTCCGCAACGAACACGCCACGAGATGCGTCGGTGGCATCTGGCTTGATGGAGACTTGTTGCTCTGTACCGTCGAAGAGCCCGTCGTTGTCCGAGTCCGGATCGAGCGCGTTGATCAGGCCGTCCGTATCGGCATCGTCGAACCAGTTGATCTCGGCTCCGTCGAGGACCCCGTCGTCGTCGCTGTCGGCGTCGGCGCGATCTGAACCGGACGCGTCTTCGCCCACGTTGCACAAGCCATCCGAGTCTGCGTCCGCGCCATCGTTCGCAGTGTCGCCGCGCATCGTGACCGAGCAGTCGTCACACGTGTCGTTGTCCGCGTCCTGACAGACGCTTGCATCGAGAGGATCGAGATCGTCCCCGTTCGGAACGCCATCGCCGTCCGAGTCCGCAGTTGCGGCCACCGAAACGATAGTCGCGTCGTTCAACGCAACCGTTCGTGGGTCGTCGCTGACTCGGCCGCCGTAGCCGTTTGCTGCGTCCAGCGTCGCTTGGTTGCGTATGCGAGAACCCGCAGGAAGGGGGTCCGCCGCGACCATATCGAACACGATCTGAACGTTGTCCGACGGACCAAGTGTCCCGATGTTGAGTGTCAGAGTGTCGCTCGCGACCGTGGGGACGGCGGAGCTTCCGGTCACGACCACGGTTCCCGAAACGAACGATGCGTTCGTCGTGGGGAGCGGATCGCGAACTACGACGCTGGTCGCACCGCCGTTGCCTGTGTTGCGCACGGTGATTGTGAAGCGAATCGTGTCGGCGGGTTCGACATCTGCCCCGTTTACGTCGAGCGCGGACTTCTCGAAAACGATGACCGGCACGCTCGGTGTCACCGCGATGCTTATCGCTGCATCGCCGGATCCATCGGTCGTTCCGTCCCCATCGGTATCGATTCGATCGGTCTCTGGATTGATCAGATCGCCACCGCTGGGCAGTGTTCGGTAGCTGCCGAGCGTCGCGGTGAATGTGCGTGGAGTGCCTGTCGCTCCGTTGTTCGGCGTCGCGCGGAATCGGAACGAATGCGATCCCGTCACACAGCCGCCCGCGAACGCGAGGGTCGATCCGCTGAGAATCGAACTCTCGTCGGATTCGTCCGTAGCGCCGTCGCCGTCGTTGTCGACGGTGTCGGTCGCAGGACTGGTAACTCCAAATCCGGAGCCCGCACTCACTGTCGCACGCGTGTCACACGCCGGGCCGTCCCCTGAGTTGGACAACGCGATCGTGAACGTCACGTCTTGTCCTGCAGACGGTGTTGTCGTGCTCGCGGTGAATCCAAAGCTCAAGCCGGACAGAGCGAGATCTGCGCTCGCGCTTGCGGAACCACGCCCACCGCCGTCGACCGCGAGGGTTGCGACCGCGTTCCCATCGGTCGCTGCGGAGTCCGCCGTTCCTTGAACCGACACGACCAGCCGCACGCGGTTGTTCGTGTTGTCGTTGTCCCCGTTGGTTACGACGGTCCCGAGCGAGAACACCGCCGTCTCGCCGGAGGTCGACACGACTGCGCCACTTGGATCGCTTCCAACCGTTCCCGAGAACATCGTGCGGTCGAGAGCGACGCCTGTGACTTTGAGACCACGAGGCACGGCGTACGAGACGGTTGTGCTCGGACTCGTTCCTTCGGGAAGGGTTACGTCCACGAAGTACGTCGCGGTTTCTCCAATCGCGATCTTCGGGTCCGCTGTCTCGACGCGATCCGTTGAGGCAAACGCATGCGCCACGCTCGCACGCGGCACGGAGAAGGAGATTGTCGCTCCCTCGGCGTCCGCGTAAGAGCGCTCGCCCGCCACAGACGGAGCCGGGCCCGGTTGACTGGTCCAAGCCAATGTAGCGCTTGCTCCAAGCATGGATCCTTCGACGACATCCGTGTCGAGCTCGGCGGCGAACGAGAACGAACAGTTGGTGTTTCGCGGGAGCGTCGCGAAGACGATCGCCACCGTGCGACCGCTGAACGTGGCGGAAGCTGGCGCGGGACAGGTGCCCTCCGAGTAGGTGGTGGCAATCCCCGCGACATGCATCGGCAGCGTCCAGATCACTGCAACGTCGTGAGCATCCGCATCGCTGGCGACGGTGTGCAGGAGCTGCGTCGAAACGGTGATCCGATCGGCCGCATCGCCCGTGGCAGCGGACGCCATTGCCGAGATATCGAGAGTCGGCTCGACCAAGGTCACGGCACTCGCCGTGAGAGTCACCGCGCCAAGGCGTCCTTGAGTTACGAGTGTCGTTCCACGTGGCACGGAGCCGTCGCCCAACACAGCAGCTCGAATCGTGAGCTCGAGATACTCGTTCGTCGCGGGCATCGCATCGCTGTTCGAAACGTTCGTGAACGTAAACGTCGTGGTGGCTCCGGATGTGACGGGGGTGGGCAGCGTGCACGCCACGCCCTCGCACTGAACCGTCGCAGCCGTAGTTAGAGCCGTTGCATCGATGAAAACGACTCCCGGAGGGAAGAGAGACTGGATCGCGATAGACGGCGCGGTGCCTTGCGGTATTTGAACCCGAGCCTGATAGGTAAGGAGCGATCCGGGAGCGGCGGTCGCACCTGATGTGAGGGTGTAGTCGAAGCCCACGGCAGAGATCGGCGTAAGCGTATTGTCGATTCGAACGTAATCGTCCGGGCCCGCGCCGGATCCGTCACGCTCGATGGCAGTAGCCGTAAACGACGAAACGCTGCTCCGACGATCTCCTGCGCGGCTCGACCACACGAGGGTGCCAGGCGTATCGAGCGTCACGCCAATCCCAACCCCGGAATCCACGCGCGCGCGAATGTCGATGGTTGCGCCTTGGGCAAGGTTCAACGCGGCCCAGTCAAGCGTCAACACTTGGCCGGAGACCGCTATCGCGGGAGCAACGCCGGAGATCACGTCATGCGTGGTGCTTGGCGTAAGTCCCGTCGGGAACGTGAAGCTCGCTTTCACATCGTGCGCCGCAGCAGTACTCGCACCTTCATGCGCAACGATCACTCGATACGTCACGACTTCATCCGCCTGTGCAGACGCGTTCACCGTGCTGAAGTCGAATGTCAGCGCGGGTTCGACGACCGTCACGGCAGCAACCTGAGCGACGTTCGAGGAGCCGCCCGTATGAGTGACCTGGGCCGAGTTGCCCAGCGCATCACCGTTCTGAACCGAGAGCGCGTTCAGGACCACAACGTCGTACTCGAGGGCCACCGTGTCATTGGCACCGTTATCGCGAGTAGCGTTGGTGACGCTCCCAAGATTGAGGGTCACGACACCACCGCTCGACGTAAAGAGTGCGGTGGTAGAGCCGGACGCCGAAACGCCGGTGAGCACGGCAGCGCCTGGGGCCGATGGCACAGTGACCACAGCAAGCTTCCCGGGCGACAGTGTGTCGGCGAGAACTACGTTCGAGCTTTCGCCCTCTGGAATCGTCACGACCGTGCGAATGCGGAACGTGTCCTGAATCGCGGCCGTCGAGGTGCTCACGACGATCGAGCTGGCAACGGTGATGCTCGCGGTTGTCACGAGCGCGCCGTCTTCCGAGGTTCCTGGATAGAGCAGCGCGAAGTTCGGTGAAGCTACCGCCTGCGAAGTGTACTGGGTCAGACGCGCGGTCGTGTCGAGGTCCAACGCTGCGCGAACGGAACCGAGCGTCGCTGTGTAGGTCAGCACGACGATGTTTGTCCCCGAGCCGACGCTGAATGCGTCGATGGGCGCGGGTATATCCACGGTAAAGGAACGCCCGTTTCCTGCGCGAGTGGTGACGACGGCGACTCCCGCACCGGAACCGAGCGTTGCGCTGGTGAGCGCAAACGCGATCGGCAGATCTTCGTATCCGACTGGAATGTCCACGCGAACAGTCGTGTTGTGGGCGGCCTGTTGACCGCGGTTCTCGATCACGACCCGCATCGTCACATCGTCGCCCGCATCGACGTCGGTCACACCGAACGGAAAGCTCTGCGCGAGAGAAGTGCTCGAGTACGGAAGAGCCGGAACGGTCCCGCCCGTGACACTCGAACGAGGGTTATTGGAAGCGATGGCCGCGTGATAGATCGCGAGTCTGGGGGCGGCGGCCTCGATGGAGGCGAGCAGGGACGTCGATGCGGACAGAGTGGTTCCGTTCGCGCTGCCACGAATGACATTCGTGAAGATCAAACCATCTTCGAACGGCTCGTCCGTCACCGTCGCATCGATCTCGATCGTGAACGTCTCGGGCGCGAGATTGTCGACGTCGGTCCACGTAAACGTGAGCGAGTTCTCACCCACGTCACGAGTTACGGTCGGCGCAGCAGTGGCGCCGGTCGTCGAGTATCGAAGCGTGCTCCCAAAGCTCAACGCGTGTTCTGACGCATCGAATAGGGGTTCCGGAAGGAAGTCCGTAATGCGCACTTCATCCTGATCGCCAGACACGATGTTCGCGGTGATTCGGAATGTGACGACGTCGCCTGCATGAACTTCCGGAGTACCGGACACAGGTCCGCCGTTCACGAGAACGACAGACTTCGTGAACAGCGGCCCTGCGATGCGGAGCTCCGTGTTCGCGTCATTGGACAGGATGACGGACCCGCTCGTTCCAGTTGCATTCGTGGTGATTGGAATGCGATCGAGCCCCAGCACGCTCGCGGTCGAAGCGTAAACCTGATCTACGAGCACCGAGTGCACGTCCATCAAGGTCGCTCCAGCGGCGATGCTCGTCGGCGCCAACGTGATCGTCGTCGGGTCTGACCCAGACGCGAGGAACGTAATCGGGAACGTCGTGAGGTGCGTGAGGCCGTCACCAAGTACCGCAGTCCGCACTACGTTCGTGAATGCGTAGTAGGTCGACGCGCATGTCGAGACCGCCACCATCGGTGAGTCGCCCGGAATGTGCGTCGAGAGCGCGGTCACAGATCGATACAGCGCGTGGCCCGTGACGACGGCGGGTGTCGAAACCACGCCAGGCAGCGCCCCCGTGCCGGTCGGACCGCTGAAGCTCGCGCCCATCATCGACGACGAGTTCGAGATCATCACCGGAGCTAGCGTGCTCGTGTCGAGAACCGACGCTCCGAGACGATCAAGGTCCGGAATGTGTCCCCGAATTGTCATCGCGACATCGATGCCTACCGCTCCGACTACGGACGCAGGCTGGAAGCTGATCGCTCCGCCTGATCCGAGCGGAAGCGACGAAACCACTCCGCTGCCGATCGTGAAGGTAGCGCTCGTCGCACGAAACGCGTCCGGCAGTATGTCGGTGATCGTTTCGCCTTGCAGCGTGTAGCCCGTGGCGATGTCGAGCTCGATCACGTAGTCGAACGGAAAGTCTGTCCCGGTACACGTGTTGCTCGCAGTTGCGCGCTCGCTGATACGCACGACCGAAGGTGTCTCAGACACGGATGTCTCGTCGCCTGCGATCGCGGGCGAGTCGCTGCGGATGGGCGCATCGTCGCCCGGGTCGTTGAAGGCATCGTTTCCGAACGCGTACAGACACGTCGCTCCAAATCCGACCGAGCTCCCGATAGCTGCGTTCGTGTGTCGCAGGGTGAATCGGATCGTCGCGGCTGGCGCACCGGCCGCGATGCTCGAGAGCGGTGCGCGCGCGAAGAATAGGCGCGTGTCTGCGGGCGGCGTGACGGATTCACCGGTCGCAGGATTCGCGTAGTTGCTGCCAACCGAGGTTGCGGTGGTGACGGAAACCGCAAGCTGACTCTCGCCGACGACGGCAACAGCACCTTCGACTTCGAAACCCGACGGAACGAAGAGCTCGACTGCGGGCGCAAAGCCCGTGGCTGTGCCCGAGTTGTTCGTGGTGACGTCGATCGTGAACGTCTCGCGCGCCAAGGGCGTGCTCGTGCTCGACGTGACAGTGCACTGTGCAATCGGTTGGGCGTTCGCCAGTGATGCAGTTGCGAGCGCAGAAACCATCGTCAGCGACGAAAGGACCCGTCGACTCAAGCGAGATGTCATTTGGGCTCGACCCTAGCGAACTCAAACTTTGTGGGTCAAATCTTCGGCCATCGCCGAGACGATTCTTCTCTTCTCGGTGTCGCTCGCGCGTTCAATGGAAGTCGCGCGAGCGCAAGACGAGCGCTTCCGAGTCGAACTCAGGTACCCAAAGACGGTCGGCGATGAGATGTGTAACGCCGTCCTTGGACTCGATGCGTCCATCGACGCCGAGCAAGCCTGCGGTACGCGCAATCGTTTCGTACTTCTCGAAGATAGAAGTCCAAACGACGAGGTTTACGAAGCCACTTTCGTCCTCGAGCGTATAAAACACAACCCCACTCGCAGTGCCGGGCCGCTGACGACAGATGACCATCCCCACATACGAGACGCGTTTCCCACTTGGAATGGTCGCTACTTCCGTGGCGGAGGGAATCTTTTCCCGCTGAAGAATCGCGCGGAAAGATTCCATCGGATGTCCGCGAGTGCTGTGATGCGTGGCCTGGTAGTCCCACACAACTGCCTCACTCGAACGGAGGGGTCGGAACAGTGATGCCGTGTCCTTTGCATCTGACCATCGGAGCAGGTCATCGCGTTCAGTAGCGAGCTTTCGTAGCGACCACAGCGTGTCGCGACGCTCCATTCCAAAGACATCGAGCGCACCACCTGTAGCGAGCGTAGTGAGCGAGCGCAGAGACAATCCCGTGCGCCGAACGAAATCTGGAAGGTCCGTAAACCCGATCGCACCCGCGGACTCCAAACGCTGCCGCTCGAGCTCACCGAGACCTTTCACATAGCGAAGCCCCATGCGAAGCGCGTATCCGCCGGCGCTGCTCGTATCGGCTTCGAGCGAGCAATCCCATTCGCTCTTTCCAATCTGGATAGGATTCACTTTCACATCGTGTCGCTTGGCGTCATCGATAATCGTCGATGGTGTGTAGAAGCCCATTGGCTGAGAGTTCAACAGCGCGCACGCAAATACAGTCGGGTGATGACACTTGAGCCAAGCCGTCACATACGCGATGAGCGCGAAGCTAGCGGCATGACTCTCGGGGAATCCGTATTCGCCGAATCCGCTGATCTGCGAGAAGACTCTTTCGGCAAACTCGAGCGAGATCCCATTGGCAACCATCCGAGACACGAGCCGCTCGTGGTGCTTCTCGATCTTCCCGGTGGACTTCCATGCGGCCATATCGCGACGCAACTGATCGGATTCGCCCGGGGTGTAGTTCGCCACCAGAACAGCGAGCTTCATCACCTGTTCTTGAAAGATCGGCACACCGAGCGTTCGTGCGAGCACGCGTTCGAGGCTCGGATGAGGAAGCACGACAGGCTCCTGTCCGGATCGCCTTCGCAAGTACGGGTGAACCATGTCGCCTTGAATCGGTCCTGGTCGAACGATCGCGACTTCGATGACGAGGTCGTAAAACGTGCGCGGGCGCAAACGAGGAAGCATTGCCATTTGAGCTCGGCTCTCGATCTGGAACACGCCAACCGTGTCGCCGCGTGACGCCATTTCGTAGGTCGCAGAGTCTTCAATCGGTACTGTCGCCATCTCGAGCTCGATCCCCTGATGCTTTTGCATCAACGCAAAGGACCGCTTCACGAGCGTGAGAGCGCCAAGCCCGAGGAGATCCACTTTGAAAAGACCAAGCGCTTCGACGTCGTACTTGTCCCACTGAATGACGGTGCGTCCCTCCATGGTGGCAGGCTCTACGGGCACCAACGTGTCCACAGGTTCGTGGCCCAGCAAAAAGCCGCCTGGGTGAATGGAGAGGTGACGAGGAAAATCGAGGATCTCGTGCACGAGTCTTTTGAAGTTCGCTCGCACAGGTGAACCTTCCTTGGAGATGCAGCCGTCTAGAATTTCATCGGAGACCCCGTCGTAGTGCGAGATCATCCGTGACACGCCGTCGATCGCGGCGGCTTCCAAGCCGAGCACTTTCCCGACATCCCGAATCGCGCTCTTGGCTCTGTAACGAATCACGTTCGCGACCATCGCCGCATAACGACGGCCATAACGTGTGTACATCCACTGGATCACTTCTTCACGACGCTCGTGCTCGATATCGAGATCGATATCCGGCGGCTCGGCCCGCTCGCGACTCAGAAAGCGTTCGAACAAAAGATCGAGCTTGATTGGATCGACTGCAGTGATTCCCAGGCAGTAGCAAACCACGCTGTTCGCAGCACTGCCGCGTCCTTGGCAGAGAATGCCTTCGCGCTTACAGAGCTGAACGACTTCCCACATCGTGAGGAAGTAACCGCCGTATTCGAGGTCTGAAATGATCTCCAGCTCGCGCTCCAGCTGGGCAACGGCAGCGTCGGAGATGACACTTCCGTACCGCACGGTGGCACCACGAAATGCAAGCGTTCGTAACCAGCCATCTTCATTCGAACCATCTGGCAAACGCTCCGATGGATATCGATAGCGGAGCTGCGCGTATGAGAACTTTACGCGGTCACGGATCTCGAGAGTCCGTGCGAGGGAAGAAGGATCGTCGGCGAAAAGCAAACGCATTGCATCCGGAGACTTGAGATCGTGCTCACCGTTCGCGCGAATCGCTCGGCCCGCGTTCGTGAGCGTCGTGCGGTGACGAATGCAGGTCAGCACATCCTGTAACGAACGGCGCGATCGATGGTGATAGAGAACTTCGTTGCCGGCGACAGTAGGTACATCGCATTGCCGTGCAGCGTTGCGCATGACTTCCTCGCGCTCCATTTCGGCATCGAGACGATGCCTAGCAATCATCGAGTAAGCGCGATCCCCAAACGCATCCTTCAAGGCCGGCAATATCTCCGGCACGAGTCCTATGGCCACCATGCCGTTGCTTGCTGCTTCGCAAACCTCCCGAGCATCGAGCTCCGACCGACCTTTCTCGCATCGCGATCTGCCGAGCGTCAGAAGCTCACAAATGCGTCCGTACGCTTCGCGGTCACCGGCATACAGAAGCACCCTAGGATTAGTATCCGCCTCGATACCACGACCCGAGCAGGTCACCTGCGCACCAATTAAAAGGTGAGAGTCGAGCTCAACAGCACGGACATGGGCGCGGACCGCTCCATGAAAACCATCACGATCCACTAGCCCAATGGATGAAATTCCTAGTTTTTCCGCGGCATCGAGCATCTCCTCAGGGTGGCTGGCACCTTCGAGAAAGCTGAAGTTGCTCTTTACCCAGAGTGGAACGTAAGCCGTCACCAGGGGCGATCTGACGTATTCGGATGTTCAGTGTCAAGTGCCCTGCAAGACTGGCTAGCAGATTTGTTAGGCTGCTAACTCACCTAACACTCCATGTCTCTGATCTTGCCGTCCTAACTAGCAAGCCGTCCGGCCGATCGAAGAGTTCGCCTGACATAGCTCCGGAGCTCTTGTGCTTTTCGGGATCTTCTCGAGGCACAGGCGTTGCTCGATTCAGCTTCAGAGATCGCGAGAACCATGACGCAGCAAATCAGCCTCCAGCAGCCGTCCACCACTCTGCCCACAGCGCACGTCGCATCGCTCGAGTATGCGCAAGATGTGCTTTCGCGAGCCGAGCGAAATTCGGTCCTTCTCTCGATCGTTGGGCCTCCTCGCGTGGGAAAGTCCACGTTTGCTTTGCACCTTGCCGAGAAACTTCAGGCTCGTGGCGAGCTCGTGATCCCGCTCACGGCGGAACAGGTAGCGCCCCCGGGTCTCCCCCGACTCATCGAGCAGCTCACGGCGAAAGCGAGCAATGAGAATGTTTGCTTCCTCGTCGATGGAACAGATCATCTGCAACCCTCGCTTCTGATCACGAGCGCAGACCTTCTTCTAGCTCGAGGCAATGTCGTTCTCGTCCGCCGCCGGCCGCTCGGAACGCTCGA
>CAZWQH010000050.1:0-16780 GCA_964635815.1 uncultured Sandaracinaceae bacterium
CCTCGGGCCCAATGGCGATCCACGTCTCTGTTTCGCCCACGTCAGCTGCCGTCATCGCGGGTCCGTTTCGAGCGGAGCACAGGATCCTGCTAGCTCCGGGAGGGATTCGCGCGATGGCGTCCGGAAGATCCCTTGCGCGCGAAATTGCCGGAATCGCCGCCGCCTCCGACTGTCGTGCGGCCTCCTGCGCAATGCGATCCAAGCGATCAACACCGCGATCGTCGTCTTTCGCAGAGCGAGATACCGAGTGGTTCGAGTCGACGATACAGATTTCACTGACGCCTGCTTCGGTGCACATCCGAACAACATCCTCGAGCGCCGGTTTTTTTGGCGTTCCGAGAATCAGGACGACGCGCGAGCCGGAGCTCTGTTCCTCAAGAACCAGTGTTACGCGTGCACGCTCTTCGTCTTCCAGCGTGGCGCGGACCGAGTGTCCGCGGTCATCGAACGCCACGATCTCTTCTCCAGGCGCCAGCCGCAACACCCGGATATGACGTCGAACCGCGTCATCGAACCGAACGATGTCTCCGACAACACCGAGCGATGCACAAAAGAATCGCCGCATCGTTGGCTACCTGGTCACCGACCCACACGTGACCCTCGCGTGACGGGGCCACGTCGAGCGTTCTCTTTTCGTTGCTTGGATTTCGCCGCGCTCTTCTTCCCACTCTTCTGCGGATGTGTTTTCTTGGCGCGACCACGTGCGCTCGAAACTGCTCGTTTCAGTCCGATGACGATCGACTCGTCTGTATTCCGCGTAACCTTGTCCAGGACCTTTTCCGCGAGTGAGAGAAATCGTCCCGGCGATTTCGCGACGAGGATTGCGGCAGCTTCGAAAGCGGCGTCGCCTTTGCCGGACTCTGCGATCCGCTCCAGCATTTCGACTTCTGCGGGGGCCGCGATTTCGCCCAGCAGTCGCACGAGCGCGACGGATGGTCTCCCGCGGGGAGCGTTTTGAACTGCGATGCGGATCTGCGGAGCAAGCCCAGCACGACGCACGCTACCTGGAGAGCGTCGTTCGACATTCAGGAGCGCATCGCCCGCGATCGACTGAAGCGCGGGCCGCATCTCAGACAAGAGTGCCGCCAGCGCGGGAATATCGGCGGCGGTTCCCGCATCGCCAAGCGCACCTAGCGCGTTGTCATGCGACCAACGGGGTTGATTGGTGGTCGAGATCAGTCCATCGCGCAGCGTTTGACGCGCAACCTTGCGTAGCTCGGGTGCGTCGAGAACCAGTCTGCCACCCGCAAGCGACAGCGCGTCTGGACCGCCGTCACGCGCGCGCGCATACCACTCGAGCGACAGAGCGCGTGCGAGTGGGTGATCGATTCGCACAAGCTCGCGGACCGCGCGTCCGTCGGCTCGCGGGGAGAGTGCTCGTGAAGCGATCTTGGCGATCCAGTCTTCTTGGCCGCGGTCCCACACACCGGAGACACTCGGCCCGTGCTCGATCTCCAGCTTGCGGAGCTTCGGACTCAGGACCAGCGCAATCCAGTCGCCCTCTTCGCGAACGGAAACCGTTCCGAGAGGAGCTTCACCGGAGTCAGTAAGGCCTTGATACGCGGCTTCGATGCTTCCGCGCTGATTGCGGAGTAGCCCCGAGAGGATCACGGTTCCGTTCTTGGCGACGAGCTCGCGTATTCTTCGCGCCATCGGCAGAAGCACCCGCGCCTCGATGTTCGCGATTACGAGATCGAACGGGCCCTTCACACCATCCAGGTCGACCTTGTGGAGCTCGATGGTGTCGGCTGCATCGTTGATCTCGACATTCTCGCCAGCCGCGGCGATTGCGGTCGCATCGTTGTCCGTCCCATACACGCTCTTCGCTCCGAGCTTAGCTGCGGCGATCGCCAGGACGCCGCTGCCGGTACCGATGTCCAACACACGTGCGCCGGGTTTGACATGTTCCTCGAGGAGTCCGAGCACGAGGCGTGTGGTTTCGTGTGTTCCTGTTCCGAACGCGCGACCTGGGTCGAGCGTGACGACGAGGTCAGTCGGCTTCGCAGCGAAGTCCTCCCAGGACGGACGGATCACGATTCGTTTGCCGATGCGAGTTGGCTTGAAGAACTTTTTCCACGCGTCGCGCCAGGCATCGCCCACTACGTGATCGAGCTCTGATTTGACGTCGGCTCCGAGCTGATCTTTTGCGCTGAGGGCCGCAGCGTCGTCCGCAAAGTGTGCGATGAAAACGACCTGACCTTTGGCCGCGGTCGAGCCGAGGGATCGCTCGTCCTGCTCCTCGATACCGGTTGCGCCTGCGCTGAAGAGGGCTTCGCTGAGGCGTTCTCGTTCGCGGGAGTGCGCACGAATGCGAAGGTAAGGGTAGCGCGGAGCTGCTGGGTTTTGACTCATGGACGGCGCAGTCTAGCCTTCTCACTCAATTGCGCACATAAACACGGCTCGACCCTGATGGCTTCTATGACCGCGGCCAGCGTTAGCTTTCTCATCGCCACTCTGCTCGGAGCGGTCGTGTTGGTGCTGTACGCGGTTATGATGCAGCTCACGTGGTACTCGTCGTGGCCCCGCAGCCCGCTCGTCCGCTTTTTGGCCAGCTTGGTGCCTCCGGCTACCTGCTTCATCGTTTGGCGAACCGGCGCAAAACAAACGGTGAGCTTCTTCCTGATGAGCGTCGTCGCATACGTTGTGTCGCGCCGATTTCTAGGATAGTTGTACTCGGCTGATGGCTTCGCGAAGCGTTCCGACAGATCCACGCGCGATACGGGTAGCGCTCCTGGGATGCGGCGTGGTCGGCGAAGGGGTGCTGCGACTGCTTGCGGAGCACGAGCACGAGATCCAATCGCGTCTAGGCACACGGATCGAGGTCCGTCGCATCCTCGCTCGCAGCGCAGCGCGCGCGAGGTCCGTTCACAGTGCCGCTTCCGTTTCGTACGACGCAGACAGCGTGCTCGCGGATCCGGACATCGACGTCTTCGTAGAGCTCATGGGCGGACTCACACCGGCGTACGAGTACGTGGGTCGCGCGATCGACCGAGGCGCCGCAGTAGTGACCGCGAACAAGGCTTTGCTGGCAGAGCGAGGCCACGAGCTCATTGAGCGCGCGGAGTCGAAGGGCGTCGACCTCTACTTCGAGGCGTCGGTTGGAGGTGGCATCCCGATCATCCGAGTGCTTCGGGAGGCGTTCGCTTCGGATAGAATCGAAGACGTTCGCGGTATCGTGAACGGCACGAGCAACTACATCCTCTCGCGGATGCAGCACGAGCGCATGAGCTTTGCCGACGCACTGAAAGAAGCTCAGGCGGCCGGATACGCAGAAGCTGATCCTACGCTCGACGTTTCCGGAGGCGACGCAGCTCACAAGCTCGTGATCCTCTCCACGATGGCGTTTGGCGCGCGAGTGGCTCCGAGCGATGTTCTCGTAGAAGGCATCGATACGATCACGGCTACGGACATCCATTTTGCCGAGCGTTTCGGGTATGTGATCAAGCTGCTCGCCATCGGTCAGCTCGCGCGTGCAGACGGCGACGCGGCGAAGCTCGACTTGCGCGTGCACCCCGCGCTGCTTCCTCGAGACAACGTGCTTGCGAATATCAACGGCGCTCTCAACGCGATCGCGATCCGCGGCACTGCCGTCGGCCCCGCACTCCTTAGCGGACTCGGTGCTGGCGCGATGCCTACTGCGGTCAGCGTCGTAAGCGACTTGGTCGACGTTGGGCGTAATCTTCTCTCCGGTGCTCGCGGCCGCGTCCCCCAACGCGCCTTCCGAGGCGACGCCCTCCAGCGTTACCAACTCATCACCTCTCGCGATCGCCGCGGCCGCTTCTATCTACGGTTCTCGGTTCTTGACCGTCCGGGTGTGCTCGCGAAAATTGCCGGCGTGCTGGGAGCGTTCGACGTCTCCATCGAGCAGATGTTGCAGGAGGGGCGCTCTCCCGGGACTACCTCGCCGGTGACGATCGTGATGATCTCGCACGTGGCGCGCGAGCAAGATCTTCTGGACGCGATGAAGGAAGTCTCGCTCCTCCAACACGTTGTCGAGACGGCGAGAGCTATTCGTATCGAAGGCTGAAAAATGCGATGGACGCTCGCTTGGGACCGCAGGTGGCGTGCGGTCGCTGAGGGACTGAGTGGGCCATCGGGGACGTTCAGCCGCATTTGCAAGGTGAACGTCCCAGAGGACCCACTTGGCTCCAAGCGAGCCGCACAACTCAACGGACCCTCACTGAGCTCTTTGAGCAGCGTTCCAGGCCTCAGTCCGAATCGCGCGCACAATCATCAACTCCGTCGCCGCAGACAACCCCGACGCAAGATCCGGATTGCCCGCAACAATCGAATTCACCAGCCACCCCGACTCGCCGATATCGAACATCCCAAGCGCGCTCACGCTTGCCTCGTTCTCGGCGACAACCCCCACCACAAATCGCCACTTACCCGTCGCGAACGAACCGCCTTCACCTTCGACGTCGATCGTGTTGCCCTGATCGCGCAGCACCATCTTGCCTGCAGTTCCGACGATCGGAAGGTTCACGCTCCAGTCGAAATGAATGCCGCGCTCATCGCGCGCCTGGATTGTCGCCGAGCTGCCTTCGATGAGAAACGATCCAAATCGTTGAGGGTCATTCATGATCGGCAGCACGCGATCGGGTGGCAGGCCCATGCGACCGAACACGCTCACTTGACGCACGCCCGTCGTGTCGAGCTCGCTCACGATGAGGTCGCCGCGAGATAGCAGCCCGTAGACGCTATTGAGATCCAACGGGGGGGCAGTCGGTGGTGTCTCGCCGCGGCCTGGAGCAAGAGCCCACGCGGGAGCGCCTACCTGGCGTTCAGCCTCGCGACGGACGCCAAGCAAGAGCGCGTGGCAGAGCGCGATGTTGACGCTGCGATTAACCGTGCGCCCCGCGCGTGCGAGCTCACGCGTCACATAGTTCGACTCGCGAAGGTCGACGCGCATCGCGAGCACGAGAGTCGATTCGTTGTCACCGCGTGGATACACGCGCCACACGAAGCGTCCCGTCCCGAGATCGCCTCCAGTGCTCAGTACCGTAAACCTGCGCTCGGGTCCTGGGATCTCGATTTCGGTCAGCACGTTGAGTCCGCGCATCGTGAAGATTGCCGCTTGCAGCGACCATTCGAACGACACGGAGTTCTCGTGACGTTCGCGAATCGTGACCTCACTCAGCGCATCTACGAAACGCGAGTACTTCGACGGATCTGCGATCACGCTTGCAATCTTGTCGACAGGAGCTGCGACTCTCGACATCACCAGGACTGCGGGGAGCGTGTTCTCGTCCGAGAACTCTACGAGCGTCACTACTCCAGTCGTGAGCAACGGTTCGAGTGCATCGCGCTCTGCGGTGGTGAAGTGTCCCAGCCGTGCAAACTCGGGGCGATCGATGCCTAGCGGAGGCGCGCTCCCACACGCCCCGAGCGCGGCGGTCATGCACGCGGTAGCCCAGATGAAGCTGCCTCTGGCCGAAACTGCGGTGAAACCAAGCACTGCCGTTAATGACGCACTAAACGGCCGAAACTTCAATGCGACCTGATTCGAAGTAACTCGGGGGTTTTCGAACCTCCAGTTTTCGAGTACAGACCTTCGCTGTGGTACGCGACTGCGACACACTCGCGCTTGTCCTTCTGTTTTCGTTCGCCTTGCCCTTCGAGGCTTCGGCGCAGCCTTTGGACGCACCCACCGCGGAGCCTGCGGTCGTTTCGGACGACGCGGCCAGCGGTGCAGCGACCGTCTCGGCGCTCATCGGAGACCCACGCTTTCCTGAGCTCGGCGGTGCGGTGATGGCCGATCTTTCACACTCCTTTTCTTCCTGGTTCCGACTGGGTGGTGCGTTCGGTGCGGCCATCATCTCGAATCCAGATGGCACGCGCTCTCAAGTGACGATGCCGCTTGCTGTGAGCGGCACGTTCGTGATCGCGGACGCGCTCGAGGTGCGGCTACGAGTCGGCGTCTGGGGTGGGGCGACCGATCAAGGATTGACCGGCGGTGCATGGGGAAGCTTTGGCGCCTTCGTTCGTGCGGGCATCGGTGGACGTGCCGCGTTCGTTCTTGGGATCGATCTCATTCTGCAAAGCGGAACGCGTACCAGTTTGCCAATCCTCGCTCCAAGCTTCGGGGTCTCTTGGGGTCCGTCGTGAACCGTTCTTCGGATGCTTCTGACCCTCTCGCAGGACTTCCCGTCATTCGGGTGGAGATCGTGGAAGACCGCTCACCACCTTCGGATGGCGGATTCTTGCGTGTGCGACGCTTGTTGCTCCGGAACCACTACGAGAACGGCCGATCAAGTCATCCGTACGTGTACGACATCGTGGATCGGGACGCGCTCGACGCTGTCGCAATCGTCATAGAGGCCGAGTCACTCTCCGGCGATCCAACGATCTGCGTGCGAAGTTCACTCCGCCCGCCGCTGGCGCTGCGCGGCACGCACGATCAGGCCCTCGGCAGCGAGAGCATCTCGGTCCAGTGGGAGATCCCCGCAGGGCTGGTGGAGCCGAGCGAACGGAGCATGGAAGGGCTTCGTGTCGCCGCGGCCCGCGAGGCCTACGAAGAAACGGGCGTCGAGCTCACGGAGACGGACATGCTTCCTCTCGGTCCGCGCGCGGTTCTCACGCCCGGCATGGTTGGTGAGACGGTTCACTTCTTTCACACTCGGATCGACACGCTCCCATCGACGCCGCCTCCCGAAGACGGCTCGCCAGTCGAAGCGGGCGGCATCATTCGATTCGTTCCGCTCTATGAGATCCTCCTCGCGTGCCGAGACGGGCGGATCCGTGACATCAAAACCGAGATTGGCGCACGACGGCTCGCTGAAAGACTGGGCGTTCGATGATGCGTGTTGTAGTCGTGCTCAAGCGAACGGCCATCGACACGTTCTTGGGCCGTGGTGCGACGAGCGCGGTCAAGAAGCGTGTCGAGCGTCTCCTGCGTGCACGAAGCGTATCGGTCGAGCGAATGCGCGCGGCTCACGTGGCGCACGAGAAGACCGTCGAGCACGCGCGTCGCCTTCTCGCCAAACTGGGCTGCGCTGCGACGTTCGTCTCACGCAACGACAAGTTCTCCGTGCGATCCGTAGATCTCGTCGTCTCGCTCGGTGGTGATGGGACGTTGCTCGCCGCATCACACCGAGTGCCAGCAAATCTCCCGATTCTTGCAATCAACACGGCGCCACGAGACAGCGTCGGCTACTTCTGCGCAGGGACGTCCGAGGATCTCGAGGAAACGCTCGTGCGCGCTCTCGAAGGACGGCTCGCGGCGTTGACCCTCACGCGCATGAATGTGGCAGTCGACGACGTGTCGATCGACACGCGCGTGCTCAACGACATCTTGTTCTGTCATGCAGTCCCCGCAGAAACCTCACGCTACGTGCTCCGCTCGAGTGAGAGCGGGACCCAAGAGACGCAAAAATCGAGCGGCATCTGGGCGGGCCCGGCGGCGGGATCCACCGCAGCGCAGCGCTCGGCGGGTGGTCGCGTCTTGCCTCTCTCCGCCAGTGAGCTCCAGTTCGTCGTACGTGAACCCTATACACCGCCCGGGCAGCGATACGCGATGACGCGTGGTCTCGTTGCTCGTGGCGAATCTCTCTCAATCACGAGCAAGATGGCGGAAGCTCGAATCTATCTCGATGGGCCGCGTCTCGTGCGAATGGTCGAGATGGGCGCGCGCGTAACGCTGAGCGCCTCCAAAGAACCTCTTACGATCCTGGGAATGTCTTCGCGAGCGATCAGATCTCGACCTGCATCCCAACCTCGACCACGCGATTGACTGGGATCCGATAGAAGTCGGTTACAGGTCTCGCATTGCGAGACATCACAGCGAATAGGACCTTTCGCCAACGCGCGAGCCCCTTGCGCTTGGTGATGACCAGCTTCTCGCGTCCCAAGAAGAAGCTGGTGGTGTCGCGATCGGTGTGAAGACCGTGGTCTTCGCTGAACTTGAGAATGTCCGTCACGCGCGGGGTCTGCATGAATCCGTAGCGAACGATCACGCGGAAGAAGCCCTCGCCCAGGCGTTCGACCTGAACACGCTCTTTGCGCGGAATGGTGGGAACGTGCTCGGTTACGATCGTAAGAAACGCGATTTGAGTGTGCAGAACCGGAGTGTGCTTGAAGTGGTGAAGCAGCACGGGCGGAACACCGTGAGGGGAGGACGTCATGAAAACTGCCGTGCCTCTAACGCGAGGAATCTTGTCTTCCTCGATCTGCTTGAGGAAGTCTTCGATTGGGATCGTCGCTTCCTTCATGTACTCGCCGATGAGTCTGCGGCCGGCTTTCCAGGTCATCATCATGACGAAGAGCACGGCAGCAGACGCGACCGGTACCCAGCCCCCGGAACCGAGCTTGTCGAAGTTCGCGAAGAGGAACGGAACATCGACCGCCATGAAGAGAACACAAACTGCGACCGCTCGAGGGGTTCCCCACCATTCTCGAGCGACGAAGTAAAACAGGTACGTCGTCATGACCATCGTGCCGGTCACCGCAATTCCGTACGCAGCTGCCAAGCCAGTCGCGGACTGGAAGACGACGCACAAGATCACGCACGCGATGTACAGAGTCCAATTCACCTGCGGTAGATAGATCTGCCCTTCTGTGGCGCTCGAAGTGTGCACGATGTTGAGGCGCGGGATGAATCCAAGCTGAATCGCGTTACGCGCAATCGAGAACGCGCCCGAGATCAGCGCCTGCGAAGCGACGACCGCCGCCGCAGTGGCGATGATGACCAGCGGGATCAGGAGCTTTCCGGGGGCGAGCGCGTAGAAAAGGTTTGTGCTCGCAGCGGCGGGGTTCTTGAGAACGAGCGCCGCTTGTCCGAGGTAATTGATGATCAAGCACGGGAAGACGATGAAGAACCACGCTTGCCGAATGGGTGCGCGACCGAAGTGCCCCATGTCCGCGTAAAGGGCTTCCGCCCCGGTAAAACAGAGGACCACACTTCCCAGGACCCAGAACTCGATTCCGCTCTTGGGAATGGACATCGAAAGGAGGAACTTCGCCGCGTGGTACGGATTGAACGCGTTGAGGATGTCAGGCGCTTTGGCGATGGCAGGAAGACCCAGCCCGGCCAGCGTGATAAACCAAACGAGCATGACGGGGCCGAACAACCGACCCATTCGCTCCGTCCCGCGATTCTGAACGCCGAAGAGGAACGTGAGAATCACCAGCGTAACTCCGATGATGATCCACTTGGGATCGCTCTGTTGAAGCGTCGCAATGTCGGCGAATCCCGTTTGCAGAAGCACGGGAGGCAACCCTTCGAGCGCGCCGAGGATCGACACCACGGGCGTAAGCATGCCGTCGTTGAAGAGTAGGGCGGCGCCGAACACTCCCGCGATGATGAGCGCGCGATAGGCGACCGCATCCTCTTTCGCGCGATGCAGCGACAACGACAACAACGCGAGGATCCCTCCCTCGCCTTGGTTGTCCGCTCGCATGATCGTGACGATGTATTTGATCACGACCACGACCAGCAGGGCCCAAACAAAGACGGACACCAGGCCGATGACATGGTCACGCGTCGCAGAGACAGGGTGATGTCCTTGGAAGCACTCGTTCAGTGCGTACAACGGCGACGTGCCGATGTCGCCGTAGACGACCCCGAGCGCTCCCAAGAGGAGCCCTCGTTTCATGTGATGATGCGAGCCAGTTTCGTTCGAGGCGGTCATTGCAGTTGGCTTACTTCAGACGATCGCGCCAGCAGCGAAGGCCGCAGCGTCTACCAATCCGCCGCTCGTGACCAGCGAAGTTGCGGCAGCGATGTCGGGATACAGGACGCGATCGTGCTCGAGAGTGGGAACGGACTCGCGCAAACGTCCGTGCGCAGCGGCGACACCTTTGCCAGCTCTTAGACCGCCTCGGAGGTCAATCCCCTGAGCCGCGACCAGAGCCTCGATTCCAAGCACGTGCCCCACGTTCGTCACTACCTGGGCGAGCTTGCGTGCCGAGATGCTCCCCATCGATACGTGGTCTTCCTTGCCCGCAGACGATGGAATGGAATCCACGCTGGCTGGATGGCAGAGCACTTTGTTCTCCGACACGAGCGCGGCCGCTGTGACTTGCGCCATCATGAAACCGGAATCGAGACCGCTCTGCTGCGCAAGGAATGCGGGCAAGCCACTGGACATCGCCGGGTTCACCAGCTGTTCGACGCGGCGTTCGCTGATGTTTGCGAGCTCTGCGACTGCGATCGCCGCGAAGTCCAACGCAAGCGCGAGCGGTTGTCCGTGGAAATTTCCGCCGGACAACACATCTGCGCCTGTCTCATGCACAAAGATCAACGGGTTGTCGGTGGCGGCGACGAGTTCGCGCTCGATGACTTCGCGCACGAAGCGAAGTGCGTCGCGTGTCGCGCCGTGCACCTGAGGCATGCATCGCAGCGCATACGGGTCTTGAACTTTTCCGCACGCCACGTGGCTGGCACCGAGCTCACTACCGGCGAGAGCACGTCGAAGGTTGTCGGCGGACTGGGCATGACCAGGGTGTTTGCGCACGCTCTCGATGCGTGGGTCGAAGGGAGTGGCCGTCCCAAGGAGCGCCTCGAGCGACATCGCGCCGATAATGTCCGCGTTCCGACAGAGGCTCTCGGCATCCGCGCACGCTAGAGCACCGATCGCGAGCATGTACTGCGTGCCGTTGATCAACGACAGCCCTTCCTTGGCTTCGAGAGCCAGCGGTTCAATCCCGGCGTCCGCGAGGACGAGCTTTGCTGGTCGCCACTGCGCAGATGAGTCGCGCATTCGTGCCTCGCCCTCGCCGATCAAGACCAGAGCTAGGTGAGCGAGCGGCGCAAGGTCGCCCGATGCGCCTACCGAGCCCTGAGCGGGGATACGCGGAATGACACCCAGCTCGTGGAAACGGACCAGTCGGTCGACCACGACGGGGCGGACTCCGGAGTTTCCGAGGGAGAGGACTTGTGCCCGGAGACAAATCATCGCCCGAACGACGTCGTCCTCGAGGGGCGGACCGACCCCCGCAGCGTGGCTTCGAAGCAGATTGTGCTGCAACCGGGCCAGATCCGCGGCGGGCACGCGGGTCTCGGCCATAGCTCCAAATCCCGTGTTTACCCCGTAGACGCTGGGTGCGGAGTCTCCCCGTCGGACCAGATCGTCTACGAACGAGCGAGTACGAGACACGCGGTCACGAGCGGCCTTCGAAAACTCGAGCTTCGCGTTCCCCCGGGCCAGCGCGACGAGGTCTTCGATAGTCCATGCAGCTCCCAGCTCGGCCATGGCGCCCGAAGCTCCCGCCGTTTGGGCGCTCGGTCAACCCCACGAATCGCGTCCGAGCGGGGCCAGAACGGCGTCTGCCTATTCATCCCTATTCAATTCACGAACCGGGTATATTCGCCGCCGCAATTGCTGGTAAAGCGTCGGTCTATGCTGGCGCGGTGCGTTCATGACTTCGATACGTCCCGATAGCGTCGATGGCCTCGGTCCGCTCAAGCGAGAAGCGGAGCTTTCTCGTCTGCGGGACGAGCTTGCCCACACCGAGACGCCGTCTGCGCGCGCGGAAGTTCTCTACGAAATCGCAACCTTCCTCGAGCTGCGAACTCAGAACGAGGCGGCGGCTGTCCGAGAGTATCTTTCGTCGTACAACGCCGACCCTGCGTTTCGGCCGCCGCTGCTATCGCTTATCCGCCTCTTCGAGCGGCGACGCGTCACACAGAACCTGCGTAAGCTCTACGAAGCTCTCGCCAAAAGCGCTCGTACGCCGCGGGAGCGAGCGTCGGCTTTAGTGGACCTCGCGTGCTTCAGCTTGAGCACCGAGCCCGAAGCCGCTGTCACGCTACTGCGCCGGGCGTTGAAGCTAGATCCTGGGTGCGCAAGCGCTGCGATCCTACTTGGAGCGCAGAATCACGCGGGCGAGCTGAGCGAAAGCGCAGTCGAAGATGGAGTCGCGCATGCGAATGCAGCGACTGATCCGCGATTGCGATCCGCGCTCCTAGTGGAAGCCGGGATCGATGCAGAGCACGTGGGCCTCACGGATCGATCCCTCGAGATCTTGCGTCAGGCGTTGCTCGAGCCCGAAGGCCGGTGGTACGCGGCTCTCGTCCTCGAGTGGGTCGCTCGTAAGCATGGCCGGATCGCCGAGCTGGTCGCCGCGATCGAGACGCGCGCGCTCATGCTCGCGCAAGTAGCGCGTGGATCCGCGTCCGAGACTCGCGAGCTTTTCGGAACTGAGCTCGACGTAAAGCGGCGCGACGAGATCAGCCGCGAGAGCGCGGCGCTATGGTGTGAAGCCGCATATTCGCGTGCCTTTGAGCTCACCGATCCCGAAGGCGGAGTTCTCGCGCTTGGACAAAGCGTTGCGCTTCGTCCAGCGGATCTCGTCTATCGCGAGGAGCGGATGTTCGCCGCCGAGCTCGCCGGGGATACTGAAACGGCCGCGGTGGACGCAAAAGTCCTGCTGGATTCGGGCGAATACATCGGTCCTCTCGCTGCCTCACTGCACTTCCGGCTTGCGGAGCGAGCCGTCGCACGAGACGAGACAGCCAACGCACGCGCGGCACTCGAGGAAGCGATGAAGCTTTCTCGTTCGACCCGCGGTGCAGATCATGCCGGAACCGACGATGGGTCGAAGCACGGATCGGCGGCGGTGTTCGGCTTGCTCGACGATCTACGCGTTGATCTCGGCGAACACGACGCACGCGCTCTTGCGTGGGCGGATGTTGCCCGCGCGACCGATGAGAAAATGATCCGCAGCGAGTTGCTCATCAAAGCGGGCAACATCGCGCGGGTATTCGGAGCTCAAGGAGACCAAAGCTCCCGGAGCGCTTTCGCGCTCTTGCACGAGGCGTACGAAGCGCATCCGAGCGGAACCGCTGCGCGGGAGCTCTACGGTGCTGCCCGCGTCACCGGCGACGCCGCTCTCGTCCGTCGCGCTCTCGACGCCATCCTCTCGGAAGAGGACGTCGGTGAATCGGAACGGAGCGCGGCGCTCCTCGAACAGATTGCTCGCGTATGGGCCTCTCGTCCCACGGATGGAAGTCCCGCGGCTGGTCTGGACGCGCTCCTGCGCAGAAGCCTCTCCGAACCGACGCACGAAGTGTGGGCTCCGCGAGTCGCACGCGCGCTTGCAGCGGCAAGCGACGACTGGGACGCCCTGGCGACGGCGCACGAACGACTTGCGGTCCACGCGCAAGATTCCGAGATCGCGGCCGCTCATGCTGTCGCAGGCGCTCGGGCACTTGTCCGCAATCGCGACATTGCGGCCGCAGAAAAGCTTCTTCGACAAGCTTTGGAGTTGTCTCCAGGGCACGACTACGCGCTTGCGATGCTCGAGGAAGTGCTTCGTGCGCGCGGCGACGCACAAGGTGTCGTATCGCTGGTACGCGATGCCGAGCTAGGTGCCCGCGGTCAGGAATACACGCTGCTCCGGGCGGGATCGCTCGCCGAGGCTGCGGGCAATAGCGAAATCGCGATCACGACCTATCTCGAAGCGCTCGAGCGGCAGCCTGGGTCGATCAGCTCGGCGCTCATGCTTGAGCGGTGCGCCGCGCGTCTCGGAAACCACAGCCTCCGGCTCCTTGCTCTTGACCAACTTGGCCGCGCATCAACGCTAAAGGACGAGGACGCCGCGCGCGTAGCGCTCGATCGATTGACGCTTCGGCTTCTGGGTGTCGTGCCTCACGCGAACGTTGACACCGCCTCCGATCGACCCCCCGAACCTCCGCTCGACGTCGAGGGAGAGCTCGCAGTCCTTTTTCAACGAGACGAAACTCGACTGCGAGCTGCTGCTCTTGGGTTCGTGGCTTCAGCCTCGAACGCACCCGCCGAGCGAGACGCCTACGCACGCGTGCTGCTGGATGCGGCCAAGGACAATCTCGCGCTGACCGACTACGAGGTTTCTCGTTTGGTCTTTGGGAGGGGGCCCTTCGAAGGTGACGAAGTCGACTCGGTTGCCGAGGCTCCCGCTCTTCGGATGAGCCCCGACCCGATGCGGTTCATGACGGATCCGTCGTATCGGATCGAGAAGCTCGAGAGCAAACGCGAAAGCGATGAATCACTTCTTGGCGATCGCGAAAGCATAGATGCTCAGAGCGCGCGTGCTCGAGCCTTGCTCGAGACGGGAAGATTCGCGGAAGCCCATCAACTTGCTCGAGCTCTGCTCGCAAACGAATCGACGCAGAGAGATGGCGCGCTCTGGGAGACGCTTCGATGCGCGGCGCGCGAACAGCGCGACTGGGCTGACGTCGTCCGCGCGTGCACGCGGTTGGCCCCGCTCGTGACAGGTGAGCTGCGAGCTGATCTTCTCGAGGAAGCGGGCATCGTATCGGCCGACTCACTCGCCGACGAAGTGGGCGCGATCGAAGCATTTCGGGGTGCCCTCGCGGCCGATCCCGCACGGCGCGTTTCGTTCGGACGTCTGCACGACGCCCTCGTGCAGCAGAACGACCTACGTGGCGTGATCGATCTTCTGGAGCTGCGCTCGATGCACGTCGACGATCCTGCAGAGCTCGCAGACCTCCTTTATGCCAAGGCTCGTCTTCTTCGAGTGAGCGGCAACACCGACGCAGCGCTCGTGTGTCTCGACGAGCTCCTTCTTCTCGATGGGGATCATGTGGGTGCACTCGCGCTCAAGGTCGAGATCAGTACGCGCGCGCGGCGATTCGATGAGGCGGTTTCGGCTTTGCGCGCGATTGCGAACGCGAAAGTTCCGGTCTCACAGCAGCGCTTGGTACGTCTAGCCGCAGCGGACATGCTCGCAAACAAGCTAGAACGCATCGAGGACGCCATCGTCGAGCTCGATGCGATTCCCGAGCACGCTCGCGACGCCGTCGTTCATATCAAGCGCGCCCAGCTCGCGGATCAAATCGGCGATGCCGCGGGGGCTGCGACGTCGTACGAACAAGCCTGGGAGCTTTCCGAGCGCTCGAACTCCGAGCATGCCGTGCTCGCCGCGCGCGCTGCGCAGCGATCCGGCGATCTTGTCGCGGCCAGACGCCTCCTTCGCGGTGCGTGGGAGACCGATCCGACGCGAACCGAAGTTGTGCTCGAGCTGTATGCAGCGAGCGATGTTCGCGACCGTCAACGGGTCGCGGAGCAGCTCGTCAAGAACGCCGAAGCGATGCTCGCGGAGTCTTTCAGCAACTCCGGTTCGGACGACGAGAGCCCCGTTGCAAAGGGAATCTCTCTCACCGCGATCGCCCTTGAGCAACGAGCTCTCGCGGCCGAATGGAACGGTGATCGGGGCGTCACTCGCAGATGTCGCGAGATCGTGTACTGGCTTGGCGGCGATGACACCGAAGCCGCTGCGCGAGCGCGCGGAGAGGCCGATGCAAAGCGGTTGAAGGGAACGCTCACCTCAGACGATGACGCAGTACTCGCTCCGTTCTCCGGCACGATGCGTACATTGTTCTCTGCGGTGTCGAACGCCGTCGCGGACATCGACGGAAATAAGCCAGCTCGTTGGGATGTGATCGGCGGTCCGGTACAAATGAGCGGCCGAACCAAGGACTGGATCGATGGCATTTCACGCGCGATGGGCTTCTCCGTGCGTTCGGTCTACGGCACCGAAACGCACAAGCATGCACGTGTCGCGCTGCCTCAATCCGAACGCTCGATTGACTGGATTCTTGGGACGGATTGTCTTCGTGCTCTCGACGACGGCGATGTCTTCACACTGGCGCGTGCGGCGTTTGCCGCTCGACTGCAGATTCCGATGTTCGCTCTCCACGATCCGCGCAGGTGGGTACAACGCGTTCGCGAATGCGCGGCGGCCGTCGATCTCCCGCTGGCTGAAGAAGATACGGATTTCGGGCCACTTCCGTCACCAGAGGAGCTCAAACGCTCGCGAAAAGCGATCAGTCGCGGAGCTCGCGCAGCGCTCGACGAGGCGTTGAAACGAAAGCGTGTGACCGTGACCGACGTAGCCGCCGCCGCGACCATTGCGGACGCTTCGCTCGACCGCGCTGGGCTCGTGATTCTCGGCGGAATCGGCTACGCGATGGATGCTCTCGGCGTGAGCACGGATGGGTTGTTGGCGCGCAGGGATGCGCGTCGCCTAGTGCGCTTCTGGAGCGAGAAAGATGTCGACGCGGTGCTGGCGAATCTTGGAGGCGGGGCGTGACGTCCGATAAGATCGACAAGCCTCGTTTGGGTGAAGCCGCGGAGGATGCGACGCTCCACCCGCGCGCCGTGTCGGCGCCTAGGCACGTCGCTCGCCCGCGCACGGGCGCAGGTCCCGAGGACTCGGATGCGACTCCGCACGAGAACAGGCGCGCCGAGGGCACACTCGATGATCTCGAAGCGACGCTCGCAGAGGCGAACCCGTCGCCATGGACGGTACCTCCAGATCCTGTTGCTCTCGACGAAGCAGCTTTCGAGCGCTCGCTTGCGAACGCTCCAGACGTGCTTCCAGCATTCGAATCCCGCGATCGCGAGCACGGCATTTCGATGGACCTGCCGGAGCTCGAAGACGGATCGTACGATCCGGTGGCAGCGTTCAAGGCGCTCTCTATGCCACCGCCGGCGCGTCCGGCACCGAGTCCGATCGCGCTTGACGACGGGGAGATAGACGCTCTCCTGGATGAGCTCCTTTCGCCCCGAATCCAAGAGCACGCACCGCCGCTCCTGATCAGCGAAGAAGTCGCGGCGAAGTTCGCGTCCGGGGAGCACGCGCTCTCCTCAACGGTCGTAACGCGCCCTGTGAGCACAGAGAGCGACACATCGAGCCCCACGGACGACGAACGTGCGCTCTCTACGGTTCCGGGTGTTGCGGGTTCGGGCACAGAAGAGCTCGAGTCGCGGACATTCGCGCGGCCGCCAGCAGCGGACGAGGAGTCAGCGTCGGCCGCGCCCGATCCGCACACTGCCGT